>NZ_KV786129.1:0-13166 GCF_001806835.1 Brevibacterium sp. HMSC24B04 | reverse complement strand
CCGGGCAGCTATCAGCCCGGGTCAACGCACTCTAGAACCGGAAGAGCCAGGAAAGGGGGCCGAAGGTGGCATCGAGAGCCGCTGCGAGATCGCCGATGATGTCCTCGGCTGCTTCCAGGCCGACGGAGAACCGCAGGTGACCCCACTTCTGGAACTCGGGTGGGTAGGCAGCAACCCGAGGACCCTCGGTGCCGACGTGCACGATGAGCGATTCGTCATGTCCGAGCGATACCGCGGAGGTGACCACGCGCAGATTCGCCACAAAGCGGTTCTGGGTGTCGGAATCTCCTTCAACGGCGAAGGCCAGAACACCGCCGAAGCCGCGGTTTCCGAACAGACGCGCAGCGACCTCATGCTGTGCGTGTGACTTCAGACCCGGGTAGGCGACGTAGGCAACTCGCGGGTCAGCGTCAAGGAACTCGGCCACCTTCTGGGCGGAGTCCAGATGCTGGCGAAGCCGCAGCGGCAGGGTGATCGAGCCGCGGCTGATCAGCCACGCGTTGAATGGCGAAATGATGCCGCCGACATCGACCATCGCGTCCTGTTTAATTGGGCGGATGGCTTCGCGGCTGCCGATGACGGCACCGCCCATCGCGTCGCCGTGACCGTTGATGTACTTGGTCAGCGAGTGCACCACCAAGTCCGCACCGTCTTCCAGCGGGCGGTACAGGGGTGGCGGGGTGAACGTCGAATCAACCACCAACAGGGCACCGGCCTTGTGGGCAATATCCGCAATCTTCGGGATGTCGGTGATCTTGGTTGTCGGGTTCGCGATGACCTCAACGTGCACCAAGCGTGTGTTCGGGCGAATGGCGCTTTCGACTTCTTTGGGGTCGCTCGCGTCAACGAACGTGGCTTCAATGCCGTACTTCTGCGGCAGCAGTTCTTTGAACAGGCGCCATGTGGCCTCATAGGTGACATCGGCAACGACAATGTGGTCACCTGACTTGAGATAGCTGAAGAACACCGCGTGCAAAGCGGCAACACCGGAGGCGAGCGCGACAGCGTCCTCGCCGCCTTCGAGTGCTGCCAGTTTCTGCTGCAGAGCCAGCTGGTTAGCACCCGAATTGCGGGTGTAAAGAGGGACATCGGTGCCAGACCAGCTGACGTTGGATGGGTCCTCGGGCAGAGCGTAGGAGTTCGCCAAAACAATCGGCGTGCGAATGGCGCCCGAACCTTGATCAATCTCGTTGCCGACGTGCACGGCCTGAGTCGTGAAATCGAGGCTTGAGGCGTCGGATTTGTCGGGCCGTTTGGCTCGGGGCTGGAAAGACTGGGGTGTGTGCGTGCTCATGCGCTCACGATAAAGCTCGGCAGTGATTTCCGGTGGTCTTCTGTGAATGATTTCGTCACACGGACCAGGCAAGCCCCGTGCAGCGGCCTAAGCCGCCACCCAGCCACTGTCCATGAAGCGTGTCACGTAACGTACAAGCCGAGCTGAAATCTTGCTAGCATCCGAATGCTGCACTTCTTCTTTCTGCAGCCGCCGTCACCCCTCATCATGGGGCCATCCAAACTGAAGGCTTATTCAACGTGCCTGAAACGTCACCAAACGCTGCTATTCCGTCGACGGTGAAATGGGTTCTCACCGTTCTTGTGTCGACCGCATTCGTCATGATGTTGAACGAAACCACCGTCGCGGTTGCGCTTCCGTCCATCATGAAAGACCTGGGGATCGGTGCGGACCTGGCTCAGTGGTTCCTCACCGGATTCCTTCTGACCATGGCGATCGTGCTGCCCACAACCGGATGGATACTGGGCAGGTTCACCACACGATCGGTCTTCTTCTTCGCCACCATCATCTTCCTGGTCGGCACGATCGGCGCGGCGCTCGCACCAAACTTTGTGATCATGCTGCTTGCCCGCGTTGCCCAAGCAATTGGCACCGCGATCATCATGCCGCTGCTCATGACCGTCACGATGCTCATGGTTCCAGCCAACCGGCGCGGCACCGTCATGGGCCTGATCGGTGTTGTCATCGCGGCTGCACCCGCCCTTGGCCCAACGGTTGCCGGTCTGATTCTCAGTGTGACCAGCTGGCACGGAATCTTCACCGTCATGGTGCCGCTGGTGGCTATCGCGACGATTATCGGCGCCGTCAAACTGACCAACGCCAGCGAACGCACGTCCGAAGGCATTGATGTGCTGTCCATGATCTTGTCCGTATTCGCCTTCGGTGGCCTGGTCTACGGTTTGAGCTCGATCAGCGTGATCACTGCTGGTGGGCCGGAGGCACGCACCCCGGTAATCATCCTGGTCATCGGCATCATCGGTCTTGCGCTGTTTGTATGGCGCCAGATTGTGCGCGGCAAACACGGCAATGCGCTTCTTGACCTGCGCCCGCTGACCAACCTCAACTTCACCCTGTGCCTTGTTGCCATGATGGGATTCTTCGCAGCCCTGCTGGGACTCATGAACACTCTGCCTCTGTTCATCCAGGGCGGGCTGATGGCCACCGCACTTGTTACGGGACTTATCACCCTGCCCGGCGGCGTCCTGGAAGCCGCGCTCTCTCCCGTTGCGGGACGCCTGTTTGACCGTTTCGGCCCCAAACCTCTGCTGATTCCCGGCATGCTGATTGCGGTGATCAGCATGTTCGCACTGGCTGCCGTCAGCGAGAACACCAGCCCGTGGTTTATTGCTGTGATCTTCACGGCTTTCTCAATCGGCTTGGCCATGATCTTCACACCCGCCATGACCACGGCACTGGGTTCGCTGCCAAAGCAGCTGTACGGTCACGGTTCGGCCATCTTCAACACGATGCAGCAGCTGGCCGGCGCTGCCGGAACCGCGCTCATGATCTCGATCTACGGTTCCGCTCAGGCCCGGGCCCTCAGTTCTGGCCTTTCTGAACAGGGCGCACACGCCGATGGTGCAGGGGCCGCTTTCATCACGTGTGGTTTCGTTGCACTCGGAGCGCTCATCGCGGCAGTTTTCATACGCCGCGTCCCCACGCAGGAACGCGAACGCGAGCGCGTGGAGCTCGAAGAGCAGACTGCCAGCTGACACCGTTCGGCCACAGTCTGCGCCACGGGGTGCGCTTCAGACGTCCCGGCAGAAGGGGCGCCACGACCAGCGCAGCACAGTTCAGCCCGACGAAGAAAGCCCCGGCGGCAAGCATGTTCGTCAGATCCTCCGCGCCGGAACGGACATGGGGTGCAAGATGAGTTCGCCGACAACCCCCTGCGTAAACACCGCTGAGATAGCCGTCATGCCCACCGCACCGTCACCCAGTGCGCGCAGAATCGACGTGCGCTCTGCGTCATCCCATGCCAGTTCGAAGTCGTTGCCGGCATACTGCGGCGTTGCGACAAACTTGCGGGCCGCGGACGGCATGAGCGCCCACAGAAGCAGGAGCACAATGTTCACAGCGGTCACAAGGCCGTAGCGTCCGTTGAATTCGCCTGGGATATACGGCAGCAGCCCCAGGAAAATCCACATTCCGGCCACATTCAGAACAATCGATACGGGAACCAGGAAGAAGCAGATCACCTCGCCGGTGGTGACGTAGTCGGTCACGGTTGGGCGCACTGATCGGGTCACCTGGGACCGGCCTGGCAGCGATGGCACTCCCCGCCGAACCAGACGCAGTCTGCCCAAGATGCTTCCAATCCCGAACCCGCCCAGGATGAGCGGCACGTAGAAGATGTCTCCCGTATGCCAGCCGTAGAACAGCGGGACCACGACTATTGAGAGCGAACCGAGAATGATGCCCGCCGCCGACCACGCCTGCAGCGTTTTTTCACGCCGAACCAGTCGGTCTGTGATCACCGGACGCAGGTCGTCTGGAAGCGGAAGCCCGCGTTTGGCTGCTTGCTTGTCGACCGAAGCTTTGTCTGCCCTTGCCAAACCTCCCGTAATCGGGGACCTGGCCATGATCGCGCCGATGACGATGGCCATCAAGACAATCAGCATCGCTTCTCCTTCCGTAGGAACACACTAAACAAGGACCCGATACGCCACTTGTGGTGCGCACAATCCTTGATGGAAAGCACAGAAAGCGAAAGAAGGACGAGGTGCCGCTCACCTTCTCAGGTGAGCGGCACCTCGTTCTTTGTTTGGGGGTGGGGCCCCGGCGGGGCACGCCGCGGCGAAGCAGCGCTACAGCACCAAAGCGCTCATCACCTCGACACCCACAACGCTTGTCAGCTGGGAGCGGTCACAGTCCGCGCGCTGCTCCGAGTTCGCGGAAGATCGCCTTGTTCAGGCGGAAGCCAAGTTCGGCTTCGGCGATGAGAGCTTCCTGCTGTGCTTCGCTCAGCGACACAGCGTCAAGCTTGGCCCTGTAGTCGTCCTTGAACAGCTTCGGCTTGTCGATTCCGGGGAAGCGCCACATGTTGAGTGCTTCGTCTTCGATCGAGTAGTGCCGCTTGACCAGTTTGCCGATCGCCAAGCCGCCGGACAGGTCACCCAGGTAGCGCAGGTAGTGGTGGGCCAGCAGCTGTTCTGGCTCAAGCCCAGACTGGAAGCGCTCTGCCAGCAGGCGCGTTGCTGTGACCGGCACCGGCGGCTTCCTGTCAGTGCCGAGCAGCTGGTCGAGGTCGTCATTGATTGCCTGCGTGCGTGCCAGTCCGGGGTGGTCGAACATTGCGAGCACCGAACCCGATGATGCGGCCTGCACAGCCGATTCCAGTGCCGGATACAGCACTGCGTACTGTTCCAGCAGCGCAATGTAGGCTTCGCGGTCGAGTTTTCCTCCCATGAGATCGACAATGAAGCGCTCGGATTCGGCCGCGCTGTGTTCGCGCTGGGTTTCTTCGCGCAGTCGCTGTGAGAATGACGCGGTTTCCGCGGGTGGGACTGTGATGGTCATGTTTCCTCCACGAGGTGTTGGCCCGGTTTCCGGGTTTCTTTCTTTTTGTCTGTAAGTGGTTTAGGTCCAAGTGCTCGGGTCGAGCCCAATAGTTCTGCGCAGCAGCCAGCCGATTCCGACCGTTGCGGCAATGCCTGCGGCTGCGGTTGCTCCGCCAAGCCCCCAGCTCTTCGCACTGATTGAGCCCATACCCTCGGATCGGCGAGCTTCGGCTGCGGTAGCAGCGAAAGCGGTCTTGTCTTCCACGTCTGCCGGCTGAGCATCGGGGCTCTGCGGCAGAGCGCCCGGCCCACCGCCAGACCCGGCAGCACCGGGGCCGCCAACGCCGGACCCACCGACGGTGCTTGAGCCGGGCACGGTTGAACCGGTCGCGCCTGCACCGGCAGCGCTTTGACCAGGTTTGGCCGGTTCTGGCGCTGGGGGCTCGAAGCTGTTGTCAAAGGCAACCGTCAGCGGCAGCGCGGGTTTGCGTGCGTCTGCAATTCCGCCCGAGGAGTACCAGTAGGAGCTCTGCCCGGTTTTGACGTTGAAGTCGACAAAGCTCTTGGGGAATGAACCCCATTCGCTTCCGGTGCGGTCCTGCGGCGTAATACCGTCGCCCGCGTTGTATTCAACACCCAGATAGTCGGGGGTGACGGTGAATCCACCGTCCTTGACTGCCTTGCCCACATCGAGGCCGGAGAAAGTCGCCAGCGTGATGGTTTCGGACTTCAGCTTCTCCCATTTCGACAGGTCGTCCATGTCTGCGCCGTAGCCGGATGCGGTACCCGTCAGCTCGCCCTTGCCGTCCTGTGTGACTGTCAGCTTCGGATCGGCGACCGACCAGTAGGTCATGCCGGAGTAGAACACGATCGTGAAGCCGCCGTCCCAGCTGGCAGTGATTCCGCCGTCCTCGAAGTCAATGCTTCCAGCGCCCATGTTCAACCGCGATTCGTGGTGCGAGTTCTTGTCCGCTGCCACGACTCGCCCGCCGTAGCGGTCATCGCACTTGTTCTGCCATGTTGCGGTGTGGAACTTGCCGGATGCGTCGGGCTTTTCGATCTTCACGTTGCCGTGGCTGGGCTTGTACAGCTTTCCGGGTGCGTCCCACACGACGGCCCCGCCGCTGTCCGGAGATACTCCGGCGGATAGGAAGTTGCATGTGCCGGGTGCGAACCCACCGGCGCTGCTTTCCTTGTTGATCGCCCAGAACAGGGTCGCGTCTGATCCCTTCGGGGTTTCCGATGGCTTCTTTTCTTCTGACGAGGTGCCGCCCGGCTTGTCCTTGCTGTCTCCCCCGGTGTCGGGTTTCGGCTTGGGCTGCTGCGAATCAGTCGGAGGCTGTTCGGGCACGATCGGGGTGCCCGTGAACGACACGCTCAGCGGACTGGGCTTCTTGCGCACATCAGCGGCTCCGCCGGAGGTGTACCAGTACTGGGCCTGGCCGGTCAGTACGTTGAAGTCCACCCAACTCTTGGGGAACGAACCCCAGCCGTCTTTTTCTTTGTTCTGGTCTGGCTGCCCACTGTCGATGCCCTCGTAGTCCGGGGTGACGGTGAAGCCGTTTTCATCAAGCTTGACCGTGTTGTTTTCGAAGTCGGCGATGGTGCCTTCAACGGGGTTGAGCTTTTCCCACTTGGACAGGTCCTCCATGTCGGTGCCGTAGCCGGAGAAGGTGCCGGTGAGCTTGCCCTTGCCGTTCTTCACTTCGAGCTTGGGGTTGCTCACCGACCAGTAGGTGTACCCGGAGTAGTACACCAGGGTGAACGAACCCTCCCACTGGATGGTGCCCGTGTTCGCAGCGGTGTCCACTTCTCCCTTACCGCCGGAGAACTGGACGTAGTTTCCAGAGTTCACGCCTGAGATGTTGACGCGTTTGCCTTCCGGGGTCTGGCATTTGTTGTCCCACGTGATCGGCTGCGTGCCGCCATCAGCGGTGGGCCGCAGAATCTCCACGTTGCCGTCTTTCGCCTTGAACAGTCCGCGCTTTTCGGCGTCATTCGGCCACAACGAGGATCCCCCGTTGTCGCCTGCCACACCTGCGGAAAGGAAGTTGCATGAACCGGGCAGATACGCACCTGAGCCGGATTCTGCATTGATTCCCCACGTGAGGGCGGCGTCTGAGATTTTCAGCTTCGACGACTCAGCCTCGGACCCTTCCGCGCTGTCAGCCGGCGATGCGAAGGCTGCCGTGCCGATTGCGATACCCGCAGCAAAGAGGAACAGCAGAAAAGCTGCCGCGGCTGCCACCAGGGTTATTGCTGTGCGCTTCATCGCTGATCCTCCCGTGCATCTGCTTCGCCCAGCAAGCGATCCATGACGAGCGTTGGGGAATCTCCTCCTGCAGCACCGGGTGGTGTGCCCTCGGAATGCACCTGCTGACTGCCCGCCGCCTGGCGCTGCGTGTGGCTGCCGGTGGCCCCTGCGTCGTTGTGGATGAGTTCAAAGAACCGCATGGGTCCGGCCGCAGGTTGGTCCTGTGCACCGGGCTGCTGAGCGTAGGACTGCTGTTCGGCGATGACCGGATAGCGCACTCCCGCGTCTTCCATGTCAGCGCGGGCGATCTTGGCATCGGCTGCCCTTTCACGTTTGCGGGTGCGCGCATCCTGCTTCACGCGGAACTTCTGCAGTTTGCGTTCGCGCTTGTGCTCTGCCGCGATAGCGCGCTTAGCCCTACGCGTGCGCACACGCTCCAGTGCTTCGGGGCTGACACCCAGAAGAAGCGATTTCACTGCCATGTAGGAACCGACTCCCACGGCCAGGGCAACCGCACAGATGGCGAGAACAACCCCGATCATCAGCAGAAACACCATGCGGTTGGCGTTCGTGTTGATCGCATCAACCTGATCGGGCTCCAGCAGGGGCCCTGACACCGGCTGCTGTCCACCCGCTGCTCCCGGTGCCGGTGCGGCGGGGGCGTCTGCGTTCTTCTGGTCCTTGTTGTCCTTCTGCGCATTGGCTTTCGGTGCGGCTGCCGCGCCGGATGCGCCGTTGTTCTGCTGCTGTTCGCCGCCGGACTGGCCAGCCGCTGCGGCAGCAGGGAACTCAATCGGCGTGAAGGTTTCGTTCTTGGCGTTCGCCACGCCGTGCGCGCCGATCGTGATGATGCCGCAGCGCTCACGCGTGCAGTCAACATCGACCGGATTGCGCTCGCGGTCATAGGACGTGAAGCGAGCGCCCGGCAGGATGATTTCGCCGGACCATGTTCCGTCGGCCTTCAGTGTGCCGCCGTTGGCAGCGTGAGCTGTTGACGATCCCGGGAACGTGACGAACAGCTGATAGCCCACCGGATTCGATTCATCGTCATAGGCGTAGCGCAGGTTTGTGCCCGTCTTGCCGCCCTTGCTGGGCTGCCACGTGCCTTCGGCAACACCGAACAGAACATAGATGCCGCCGAAGCCGTTCTGCACCGATTGGAAACCGCTGCCGGAGAGTTTGAGGGTCGAGGTGCCGTCAACAGAAGGCGTCCCCGACACGGAAACCCGGGCCGCCGCCTGGGCGGGTTCGGGACTGACAGCGGCACTCGCGAAAGCGCCCATGCCGCCTATGAGCACAGCGGCAGCCGCGGCAGCCAACCGCCGCAGACCCAGCCGCTTTTTCCGGCTGCCCGGTGCGTGTCCAGGCTGATTCATGACATGTCCTTTCTGGAAGGGCGAACCGGCACCACAAGCGGTGAACCGGATACCGGGTCGGTGAGAACAGTGACGGGATGGCCGTAGGCTTCGCTGATCCGCTCGGCTGTCAGCACCTCTTCCGGTGTGCCGTCAGCGGCGATGCGGCCGTTGTTGAGCAGGGCGATTCGGTCCGCGTAGGCACCGGCCAGATCAAGGCTGTGCAGAACCACAACAACAGCCGAGCCGGTGGCCGCATATTCACGGGCAATCGTCAGTACGAGCTCCTGGTGGCGGATGTCCATAGCCGCTGTCGGTTCGTCCAACAGCAGAATTGGGGCGGCCTGCGCAAGGACGCGGCCCAAAGCGGCGCGCGACCGCTCCCCTCCGGACAGCGAGGTGAAGGTGCGGGAAGCAAAGCGGCTCGTGTCCGTGCGCTCCAGGACTGCGGACACGATCGTGTCGTCATCGGCTGCCGCCTGCGTCCGCTGCCACGGGGCGCGGCCCATTTCAACGACCTCCAACACCGTGAAGGGGAACGACACATCGACCTGCTGCAGCAGAACAGCCCGGCGCATAGCCAGTTCGCGGGTGTTCCAGGCATAGGACGGGTGATCGTTGATGATGACTGACCCGGAGGCTTCCTCAACATCCCCGGTGATCACACCCAGAAGTGTCGATTTCCCGGCGCCGTTGGGACCGACAAGAGCCAGCACCTCGCCCGCCCGGACATCCAGACTGGCCCCCTCGAGCACCTTCCTTTCGCCGTCGTAGGACACCGTCACCTGGTCCACCGACAGCACGGTGCTTCCCGGTGCGGGGACTTCCGGCAGACGGCTTTCACGGCTGTGACGCAGCTTTTCGATCATGCCCAACCTCCTGCCTCACGACGGCTGCGGCGCAGCAGATAGAAGAAGTACGGTCCGCCGATCAGCGCGGTCAGCATGCCAATCGGGAGGTCGGCGAACTCGATGAGCGTGCGCGCAGCCAGGTCGGCAAAGGTCAGCAGCACCGCGCCGCCGAGGACCGATGCCGGCAGCAGCAGACGGTGGCCCGGCCCCAACAGCATGCGCATCAGGTGCGGAACCACCAGACCGACGAAGGCAATGATGCCGACAAACGCAACCGCAGCACTGACCAGCAGAGCCGACAGGACCATGGCGTACAAGCGCAGACGCTCAACATCGACACCCAGGTGGCGGGCCGCCTTTTCACCCAGAGACACCAAGTCCAGGCCCCGGGCCAGGAACATCGTCAGGCCGATTCCCACGACCACCAGCGGAACGACAATCGCAACCTGTTCCCACCGGCTGCCGTTGAAGCTGCCCATCTGCCAGAACACGATCTGCTCACGTGCCTGCGTGGGGGCTTTGAACACGATAAACGAAATGAGCGCACCGGAAATCGCGTTGACCGCAACACCCGTGAGGATCAAAGTGACGACTTCCGTCCGGCCGTTCGACCGCGCCAAGACGTACACGACGATCGTTGTCACCAGACCGCACACAAACGCCAGGAACGGAACCGTGAATCCGCCCAGGAAGCTCAGGCCGTGCAGAAACGCAAACGACGCACCGACGGCAGCACCAGAAGACACTCCGATCGTGCCCGGTTCAGCCAGCGGATTGCCGAAGATGCCCTGCATAACAGCACCGGCAATAGCCAAGGCAGCACCCACAAAGACCGTCAGAACAATCCGCGGGAAGCGCACCTCCCACAGGGCCTCAGCACCGAATTCGTGCGACGGACCGGGCAGCCAGTTGATGCCCACCGACTGCAGAACGGAACCCACAACTTCCTTCGGCGCAATGTAGAGCTGACCCAACATGGCCGAAAGCAGAGTTCCGCCAAGAAGCAGAACCACCAAAGTGGTGAAGACAGTGGTCACCCGAGCAGCCGACACCCTCCCGGAAGGCTTCTCACCGCGTCCCTCCCCCGGAACCCGGGCGGCAGGTGCCGAAGAAGCAGAACGGGAGCGGCGCCTCTTGCGCTGTTCGTCCAAAGGCGAACCGGCAAAAGGTGCGGGAGCATCGAAACGCTCAGCAGATCTGGAATGAGTAGTGCTCAAGGGTTTTCTCCTTAGGCATCCGCTTCAGCGGACTTTTCCTGTGGGACGTAGGCGTATTCGGGGGCGTGGACTGCCGTGCCCAGGGCTGCGATGACCTCCGCGGTGCGTGGGCCGAAGCTCATGACTTCGTAGTCACTCATATCGACAATCCGACGGTGTTTGCCGGCGGGAGTCTGCGCAATGCCCGGCAGTTTGAGGGCTTCGTCGATGCCGCCGACGCTCTCCAGGCCCTTCGTCATGACCAAAATGACGTCCGGGGCGGCCTTCACAAGCGCCTCAGCGTTTGTTGGAGACATGCCCGCAAAGCCGACTTCGGTGGCAACATCACGTCCGCCGATTGCCTGAATGAGTGAATCCGCGCCGGAGCCTTTGCCGAACCAGTAGTAGATGTCGCCGCGCAGATACAGGAACACCGTGCGCGGACGGTCCGCCGGATTGTCCGGTGCGAGCGCCTGGATTCTCTTTTGGGTTTCGGCGATTTCCTTATCGACGCGCTTGGCCAGCTGTTCACCCGCATCCTGCAGGCCCAGCGCTTTGGCAACCGCAACGATCTGCGGGCTGACGCCCTGCACACCGTCCTCTGTCGCCGACGGAATGAACACCACCGGGATGCCGGCATTGCGCAGCTGAAGCTGAACGTCATAGGGGCCGATCGTCGAATCGGTCAGCACCACTGTGGGTGCCAGATTGAGGATTGCCTCCGCGTTGAGTTCGTGCCCGTTCTGGGTGACCAGCGGAAGTTCTTTCTGGCCCGGCATGAGCGACGACATCTGCGTGGAAACATCACGGCCGACCAGATTGCAGCCCAGACCCAGGCCGACAACCGCGGCGGCCAAACCGCCGTTTTGGTTGAGCGCCAGAATTCTCGAGGTGTCACGCACCGTCTGTTCGGGGCCATCGTCCGAGGTGACAGTCACCGGGAGGGTCTGCTGCTGATCTGCGAAATCTGCAATCGGCCGGATTTCGGAGGCCTGGGTGTAGGCAGTGGTCGGGCCGTGGATCTTGCTGACCGGACGTTTTTCGGAGCTGGGAACATCCGGGATGTTCGGAAGCTGCGCCGCCGAGGTCGCCGGCGGGGGTACGCACTGTTGGGAGTGCGCGGCATTGAGGGTACCGACGTTGTGGAAACCGTTGTTCCACAGAAAAAGCCCAACGGCGAGCAACGCTGCGGTTGCTGCGGCACGCCGTTTTGTACGGCGAGGCACGCGGCGCAAAGCCCGATTCAGGCCTCCTGGGCGACCGGGTTCTTCAGCCCGGCGCCACGCCCGAGAGTTGAGTTTCATTGCTTCCTTTTCTGTTCGAGTGCGCCTGAGGCACTCAACAAACATTCACCGAACCGTGAGTTGACTTACAGGGTGACTATAACTAAGGATAGCCTTACCTAAACGTTTTAGGTCAAGTCAGTTTCTCGTAAATCAGTTGCGAAATGTACGCACGACGTAAGTCCACAAGGAGAACAATGAAGTCATCATCGAGCGCGCCTTCGCGCCGCAATTGGCGCGCCTGCCTGGCCGGAAGCGTGGCACTCGCGCTGGGCGGGGCCGGTCTGCTGTCCGCGCACCCCGCCCAGGCCGCAGAACTCAATGTTTCGGACGCTGTCTTCAGCTGGGGTATCAACGCCGAATCCGGTGCGGGTGCTTATGCTCCCGGCACATGCAACTTCCTGTCCGCCGGTGTGTCCGGCGACGCCGGGAAGTCTGAACCTTGGAAAAAGGAAGACGCCGAAGCTAAGAAGCTGTTCAGCCCAGAAGAGGGCAACGTCAAGATTCTGCGCCCCACCGCTGATGGTGGCACGCAGCCCATCACGTGGGACAACAAGTGCCAAACGCCTTCCGGCGAGCGAGTCAACACGTGGAACGGCGACAACGCCAAGCGGTCGGGCAACTTCGTTGAGATTTCCGGCGGCAAGGGCACAATCGACCCTGAAACGAATTCCGGCACCATCGAATGGGAAGGTTCGTTCACCGTGGTGTACTACTCCGGGTACACCTACTGGTCGGTGAGTGACCCCAAGCTTGAGGTGAAGAACGGCAAGGGCAAGATCACCGGCACCTTCTCCGGCTACGGCACGTCCATGGAGGACATGAGCAAGTGGGAGAAGCTCGCGCCTGTTGAAGGCACCATCGCCGACTTCAAAAAGAACACCGTTAAGCTCGATGAAAACGGCTTCACCGTCACCCCTGACTACGAGGGCATCGACAGCGGACAGCCCGACCAAAACAAGGACGGTGACTGGGGTTCATTCCCTCGCAGCTGGGTGGACTTCAACGTACAGACTGGCCAGACCCAGTACTGGTACTCCTCCGGCGGAGCTGCGGACCCACGCAAGAAGCCCACTGCTCTCACCGTGAAGTACAAGGCTGAAGAGCCTGAACCGCAGGATCCGAAGGACCCGGAGGATCCGAAGGACCCGGAGACACAGGACCCACAGGATCCAAAAGACCCTGAAACAAAGGATCCCGAGGCACCAGAAAACGGCAACGACAAGCCAACGGACCCCAAGGAACCTGAAACCAACGAGCCCGGCACCCCGGACGACGGCGGCGACAAGCCGACCGACCCCAAGGATCCCGAGGCTAACGACCCCAAGGATCCGGAACCGCAGGACCCGAAGGATCCCGAAGCCAACGAACCCGAAGCACCCGACACCCCGGACGACGGCGGCGACAAGCCCAAGGACCCCGAGGCTAAGGAC
>NZ_KV786128.1:0-11399 GCF_001806835.1 Brevibacterium sp. HMSC24B04 | reverse complement strand
CGCTCAGGTGAGTTTTCGAACTCACCTGAGCGGCGCCTCGTGTGCAGAGCCGGTCAGCTCAGGCCGGCGTAGAGGCTCCTCTGTAGGGGCCTGCGCACGAGCAGCAGGCACACGCCGATGAGGACCGCCGAGGCGCCGATGATGACGAAGTAGGCGCTGTTCGGAATCGCGGCGTAGAGCTGCCCGAGCAGACCGGACAGCGACGAGCCGAGCGCCAGAGTCAGAAAGTTGACCGCGACCATCTGGGCGGTGAACGCCTTCGGCGCGATCTGCGTGGCCAGAGCCAGCCCGATCGGTCCGACAAAGTTCTCCGAGCTGCCCATGATCGCCATGAAGATCAGGATGAGGACGACGGGAATCTCGTCCTGAAACGCCCACGCGGAGATGACGAGTAGGAAGAAGAAGCCCACGCCGATCTGAATCGACCCGATCGAGTACTTGGCGGCCGCGCCGGGCTGGCGCGAGCCCATCTTCGTCCACAGCGATGCGATGAGCGGTGCGGCGAGGACCGCGGCCAGCGGGCTGAACATCGAGACCCATCCGACGGGGAAGGACCAGTCGCCGAGGCTGCGGTCCACTCTCTCCTGGATGAGGATCGACACGGCGGTGAACTTCTGGAACAGGAAGCCGAAGTACAGGCCGGAGACGAAGAACAGGGGAATGAAGGACGCGACGCGGCGCTTCTCGGTCGCAGTGACCTTCTTCGACGTGAGCATGACGGCGAAATACGCCGCAGCAGCGACGACGGCGACGACCGTAGCGACAGTCGAGAGCATCTCCGCGCGCAGCAGTCCGCTCCATGCGGCGATGCCGACGACTGCGATGGCAGCCGCGGTGAGGACGACGGCGGTGCGCGCACCCCGCGGCGAGAGCGGCCGCGTGACCTGGTCGGCCCTCTTGGGCAGGCGGCGGGAGGAGAAGACGTACTGGATCACGGCGGCGATCATGCCGACTGCCGCAAGCGCGAACCCCGGGTGGAAGCCCCATTCCTCCTGTACGAAGCCCGTCGCGAGCGGTCCGATGACGGAACCGGTGTTGATGGCCATGTAAAAATAGGAGAATCCCGCGTCTCGTCTGGCCAGGGTCTCGTCTTCGAGGATGAAGCCGACGATGGATGTGATGTTCGTCTTGAGTGCGCCGGTGCCGAGGATGATGAGGACGAGGCCGATGGCAAGCCCCGGCAGTCCGGCCACGACGGCCAGGCCGATGTGGCCGAACGCGATGACGATGCCGCCGATGAGCACAAGCCGCTTCGGGCTCAGGACGCGCTCGCCGAGCCACGCTCCGATGCGCTGGGCGATGTAGACCGCTCCCCCGTAGGCGCCGACGATGCCCGCCGAGGCCGCGGGGCTGAGTGCGAGTCCGCCCTGATCGAGCTCGTAGAGCAAATAGAAGGACAGGATGCTCTGAAGTCCGTAGAAGGAGAATCTCTCCCAAAGCTCGGTCAAAGCCATGCCGCCGATGCTGTGCACGCGCGCACTGGTCTTCGCTGCTGCGGACTCAGATGCCAAACTTCGCTCCTTCTCTGGCCGGGGCTGCTGCTACCCCGCCGATCGGGGCGTCGAACGATGTGAGTCTAACGATTTCGAGCCTCGGGGCGCAGACAAGCGGACACAGCAAAGCGGGCCGGATCATATGATCCGGCCCGCTTCAGCGCTGCCTTACGGCTTCAGCGAATCTTCAGTGCGTCACTTCACGAGCGAGCGGAGGACGTACTGGAGGATGCCGCCGTTGCGGTAGTAGTCGGCTTCACCGGGGGTGTCGATGCGCAGAACAGCGTCGAACTCAACGGTTTCACCGTTGTCCTTGGTCGCGGTGACCTTCAGCGTCTTCGGCGTGACACCTTCGTTGAGCTGTTCGACACCTGCGATCGAGAAGGTCTCGGTGCCGTCCAGGCCCAGCGTGTCAGCGCTTTCACCGGCCGGGAACTGCATGGGCAGAACACCCATGCCGATCAGGTTCGAACGGTGGATGCGCTCGAAGCTCTCAGCGATGACAGCGGCAACGCCGAGCAGCTTGGTGCCCTTTGCAGCCCAGTCACGCGAAGAACCGGAGCCGTATTCCTTACCGCCGAGGACGACCAGCGGGGTGCCGGCAGCCTGGTAGTTCATAGCGGCGTCGTAGATGGTGGTCTGCGGGCCGCCTTCCTGCGTGAAGTCGCGGGTGAAGCCACCCTGAACACCGTCGAGCAGCAGGTTCTGCAGGCGGATGTTGGCGAACGTACCGCGAATCATCACTTCGTGGTTACCGCGGCGCGAACCGTAGGAGTTGAAGTCCTTGCGCTCAACACCGTGCTCGGTGAGGTACTTACCGGCCGGGGTGTCGGCCTTGAAGGAACCAGCCGGCGAAATGTGGTCAGTGGTGACCGAGTCGCCGAGCTTGGCGAGCACGCGGGCACCTTCGATGTCCTTGACCGGTGCCGGTTCGAGTTCCATGCCCTCGAAGTACGGGGGCTTGCGGACGTAGGTCGATTCGTCGTCCCATTCGAAGACGGAACCGGACGGGGTGTCGAGCTTCTGCCAGCGCTCGTCACCGTCGAAGATGGTGCCGTATTCGGACTTGTAGGCTTCGGTCGAAATCGAGGAGTCGATGACGCTTTCGACTTCTTCCGGCGAAGGCCAGATGTCCTTGAGGAAGACGTCGTTTCCGTCCTGATCCTGACCCAGCGGCTGGTTTTCGAAGTCGAAGTCCATGCTTCCGGCCAGGGCGTATGCGATGACCAGCGGCGGCGAAGCCAGGTAGTTCATCTTGACGTCCGGGCTGATGCGGCCTTCGAAGTTGCGGTTACCCGACAGGACTGCGGTGACCGAAAGGTCGTTGTCCTGAATGGCTTCCGAGATCTCCGATTCGAGTGGACCGGAGTTGCCGATGCAGGTGGTGCAGCCGTAGCCGACGATGAAGAAGTTCAGCGCCTCGAGGTCTTCGATGAGGCCGGCCTTCGTGTAGTAGTCGGTGACGACCTTCGAACCGGGAGCAATCGAGGTCTTGACCCACGGCTTGGAGTTCAGACCCTTCTTGCGGGCGTTGCGGGCCAGCAGACCTGCAGCCATCATGACCGACGGGTTCGAGGTGTTGGTGCACGAGGTGATCGATGCGATGGCAACCGCACCGTTCTTCAGTTCGAATTCGCGGCCGTCGCCCATGGAGACGTCGACGGACTTGTCCTCTTCGCCCGGCTGAGCGTAGTTGTGGATGTCCTTGGCGAACTGAGCCTTGGCGTCAGACAGTTCGATGCGGTCCTGCGGACGCTTCGGACCGGAGATCGAAGGAACGACCGTCGACAGGTCGAGTTCGAGGTACTCGGAGTACTCGACTTCGTTCGACGGGTCGTGCCACAGGCCCTGTTCCTTGGCGTACTTTTCGACCAGCTCAATCTGCTCGTCCGAACGGCCGGTGAGCTTGAGGTAGTCGATGGTGACGTCGTCGATGGGGAACATGGCGGCGGTCGAACCGAATTCGGGGCTCATGTTGCCGATCGTGGCGCGGTTGGCCAGCGGAACGGCTCCAACGCCTTCGCCGTAGAACTCAACGAACTTGCCGACAACACCGTGCTGGCGGAGCATGTCGGTGATCGTCAGAACGACGTCGGTTGCGGTCACGCCCGAGGGGATTTCGCCCTTGAGCTTAAAGCCGACGACGCGCGGGATGAGCATGGAGACGGGCTGGCCGAGCATTGCTGCTTCGGCTTCGATGCCGCCCACGCCCCAGCCGAGCACACCGAGGCCGTTGACCATGGTGGTGTGGGAGTCGGTGCCGACGAGGGTGTCGGGGTATGCGCGGGTCACGCCGCCGACTTCGCGAGCCATGACGACACGTGCCAGGTATTCGATGTTGACCTGGTGGACGATGCCCATGCCCGGGGGAACGACCTTGAAGTCGTCGAATGCGGTCTGGCCCCAGCGCAGGAACTGGTAGCGCTCACCGTTGCGCTGGTATTCGATGTCCATGTTGCGCTCGATGGCGTCTGCGTTGCCGAAGGAGTCAATCTGGACCGAGTGGTCGATGACGAGTTCAGCGGGAGCCAGCGGGTTGATGTCGTCCGGGTTACCGCCGAGTTCCTTGACGGCTTCGCGCATGGTGGCGAGGTCGACGATGCAGGGAACACCAGTGAAGTCCTGCATGACGACACGAGCCGGCGTGAACTGGATTTCAACGCTCGGTTCGGCCTTGGGGTCCCACGAGGCGAGTGCCTTGATGTGGTCCTCGGTGATGTTGGCACCGTCTTCGGTGCGGAGCAGGTTCTCCAGCAGGACCTTGAGGCTGAACGGAAGCTTGTCCGAACCATCGACCGCGCTGAGGCGGTAGATCTCGTAGGACTTGTCTCCGACCTCAAGAGTGCCCTTGGACTTGAAACTGTCGACGTTGCTCAAGTGACTCTCCTGTTCGTTCGCTCTCGATACCCTGCGCCCGGCTCGGCTTCATCCGAGCTCGAATTAGGCAACAAAAACGTTGTGCAAAGTATCTTGACGTCAAGATAAATCTTATCGCATCACCACAGTGTTCTCCACCACCGGGGCACGGCTGCCGTGCCCAGTCTCAGCGAGTGAAGACAGCGGTGAATTCGGTGTGCTTCGTCAGCGGGAAGGCATCCCAGCCCTGAAGGTGCGCAAGTTCAAAACCGCAGTCGAGCAGGCCGCGAGCGTCACGCGCGAAAGTCCCGGCGTCGCAGCTGACGTAGACGACCCTTCCCGCCGCCGAGGCGCCGATCATGTTGACGACGTCTTCTCCGGCTCCCGCTCGGGGCGGGTCAAGCACGACGGTGTCGGCCGGCGGCAGCATTCCGAGCGTTTCAATGCGTCCGACTTCGAACTTGGCCGGCAGGCCTTCCGCGTTGGCTCTGGCGGACTGAATCGCCGCCTGCGATCCTTCGAGCCCGGTGACTTTGGCCCCCGCCTTGGCGAGGAACACCGAGAACAGCCCGGCCCCACAGTACAGATCAAGTGCGGACTGCGGACGGCCCGCGAACTCGAGGACCTTCGCTGACAGAACATCCGCGGCATCCACGTGCACCTGCCAGAAGCCGTCGGCGTCCAGACCGAAGCGCTGGCCGCGGACTTCTTCGCGCACCCGACCAGTGCCCGCGAGAACCTGCGGGGGTGCTGGGCGACCGCGATTGCGCTTGCCCTCTGTGCGCAGCAGAACAGACCAGGCACCCGGCTGCGCGGCTGCGATTTCCCTCAGCTTGCCCAGCACGGCCTCTTTCGGCTGCCCCACGGCGATGATCGCACCACCGCCAGCCGAGGCGACGAGCTCGAGCCTCGACAGACCGGGCAGGGTCTGCCGGTGCAGACCCAGGTCATTGAGCTCATCGACCGCCAGCGGAATACGAGACACCGGAACAACCCGGTGAGATCCCCCGGCCCTCAGGCCGGGCTGGCCGTCCGGGCCCACGGCAAGCTGCACTCGGGTTCTCCAGTCCATACCGGAGCCCCCATCAGCTTCACGCGGCAGCGAGCTGACCCGCAGGTCCCATTCGATGCCGCCGATCCGCTCCAGCTGCTGCCGGGCGGCTTCGGCTTTGAGCCTGCGCGAATACGCAAGATCAACCGAAGCGAACTCCACCCCGCCAACGCCTGCGGCACCGCAGGCAGCCAGCCGGTCGGGAACACGGTGCTCTGATGGCGTGACAACCGAGGTGACCCGAGCGCGAGCAAAGCGCTTCTTCACCTGGGTCAGCTCCACCTCGACCGTTTCGCCCGGAAGGGCACCGTCAACGAAGACAACCCCGTCCTCGGTGCGGGCAGCGGCCGCTCCCCCGGCAGCCGGGGCATCGGGAACAAGAACACGGCGGTCACCGACCGCGGGACGCTGAGCAGTCATTTCTTCATCCTGAGGTCAGACAGTTCGATATTGCCCTCCGCGCTTTCCAGAACCACCTGACTGCGGTTGAAGGACTCCAGGCGCCACGGCACGGTCGCAACAACCACACCGGGCAGGAAAGCCAAGAACGACTTCAGCCGCAGAACCGTCTGGTTGTGCAGCAGCGACTCCCACCAGCGGCCCACGATGAACTGGGGAATGTAGACGATGATGAGGTCCTGCGGATGACGGCGACGCAGGGTCGTCACGTGCCGCATGATCGGACGGATGAGTTCCCTGAACGGCGAACCGATGATGGTCAGCGGAACCGTCAGCTCCATCGCGTCCCACTGCTTTTGGATTTCCTCAACCGCTTCGGCATCGACCGCAACAGTAATCGCCTCCAGCTGAGTGGGACGGCTGGCCCGCGCATAGGC
Source organism: Brevibacterium sp. HMSC24B04 (assembly GCF_001806835.1). Taxonomy (NCBI): domain Bacteria; kingdom Bacillati; phylum Actinomycetota; class Actinomycetes; order Micrococcales; family Brevibacteriaceae; genus Brevibacterium; species Brevibacterium sp. HMSC24B04. The sequence continues at coordinate 5,163 of NZ_KV786128.1, read as the reverse complement.
AACAGCGCGCAAAGCGGGTTTGTTGATGCTGGTGACGACGACGACCGCGCGTGTTCCGGCCGGCAGGCGACGCACATCCGTATCTTCCGGATCGACGCTCAAATCGCGATTGACTGCCGAATAGTGACGGAAGATGCCGCCCATGAGCGCGTACAGCAGGAACATCGCCAGCAGCGCCATCCACACCCCGCCGACGAACTTCGTGATGATGACCACCACGAGAACCGTCAGTCCAAGAACCACTCCGACGAAGCCGACCACACGGGCAATGAGCATCTTGGTGCGCTTGGGCCCGGAAACGGTACGGCGCAGAATGCGACTCCAGTGGCGGACCATGGCCAGCTGGCCCAAAGAGAACGACAGGAAGACACCCACCAGATACAGCTCAATGAGCTTGGTGGGCTGTGCGTCCGTAATGAAGATGATGAGCATCGACGCGCCTGCCAACACGAGGATGCCGTTGGAGAACGTCATGCGGTCTCCGCGGGTGGCCATCTGCTTGGGCAGCAGCTCGTCGCGGGCCAGGCGCGAAGCCAGGACCGGGAAGCCCTCGATGGCGGTGTTCGCCGCAACCAGGAGGATGAGCGCTGACACGACGATGACAACGGCGGTGAGCACCGGCGAAAACGAGAACACCGCCTCGGCCATCTGCCCCACCACCGGATGCTGCACGTAGTCCGGCCCGACGCTGTGGCCGTTCACAAAAAGCTGCGCTTCCGGTTCGGCGGCATATTTGATGCCCAGCACCGAGGCCAGCCACATGAGCCCCACCAGCATCGTCGCCGACAGGGCACCCGTGATCAGCAGCGTATTTCCGGCATTGCGGCCGCGCGGCTGACGGAACTTCGGGGCTGCGGCAGCGACCGTCTCAATTCCTGCAACCGCCACAGAGCCCGACGAGAAGGCCCGCAAGACGATGAACACGGCAGCCAAGCCCTGCATCGCAGTATCAACGCCGGCCAAGGGCTCCAGAGTGAACGCAGCGCTTTCAGCCTGCGGAAGATCACCCGCGAGCATCCGGCCGAAGCCGACGGCAAGCATGATGAACACGAGTGCAATGAACGTGTACGTGGGCACCGCCATGAGCGTACGAGTGCCCTTCCAGCCACGCAGACCGAACAGCGACACAACGGCCACGCCTCCAAGCGCAACAAAAACCGTGTAGCCGCGCAGCGACGGAACAAGCTGGGCAACAAAGCCGGCGAACACCGCCATCGACACGGACAGGGTCAAGACGAAGTCCACCAGAAGAGCGGCGGCGACGAGCCTAGCCGGGCGGACACCGAGATTCTGCGCGACAACCGAATAGTCACCGCCGGCCGGATAAGCCCGCAGCGTGAGCCGGAAGCACAGCACCATGATGAGAGTGACGACGCCTACGGCAAGGCCGATCCACGGCGAAATGGTGATCGCCACGATCCCGGAGGTCGACAGGGCAAGCAGAATCTCATCCGGCGCGTAGGTGACCGAGGACAGCATGTCTGAGGCAAAAACCGGCATTGCGAGGCGCTTTGGGAGCGCTTCGCGTCTAAAGTGGTCACTGCGAAACGGCCGTCCAACGACTGCGCGCTTGAGCGCATAGGTAAAACTGCTTGCCACGGCCCCCATGGTAGTCAACTGTGAAGAAGGCGGATGCCGTGCACTTTGTGATTATGGGCTGCGGGCGCGTCGGCGCCCTCCTGGCCAGAACACTCGACAGTCGCGGACACACGGTAGCGGTCATCGACCAGGATCCGGATGCGTTCCTCAAGCTGGGCCCGGACTTCTCCGGTTCGACCATCACGGGTGTCGGCTTCGACCGAGATGTCCTCAAACGCGCCAGAGTTGATGGCGCCTACGCCTTCGCCGCGGTCTCTTCCGGCGACAATTCGAACATTCTGGCCGCGCGCGTCGCCCGCGAAACCTTCGGCGTGAAGAACATCGCCGCCCGCATCTACGACCCCAAGCGCGCCCAGATCTTCGAACGGCTGGGCGTACCGACCGTGGCGACGGTCCGGTGGACGGCCGAGCAGATGATGCGCCGGCTCATTCCGCAGGGCTCCGTCAACGAATACCGCGACCCGTCCGGACAGATCGGCCTGTCAGAAGTGCACGTCAACCCGGCGTGGGTTTCGCACTCCGTTCTCGAAATCGAAGATGCGGTGCCGGGCCGCGTGGGCTTCATCACCCGGTCGGGTGAGGGCATCCTGCCGCAGAAGGACACCCTCCTGCAGGAGGGCGATCTTGTGCACATCATGTCCCGGATGGACGACCTCGAGGACATCGAGCGGATTCTCGATGCGCCCCCGGCACAGCAGTACAGGCAGCAGGACTGAAAGGAGTCACCATGAAGGTCGTCATCGCCGGAGCCGGCTCCGTCGGCAATTCCGTGGCCCGTGAGCTTTTGGAGAACGGGCACACCGTCCTGCTCATTGACAAAGACAAGGACGCCATCCGCCGTGACCTGGTGCCAGGCGCGCAGTGGCTCCTGTCCGATGCCTGCGAACCCGATGGCTTGGCCGAAGCCAATCTTGACTACGCCGATGTCGTCGTTGCGGCAACGGGTGATGACAAGACGAACCTGGTGCTGAGCCTGCTGGCGAAAACCGAGTTCGGTGTTCCCCGCACTGTCAGCCGAGTCAACAATCCCCGCAACGAATGGCTTTTCGACGACAGCTGGGGTGTCGATGTTGCCGTCTCGACACCTCGTCTGCTCACCGCGCTGGTCGAAGAAGCAGTCGAGGTCGGCGGTCTGGTGCAGCTGATGAACCTGCAGCGCGGCGGCACATCCCTTGTCGAGGTGACGCTGCACGAAACCGCTGCCATCACGGGTCAGCGTGTGGGCGACGTTTCGTGGCCGGCCGACACTGTTCTCGTTGCCCTGGTCCGGCAGGGCCGCGCCTTCGCCCCCGATGCCGATGATTCACTCATCGCCGGCGATGAACTGTACTTCCTGACCCTGCCGGAGCTGCATTCGCAGCTGACGGCAATGACCCGCTGATCACCGAAGCGCTGTTGAGGGTCTGCCGCGCAGCAGTGTGTAGGCCGGACAGAGCGTGACCATTTCACCGCCCAAAAGGCAGAATTTGCCGTGCACCGCGACCGGACGACCGGGCAGGAGCCCCGAGATTTCCCGCACACCCAAGAAGCGAACCCGCACCTCACCCGTGTCGTCGGCGACGACACAGTCGAATGTCGGATTCGCACCGTGTGCTGACCGCGTGATCGACCTGATGGTTCCGGCCACCGACGCGGTGTCACGATCTTCGACCTCGCTGATCGGCACGCAGGTCCGCGCCTGACGCGGCAGTTCGGCTACACGTGCAGCGCGCGTCCCGCTGTCAGCGGACTTCGGCAATTGTGGGACCCGGGTTGAGCGGATCGTCGTCGTCTGATTCTTCCCGCTTCGGTTCCGTGTTCGGCGGGGTGAGCATCAGCAGTTCGCGCGGAGGGCGCGCTTCTTCGCCGCGGTCGACGATCACGCCGCGCAGCACCTTGCGCAGCTCTTCACTCGCGGGGCTGTCTTCTGCGGCCGCGTTCGTCAGTGCTGCCCGGAGGAACCAGCGGGGCCCGTCAATCCCGATGAAGTGCACGGGGCGCAGGGACGGGGTGTCCTCACCGTCGAGCTTGACGGGAACTTCGGCGTGCAGCTCGGTGCCGAATTCGGTGTAGCGCTCAGCTGCCGAACCGCCGGCCTGTTCAATGTTTGCCGCAGTCTGGGTGCGCACATCGCCCCAGATGCCTTCTGCTTTAGAAGCGGCGAAGGCCTGCAGCTGCAGGTTTCCGCCCTTGTGCACGAGTGTGACGGCGACGATTTCGCGCGTGTCCTCGGTCTGCTCAAGCTGTACCTGCATCTGGTCGTACACGGGAATCTTCAGAGCACCAAGGTCAAGGCGGTCAGCCTCAGAGGCCTCTTCGGATGCGTCCCACGGACCGTTCTCGGCACGGTCGCGCGGGCCTTCCTTCGCCGCGAAGTCATCGTCGGCGTCGACTTCTGCAGCTTCGTCAGCCGCAGCTTCGTCAGCGGCGACTTCTTCGGTGCTGTTCGGTTCTTCGTTCGGTTCCTCTGACGGCTTGGCCTTGCGAAAACGGCTGAAGAATGACATCTACTGCTCCTCGTTGTGGGTGAATCCGCCGGTTGATCCGAAACCGGCACTGCCCCGGTCTGATGTTGACAGCGTATCGACAATCTCGAATTCCGCCCGGGAGACCTCCTGAATGACGAGCTGCGCAATGCGGTCACCGCGCGAAATCGTCGCGGTCGCATCCGGATCGAGGTTGACCAGCGGAACCTGGATTTCGCCCCGGTAGCCCGCATCGATGGTGCCCGGCGCGTTGATGACGGTCACACCGGCTTTTGATGACAGTCCCGATCGGGGGTGAATGAAGCCCGCGTACCCTTCGGGAATCGACAGAGCAATTCCGGTCGGAACTCGGCGACGCTCCCCCGGCTGCAGCACGACGTCTTCGGCGGCGATCAGATCGCAGCCGGCATCACCGGAGTGCTCATAGGCGGGCACGGGAAGCCCCGGGTCGAGAACTTTGAGTTGGACGGGAACGATATTGGCAGCCACGGGCAGGACTTTAGTGCTTAGCGCGTGCCGATGCCACCTCGTGAACCGGGCGGCCGAACACCACGCCAGCCACGTGGGACAATGGGGCACATGAACTCCCCCGCCTCCGCGACGCAGGGCGTCGCCTACGTCGAGAAGCTCTCACCCACGATCACCTGGTGGATTGTGGCACTGTTCCTGTCATCAATGACCGCTGCCATGGTCTACCCCGTCTGGCCGCTCGGCGCGATCGTGGTGCCCGTGGTCGTCTTCGCCCTCGCGGCGACCTGGCTGATGACTATGGGCGCGAAGATCCTCGTAACCGACACCCACTTCTATGCGGGGCGAGCACACATCGAGCGCAGCTTCATCACCGAAGTTGAGCCTTTGGGCCCCGCTGCGGCGTTCCAGGCTCGCGGACCGCAGCTGGATGCACGCGCATTTCTCATGATCCGCCCGTGGGTGAAGCAGGCCGTCCGGGTGCACATCAACGACCCCGCGGACCCGACGCCCTACTGGGTGGTCTCAACCAAACGCCCCGCGGCTTTGGCTAAGGCGCTGAACTCATAAGCAGCTGCCGGCAGGCACCACTGCAGGCAGACATAGGCAGCGGGGGCGAGAACAGATCTGT
>NZ_KV786127.1:0-16395 GCF_001806835.1 Brevibacterium sp. HMSC24B04 | reverse complement strand
CCGACCAGAGCTGACGGGCCTCCAGCTTCGCCGTTGTGGCGATGATCTTTTCGGCCGGCTCGTTCGCGGCGTCAATCTTGGCTGTTGCCACGGCCCCGGCGACGGCAGCGGCCCTCTCGATCGACTGCACAGCCTGATCCCGGGCCGTGCTGATCGCACTCGTCGCCTCAGCGCTGGCTTGGGTGATCGACTCCCGCCAGGCCTTCTGCGCACCGTTCGCGGCCCGCTCGAACTTAGCCCGGCTCTCATCGAGATGCTTGGCGGCAGCCTCGGACTTAGAGGCTGAGCCCTTCAGACTCTCCCCGTTGAGGTTCACGCTCATACCCGCGAGAGTGGACGCGATTCCGGCGAGTAGTTCGCTGTTCTCGTTCGACTCCGGCGGCGGCGACGTTGAGGTCAGCTGATGCGAGATCGCGGAGAGCTGCTTCTCCTGCTCCTCGCTGTCCACCTTCACGAACCCCGCGAGCTTCTTCTGCTGCTCGGTCAGCGTGGCGATCCTCGTATTCTGCGCCTCGACGGCGGCGAGGATCGCGAGTATCGAGAGCAGGCAGAACGAGATCGCGAGCACGCTCGGCGAGTTCGCGCGGAGTCTCAACGGCGAGAGCTTGAACGCCGCGTCGCGGAGCTTGGTCGCGGAGGCGCAGAAGAATCACGCGGCTACGGCCTCGGCGGTTGAGGGGCTCAAGGCGCAGGCCGCAGCGAACCAGAAGCTCGTGAGCCAGGTCGGCGGAGCCGTGCAGCGGATCGAGAAGCGCACCGAGGAGCGGGTCGAGAAGGCCGTCGAGCAGGTCACCGGGGAGGCCTCGGCGACGATGACGGCAAACCTCGACGCGTCGAACGAGCGGGCCGAGCGGATCATCGCCGCCACGGCGAAGCTGGAGGCCCGTCAGCTCTGGTCGGCCGCCGCCGCGATGTGCCTCGCACTCCTGCCGGTGGTCGTGGTCATCGCTGGGCTCTGGATGGGCATCGCCGGGCTCATCACGGGCGCTCAGTGGGCGCTGGACGTGGACGGTAGCGTGTGGCTCGGAATCGGGCGCTGGCTCGTGGTCGGTGTGGGCCTCGCCGGGGCCAGCTACGGGCTCTTCGCGTCCGTCCGCTGGGTCGCTGGCCTCGTGGAGACCTGGAAGGGTCGCGGGATGCCGACGTGGCCGAACTGGCGACGATGACTGGAGCCACTCGAACTACTGACCCCGGTCAGTAGTCGAACGATTGCCGCAGCAGCCGGTCGAGCGACGTCGGTGCCGCCGCAGTCGCCGGAGGACGATCGCCGCTGTGACGGCCACCCCGACTGCGATCCCGGCACCGATGAGCCAAGGGTTGCCGAGGAAACCTCCGATACCTGCGAGGGCTCCGCCCGCGGCGAGGAGAGGCAGGACGCAGCAGATCAGCAGCGGAAGCGCGCAGCATGCCAACAGGAACAAGCCCGTCCCAGCACCGACAAGCACGCCCCCGCGATGCGAGTCGTGGTCCTTATCGTCGCTCATCGTCTGTTCCTCTCCCAGCTGAGCGTTCCCCCCGATTGTCTGCGTGCGCGTTCACGCGCAGCACGACAGGAGCGACGGATCGGTGGTGAAGGCCTTGGCGGCGATCCGGATGCCCTCGGCCATGGTCAGGTAGGGGGCCCAGACGTCGGCGACCTCGGCGACCGTCTTGCCGAGCACGTGGACCCCGGCGGCGGCGAGCTCGCCGGCGTCCTTGGCGACGGCGGTGATGCCGAGAATCTTCCCGGTGTCGGCGTCCACGACGATCTTGACGAAGCCGCGGGTGTCGCGGTTGACCAGTGCGCGGGGCACGTGGTGCAGCGGCAGGACGCGGCAGTCGCAGCGGATCCCGGCGGCGACGACGTCCTTCTCGGTCATCCCGACCGCGCCGATCGCCGGGCCGGTGAACGTCACCCTCGGCAGTCGGGCGTAGTCCACGGCCCGGTCGGCGTCGGCGAACGCGTTCTCGGCGACGAGGGTGCCGTGGTGGGCGGCGACGTAGACGAACTCGGGGTGGCCGGTCACGTCGCCCGCGGCCCAGATCCGCGGGTGGGAGGACTGCATCCGGTCGGAGACGACCACCTCGCCGAGGTCCCCGGTCTCGACCCCGACCCTGTCGAGGCCGAGCCCGTCGGTGACCGGTCGTCGTCCGAGGGCGACGAGCACCTGGTCGGCGCGGAACTCCTCCCGCCCCCCGGCGACGTCCGCGGTGACGACGGCCTGCCCGGTCGCGGCGTCGCGGGACACCCGCGTCGGCAGCGCGCGGCGGACCACCCGGATGCCCTCGTCGGCGAACACCTCCTCCAGCGTCCTGGACACCTCCGGCTCCTCCTTCGACGCGAGCCGGGACCGGACCAGCACGGTGACCTGGGAGCCGAGCCGGGCGAACAGCTGCGCCTGCTCCAGGGCGACGTAGCCGCCGCCGAGCACGAGCAGGGACTCAGGGAGTTCGGTCAGCTCCATCGCCGTGGTCGAGGTCAGGTACCCGGTCTCGTCCAGGCCGTCGATCGGCGGGGCCCACGGCCGAGAGCCGGTCGCCACCAGGAAGTGCCCGGCCTCGATCGTCTCGGTGCTGCCGCCGTCCCCGGCAACCTGGAGGACCGGAGCGTCGGGGGTGCCGGCGAACGCGGCGTCGCCGCGGCGGACGGCCCACCCGTAGGAGTCGGCGACGTCGGCGTACTTCTCGCCCCGCAGCGACTCGACCAGCGCCTGCTTCCCGGCGATCAGGGCGGGCATGTCTACCGGCCCCGCCGTCGTCGCGATCCCCGGGAACCGGTCGGCGGCGTCGGCCGCGGAGTGCCGTGCGTCGGCCGCGGCGATCAGGGCCTTCGACGGCACGCAGCCGGTGTTCACGCAGGTGCCGCCCAGCGTCCCGCGCTCGATCATCACCACCGACTTGCCGAGCGTGGTCGCGCGGATCGCGGCGGCGAACGCACCACCGCCCGATCCGATGATGGCGAGGTCGTACTTCGTGGGCATCGCAGCTCCTGTCAACACTTGGTCTTCCGGTCTGTCTCAGCCATACTGGACCTTCCAGTGCAGGGGAAGGTCAAGAGGACTTCTGCCGAAAGAAGAGGGGGCCTGCGATGCGCATCGGGGAACTCGCCGAGCGGGCGGGAACGACGGCGAAGACGCTGCGGTTCTACGAGGAGCAGGGCCTGCTGCCGCCGGCCGAGCGCACGCCGTCCGGATACCGCGACTACGCGCCCGAGACGGCCGCCCGGATCGACTTCGTCCACCGCGGCCAGGCCGCGGGCCTCACCCTCGCCCAGATCCGCCAGATCCTCGACATCCGCGACGACGGCGCTGCTCCCTGCGAGCACGTGCGCGACCTCCTCGACGCACGCCTCGCCGAGATCGAGCAGCAGATCGCCCAGCTCGCCGCGCTGCGCGACACCATCACCGAGCTCAGACGCGACGCCGCGCAGCCCGACCCCGACTCGTGCAGCGCGGACCAGGTCTGCCGGTACCTGTAAACGGCAGAGCCGGTCGCACCAACGCCACAAGCCCGACATGCGCTACGAAAACCCGTTGTACCTGGCGGAGGAAGCCGCCGCGCTCGACCTCTTGTCCGATGGACGGGTGGCACTGGGAATCTCGCGCGGCTCACCAGAACCGGCTGAGCGCGGCTGGGAGGCCTTTGGCTACACGGGCTCCACCGACCCGCGCGGAGCCGATATCGCGCGCGAAAAGTTCCCACATTTCATGGCGGCGATCCGCGGTGAAGGCATGGTCGAACTTGCCAGGCAGCAATCCGGCTTCCCGCCCTCACCAGCTGATGAACACGGGCGTCTGCGCATTGAACCGCACTCACCAGGGCTTGACCGCCGCATCTGGTGGGGTGCCGGCAGCCGCGAAACAGCAGTGTGGGCCGCGCAGCAGGGCGTCAACCTCATGTCCTCGACCCTCCTGACCGAGGCCACGGGTGATTCTTTCGCACAGCTGCAGTCGGAGCAGATCGCACTGTTTCGCGATGCATGGAAAGAAGCCGGCCATGATTGGACGCCGCGCGTGTCTGTTTCACGCAGCATTTTCCCGATCGTCAACGAACTCGATGCCATGTATTTCGGCGCTCGCGGCCAGGGTGCGAACGACCAGACCGGCGTCATTGACGGTTTTCGCTCTACGTTCGGCAAGACCTACGCGGCGGAGCCAGACCAGCTGGTCGAACAGCTCAAGCAGGACACCGTGCTCATGGACGCTGACAGCGTCATGCTCACCATTCCCAGCCAGCTTGGTATTGATTACAACCTACATATTTTGGAAGCTTTCGCCACACACGTTGCGCCTGAACTCGGTTGGCAGCCGGCTTGGCAGGGCCCTACGGAGGGTTATCCCGTCAGCTGATCTGGGCAAGCCCGTCGGGCCAAGGGAGACCGCGGTCAGGCGGGGGAGTGGGGTGACTGTGGCGGCACCTCGTCAGCGGGGCCCGTAGGCCGCTGCCCAGCAGCAGGCGGCTTGCTGCCGCGCTGGGTGAAGAACTCAACCACGAGCAGACCGCCCCCGGCAATCAAAACCAGCGACATCAGGACCAAGAGGCCAAGACCCACGTGCGGGAACATGCCGGAGAAGACATAGGGAAGTCGGGCCAAAACGTTGAAGAAGCCCAGCAGGCCCGCCAGCGCACCCGCACCGCCGGTGATCACTTTGAGGATGGGCTTCTTCGTGATGATCGCAGCGATGGAGGTTCCGATTGTGCCCAGGCTCAGCAGCATGATGAGGATGCCGGCGAAGGCTCGACCGGACACCATGACCGAGAACGAAAAGAAGTCCAGGGTGCCGTGGTCGCCCAGTATGCCGATCATGACGAACGGCAAAAACATGCTGATGATCGCAAGGAGTGCTGCGGCTGGCAGACCAAAGGTCGCCCAGCGTGCAAAGGTGCCGATCTTGCCGCTGCCCTGGGCGCCGTGCTTGTTGAGGAAGTCCTGTGCTTCTGCGCTGGAGCGTTCAACCGTTGGTGCGACGTGGGTGGTGTAGGCGTCTTTCGCGCTGGCGCTGAAGTTGCGGAAGCCGGAGCTGAGCTGCTCGCCGAACTGCTCGAAGGACTGGTGCTGATCGTTGTGGATCTCGCCGCGGTCAAGGGCGGCTCGGTACTCCTCGACCGTCGGCGGCCGGCCCTGGGAGGTGCGGAAAGCCTGAGCCCATTCTTCGGGGGTGGGCTTGCGGTTCGGCTGCTGAGGATCAGTGGGGTCGGTGTGCTCGGCAGGTGCCACGGGGTTCCTTCCGTGCGGTGTCGGCGGGTCTGAGCGCAGCTCGTCACAGTGAGCTGATCTGCTCAGCTTATGGATGCAATGCGGCGTGCAGGAGGACATCGGCTGAACAAGTCCGCACAGAAAGCTGAAAGTGCGGGCGGATGGTGGTGGGACGGCCGAGTTTCCTCACGTGGCACGCCCGGAGGCGACCGTGAGCCGGTCGCGGGCTAAAATGTCCGCGTGGCTTTGACTATTGGAATTGTGGGACTGCCCAATGTGGGCAAGTCGACCCTGTTTAACGCTTTGACCCGTGCTGAAGTTCTCGCGGCGAACTACCCGTTCGCAACGATTGACCCGAACGTGGGTGTTGTTCCGCTGCCCGACCCGCGGCTGAACCGCCTGTCGGAGATCTTCGGTTCCGAGAAGATCCTGCCGGCGACCGTGAGCTTCGTGGACATTGCGGGCATCGTCAAGGGCGCCTCGGAAGGTGAGGGACTGGGGAATAAGTTTCTGGCCAATATTCGCGAAGCCGATGCCATCTGCCAGGTGACCCGCGCCTTCTCCGACCCGGATGTCACCCGGGTTGAAGGCTCAGAGACCCCGGCCGGTGACCTCGACACGATTTCGACTGAGCTGATTCTGGCTGACCTGCAGACGCTGGAGAACGCCCGTCCGCGCATCGAAAAGGACGTCAAGCGCAAGCTCATTGACGGAGCGGTGCTCGAGGCCATGGACGAGGCCGCGGCTCTTCTTGAGGACGGCACCACTCTGTTCCAGGGAGCAGAGGAGGCCGGGATTGATGTTTCGCTGCTGAGTGAGCTGCAGCTCATGACGGCTAAGCCCTTCATCTATGTGTTCAACACTGATGAAGAGGGCCTGGCTGATGAGGACATGCAGAAGCAGCTGCGTGAACTCGTGGCCCCGGCTGAGGCGATTTTCCTCGATGCGAAGTTCGAAGCCGAACTCATTGAGCTTGATCTTGAAGAAGCTGCCGAAATGCTTGAATCCACCGGTCAGGACGAGCCTGGTCTGGACAAGCTGGCTCGCGTTGGCTTCGACACTCTCGGTCTGCAGACGTACCTGACTGCCGGGCCGAAGGAGGCTCGTGCGTGGACTATCCGCAAGGGCTGGACCGCTCCCGAGGCGGCAGGTGTCATCCACACCGACTTCCAGAAGGGCTTCATCAAGGCTGAGATCGTGTCCTTTGAGGACCTCGATGAACTGGGATCCATGAACGAGGCGAAAGCTGCCGGCAAGGTCCGTATGGAAGGCAAGGACTACGTCATGGCTGACGGCGACGTCGTGGAGTTCCGTAGCGGATTAACCTCTGGTGGCAAGAAGTGAAGACAGTCGATCTCGCCAAAGTTCGAGCGACTCTATGGGCTGCTGCCGACGAACTACGCGCCAACTCCAAGCTCACCCCGGTCCAGTATCGCGACCCCGTCCTGGGGCTCGTCTTCCTCGCGTACGCAGAGAGCCGCTTTGAGGCTGTCCGAGCGGAGATTGAGGCGAGGGCCAGTGCTCGGAACCCAACGACGGTCGCCGACTACAAGGCCAGGTCGGTGCTTTATGTCCCCGACGAGTCGCGGCTGTCCAGCTTAGTAGACCTGCCCGAAGGTGAAGATGTCGGCAAGGCCACCGACGAGGCGATCAAGGCCATCGAGGCCGCCAACCCGGAGCTCAAGGATGTCCTGCCGCGGGGCTACCAAAAGCTCGAGCGTTCGACCCTGATCGAGCTGCTTCGACTCTTCGCACCGCTCCCCACCCAGCTCGAGGGCGATGCCTTCGGATTTATCTACGAGGACTTCCTGTCCAACTTCGCCGCGCAGGAAGGGAGGGGCGGTGGCGAGTACTTCACCCCGTACTCCATCGTCCGGCTCATCGTTGAGATCCTCGAGCCCTTCCACGGGCGCGTGTTCGACCCCGCCTGCGGCTCGGGGGGGCATGTTCGTCCAGTGTGCGAAGTTCGTCGAGCGCCACAATGAGTCGGCCAGCCGCAAGCTCTCGGTCTTCGGCGCGGAGAAGACCGACGACACTGTGCCGCTGGCCAAGATGAACCTGGCGCTGCACGGGCTGTCCGGGGATATCCGGCAGGCCAACAGCTACTACGAGGACCCGCACAGCGCCGTGGGTGCCTTCGACTACGTGATGGCCAACCCGCCCTTCAACGTCGACAAGATCAAGAAGGACCAGCTCGCCGGTGACAGGCGGTTCCCGTTCGGCCTGCCCCGGGCCGACAACGGCAACTTCCTGTGGATCCAGCAGTTCTACGCTGCGCTGTCCCCGAAGGGCCGTGCCGGCTTCGTCATGGCTAACTCCGCCGGCGACGCGGGCCACACAGAGAAGGACATCCGCAAGCAGCTGATCGAGTCCGGCACCGTCGACGTGATGGTCGCGATCAGTTCCAACTTCTTCTACACCGTCACCCTGCCGGTGACGCTGTGGTTCCTCGACAAGGCCAAGGTGGGCACGCCACGCGAGGACACGGTGCTCTTCGTTGACGCCCGGCACATCTTCCGCCAGATCGATCGCGCGCACCGTGACTTCACGGCCCAGCAGATCGAGTTCCTGGCGAATGTCGTGCGGCTCTACCGCGGCGAGGACGTCGAGACCAAGGAGGGTAGCGACTCCCTACTCGCGGAGAACTTCCCCGACGGCACGTACGTCGACGTCGCCGGCCTTTGCAAGGTCGCCACCCGGGCGGAGATCGAAGCACAAGGCTGGAGCCTGAACCCCGGCCGCTACACCGGCACCGCTGCAGTCGACGAGCGTGAAGTCGACTTCATAGGCGACCTTGCGGCGCTGTACGAGGAGTTCACGATGCTGAGCGACGAGGCTGATGTCCTGCGTTCGAAGGTCGATGCTGCGGTTCAAAGGATCTTCGACGTATGAGCGGCTGGCGAGACGTCACGCTTGGCGACGTTTGTGAGCTAAAGCGTGGCTACGACCTGCCGAACGGTTCGCGCAAGGACGGGCGGATTCCGGTTGTTTCATCCTCTGGTCCCACGGGACGGCATGACGAGGCGAAGGTCTCAGCGCCCGGTGTCGTGACTGGCCGATACGGAACGCTCGGCCAAGTGTTCTACCTAGCGGAGGACTTTTGGCCGCTGAACACGTCGCTCTACGTGCGCGACTTTAAGGGAAACGATCCCCGGTTCGTCGCGGTGTTGCTCCGGTCGCTGGACTTGGCACGTTACGACGGGGCGGCCGCTGTGCCAGGCCTCAATCGGAACCACTTGCACACGCTTCCGGTCCGCGTCCCGGATCTCCCAGTGCAATCGGTGATCGCCCAAGTCAATCGAGTCTTCGACGACCTGATCGAGAACAACCGGCGGCGGGTGGAGGTGCTGGAGGAGATGGCGCGGGCCATCTACCGTGAGTGGTTCGTGAAGTTCCGCTTTCCTGGCCACGAACACGCGCCCATGGTCGACTCCGCGCTCGGCCCGATTCCTGAGGGGTGGGAGGTGAATCGGCCCAGGTTCTCTGCCGCTACTTTGTGGGTGCAGGTTCTCGGGTGAGGGCCTCGTTGTGCAGCGTCTCGAACTCTATCGGGGTGAGCATCCCGAGGGAGCCGTGGAGGCGGCGGTTGTTGTACCAGTCGACCCAGCCGGCGGTCGCGAACTCGACGTCCGCGAGGGTCCGGTAGGGGCCGGCGTGGAAGACGGTGGTGCGGATGCACTCGGTCTTGTAGAGCCCGTTGATCGTCTCCATCAGCGCGTTGTCCAAGGCGTCGCCGACGGTCCCGATCGACGGGGCGATGCCCTCGAGGGCGAGATGCTCGGTCAGTCGAATGGCGGTGTACTGAGTCCCAGCGTCGCTGTGATGGATCAAGTTCCCTGGTGAGACCGGGTTTCCTTCCCTCTCGCGGTTCCACAGCGCGATGCGCAGCGGGGTCATGACCAGGTCGACCTGCTTCGAGGTGGAGGCGTGCCAGCCGACGATCCGCTGGGCGAACACATCCACGACGAACGCGACGTAGACGAACCCCGCCCAGGTGCGGACGTAGGTGAAGTCGGTGACCCAGACCCGGTTCGGAGCAGGGGCGGTGAAATCGCGATTCAGCAGGTCACCGGCCCGTTTCCCGTCCGGGCCGGGGATCGTGGTGCGGACCTTCTTCACCCGCCGGATGCCCTCAAGACCGAGGGTCCGCATCGCCCGGTCCACCGCCCCGCGGGAGGTGCCGGCCAGGCCTTCCTGGCGGCGGAGCAGCGCGACCCACTTCCTACGTCCGTAGAGTCCCTCGGGCGTCATCTGGACCTGCCCGGTGGCGGGGTTGATGGTCCGGGCGAGGTCGCGGATCTTGTCCTCGACCAGGGCGTCTGTGACGGTGCGGGCCGCGATGCTGGCCGGATTCTTCCAGGCCCGGTAGGTGCGTGCAGCGATCGTCAGGCCCTGCTGACGCAGGACGCGGAGGATCGGCTCGACTGCATAGCCCTCGGCTCTCATATCGTCGATGAACGCGCAGATCAGCGGTTGCGGGGGTCGAGCTCCCCCGCAAAGAAAATCGAGGCGCGGCGCAGGATCTCATTGTCCTCCCGCAGCCGCTTGTTCTCGGCCTTCAGGCGCTTGACCTCGGCAGACTCCTCGGTCGTGATGCCGGGGCGGGTCCCGTCGTCGACCTCGGCCTGCGCGAGCCAGCGCCGCACGGACTCGCGCGAGACACCTTCCTGGCGAGCCACCGCGGTGACTGCGGCGGTCAAGGTGGGGTACTCCTGGAGGTGCTCCCTGACGAACCGCACGCACCTCGCGCGCAGCTGGGGATCGATCTTCTTCGGCATGCTGTCCATCCTTCCGGACTCAAACAGCAGCGGCATCAAACCCGGGCCGATTCAGGGTTTTCTTTGGCAGGGAGCGGGTGAGGGATCGCCTCGCCGCCGTCGACACACTGTTCAGTTTTCGGTATACAGTTCAGTGCATGCTGACTATAGCTTCTCGTCTCGATGTGATGAACCGGTTGGGTCGCGCGCTGGCCGACCCGACCAGGTCCCGGATTATCCTGGCTCTGCTCGATGGGTCCGCGTATCCGGCGGAGCTGGCCCGAGATCTGGAGCTGACACGTTCCAACGTGTCCAACCACCTCGCATGCCTACGCGATTGCGGGATCGTGGTCGCCGAGCCCGAGGGTCGTCGGACACGGTATGAGATCGCCGATTCCCACCTGGCGCAGGCCCTGACCGCGCTGGTCGACGCCACCCTCGCGGTGGACGAAGACGCCCCCTGCATCGATCCCGCCTGCACTGTTCCCGGATGCGACGTAGCAGGGGAGGGCGCATGATGCTCGCCTCGGTCCTGCAGGCGATGGGCCTGTTCGTGGCGACCAACATCGACGACGTCATCGTGCTCTCCCTCTTTTTTGCCCGAGGCGTGGGCCAGCGTGGCACTACCGCCCGCATTCTGGCCGGGCAGTACCTCGGGTTCGTCGGCATCCTCGGTGCCGCTGTCCTGGTGACCCTCGGCGCCGGAGCCTTCCTGCCCTCGGCAGCCATCCCGTACTTCGGTCTCATCCCTCTGGGCCTCGGTCTCTGGGCGGCGTGGCAGGCCTGGCGCGGAGACGATGACGACGACGACGCCAAGATTGCCGGTAAGAAGGTCGGCGTGTGGACGGTCGCGGGCGTCACCTTCGCCAACGGCGGCGACAACATCGGCGTGTACACCCCCGTCTTCCTGAGCGTGGAGCCCCTCGCAGTGGTCGCCTACTGCATCGTCTTCCTCGCACTCGTCGCGGTCCTAGTGGTGCTTGCCAAGTTCGTCGCCACCCGCCCACCGATCGCCGAAGTCCTCGAACGCTGGGAGCACATCCTCTTCCCCGTCGTGCTCATCGGTCTCGGCATCGTGATCCTCGTCAGCGGCGGCGCCTTCGGCCTCTGACTCGGCCAAAGCGAACTCAGGTCCCGGGCTCGGCAGATCAGTCTCGGATCCTGGACTCGGGACGCTTCGTCACGTCGGCGTCGGGTGAGCGTGGGCCGGATCTGAGCTCCGACGAGCTCCTACCGTTCCACGGGGAGGGCTTGCTCATGGTGAGTTCGTCTGAGTTCCAGGGCGCGCTGGTCGATGGCTAGCCTGACCGGGGCTAGTGGAGTAGCTGGCGCAACGGTGAACGGGAGACAGGACAGCATGAGGATGATCGGTACGCCCCGGGGGCTTGCCCATGCGGCGAACGCAACGACCGCAGAGACGGTCGTCTCGCCGGTACGCGCAGCGGGCGCCGAGACGCGCTGCGGGGTGACCTGGTGACCTCGACGCGCACCAGGATTCTCGTCGTAGGTGCTGCGGTGCCGTGGGCTCTGCTGTGGACGGTGATCGCGGCCGCTATGGCGGGAGCACCGGTCTCGATGGAGCTGATCGATGCGGGCCCGGTGGTGCGGTGGGGATTGCCGATCGTCGATGTCCTTGGTGATCTGTTCGGTGCCGCTACCGTGGCGTGCCTCGTGCTGGCGCTCGTCGTGTTGCCCCGCCGTGCGGAACCGTCCGCGTCGGAGGCTGGTCAGGATCACGCTGCTGTCTCTCGATTCCATCCGGCGTACGAGCGGACGCTCGATATCGGTATGGGCCTGGCAATGGTGTGGTCGATGCTGCTGGTCGTCCGGATGGTCCTCGGCTATGCCTTGGCGGCTGGCCAGGCACCCTTCTCCCCGCGGTTCGGCTCCGATCTCCTGATGTACATCACACGGCTTGAGCTCGGTCAATACCAGCTTGCCGGGGCGGTGTTCGTCGCCGCTGCCTCGACCATGCTGATCGTCGTGAGGTCCCGTACGGGGCTGCTGATCTCGCTGAGTCTGGTGTTCGCGGCGTTGGTGACGAAGTCGATGACGGGCCACGCCTCGGGGCAGACCCCCCATGAGGCGGCCACGAGCGCGATGATCGTGCACCTCGTGGCTGCCGGAGTGTGGCTGGGTGGGCTCGCGCTGCTCGTGCTGGTTGCGGGCCGGCTCGGAGCACGACTGAGGGATGTCGCCGAACGGTTCAGCGTCCTGGCGCTTGCTTGTTATGGGGCGTTGGCCGCCAGCGGTATCGCCTCTGCCCTGGTCCGGCTCTCCGCGCCTCTGGACCTTGTGACCACCGCGTACGGGTGGATGCTCGTGCTGAAGACGGTGCTGCTGGTGCTGCTGGGTGGCGCTGGCTGGTGGCAGCGCCGACGGGTACTGGGCCGGCTGCGGGACTCGGATCGCCGGAGAGACTTCCTGTGGCTCGCCGCGGGGGAAGTCTTCCTGATCGCGGCGGCGACCGGACTCGCTGCCGCACTGTCGAACACGGCGCCTCCGGTGCCGGACGAGCCTGAGCCGGTCACCTCGACGGCTGAGGCGCTGACCGACTATCCACTGCCTGCTCCGCCTGAGCTGGCGACGCTGCTGACGACCTGGCGTGTGGACGTCGCCGGAATGGCACTCGCCCTCGGTCTCGCGGTCATCTACCTCTGGGTGCACCTGCGCCGCCCGTTGACGGGCACTGGCGGGCGACGCTGGCCCGTGGCCAGGACTTCGGCGTGGGTAGCGGGATGCGTGGTCATCTTTTGGGTGACGAACGGGGCACCGGGCGTGTACGCGCCGGTGCAGTTCTCCGTGCACCTGAGCCAGCACGCGCTGCTTGCTCTGGTGGCAGTGCCTCTACTGTTTGCCGGGCGTTTCGGTGATCTCGTGCGGGATCGGATCGCTCCTCGGTCGGACGGTTCGGCGGGACTGCGCGAGCTCGTCGACTGGAAGCCTCGCTCCCGTGCGGGTCGGTGGCTCGCCCCACCCCAGATGAGAACGCCCAGACACTGTGCCTCGCTCCCGTGCGGGTCGGTGGCTCGCTCACCCGGCGGTGTTGGCGCTGCTCGGCGCGGCGGGATTTGCAGCGATCTACCTGACCCCGGCGCTCGGCGCGGGGTTGCATACCGCGCCCGGCCGACTGGTCGTGCTTACTGCCGCTGTGGTGGCCGGTGCTGCTGTGGCGCTGCCGTTCCAGGGCAGGGGGCTGGGTGGTGGCATGGTTGCTGGGCGGGAGCGCTGGGTGGCCCTGGTTGTGGGGGCCGGCTTTCTTGCTGGGCTGGCGCTTCTGCTGGTGCTGGCGCTCCCGGTCGTGGAGCCCGAGTGGTTCGCAGTCATGGGGCGGACCTGGGGCGCCGATGCGCTCGGGGATCAAAGGCTTGGTGGCTGGATCCTGCTTGCGCTGGTTCTGACGCTGGCAGTCCTGCACGGGGCGTTCATCTCGCGATCGCGACGGAGCAGCGAAGGACTCTCCGTAGGTCGTTCCGCCTCAGCGCGGCACTGAGCCGGTTCTGTTGCCCGCCCCGGCGTGCCGTAACACGTTGTCTTGATCGGGTTCGTGATGGTCAGTCGGTGTCGTCACCGGAACTGCGGCGCATGCGGATGATGATCGCGCCGATGGCGGCGAGCAGCAGGAGCAGGGCGAGGCCGCCGAGGATCATACCGAGGGGCAGGCCGCCCTCGCTCTGCGGAGCCTCCGTCTTCTCGGCAGCGGTGGCTTCCGTGCTCGGTTCGTCCGTCCCGGCGGTCAGCTCCTCGCTCTCCTTCTGCTCCTCCGATCCGGAGTCTGCTGTGGCCGTGGCCTCGGCGCCGACTGTGACCGTGAAGTCGACTGTGCCCTCGATCGGATGACCGTCCGAGGAGACGACACGCCACAAGACCTGATAGTCATCGGCGGGCAGCGGCGGCAGGTCGATCGTGGCCGTGTTGCCGGACACGGTGGGCGTCTCGGTGAAGATCTCCTCGCCGGCGGAGGTGGTCAGTCGTACGGCCGGAGAGAGGTTGAGAACCTCGTCGCTGTAGGTGAGCTCGAGCGCCTCGGGAGCCTGCTCGAAGCTCTCGCCCGTTGCCGGGCTCGACGAGATCAGAGTGTCGTGTGCCGACGCTGCGGGCAACAGCGCGGGCGCCGCCAGTGGCATCAGTACGGCGGCGAGCAGCCCGATCAGGCTGGCCAGCATGATCCGCACCGCCACCCCGCTGGTTCCGCGCGCAACCGTCGTATCCACCGTCATGAACGTCTCCTCCTCAGGTGACCCCTCGTGCGGGCCTGTTTGTCCCCGTGACCGGCGCACATCGAGTGTAGCGACGTGCCACGAGCGACCCCTTCGCTCATCACCCAGGATCGACTCGTCCCGCCCCACCCCTCCACAGAACCCCAAAGAGCGATATCATCGCCATATGACGATTGATACGATCCCGGCCGAGCCTCAGTTCGAGGTGGCAGACAGCCATGCCGTGCTCTTCCATGCCCTCGCCGAACCCACACGCTTGGCTCTCCTCCAACACCTCTCGACCGGTGAGCACCGAGTTCGCGACCTTGTCGAACACATGCACCTTGCCCAGTCGACCGTCAGCAAGCATCTCTCGTGCCTGCGCGACTGCGGCCTGGTCACCGCGCGCACCGAAGGCCGCGCATCCTGGTTCGCCCTCGCCGATCTGCCCCGACTGAGCGACCTGCTCGAGGTGGCGGACGACCTGCTCGACACCTCCGGGACCACCCTGTCCCTGAAGAACCACCGCGATCACGAGAACCTCGAGGACGGGGACCTCTGATGAACTCTGGACACGACCATTCGCACGGCGGTAGCGGATCGAGCACGGCCCGGACGCGACTCGCCATCGCCTTCGCGATCACCTTCGTCATCGTGCTCGCACAAGCAGTCGGGAGCGTCGTCACCGGCAGTCTTGCTCTGCTCACGGACACGGCGCACGCCCTCGTCGACGCCTCCGGACTGCTGGTCGCGCTGATCGCGGCGACCATGATGCTGCGCCCGGCCAGCAGCAGCCGGACCTGGGGGTTCGCTCGCATCGAGGTACTGGCAGCCTTGGCCCAGGCCACGCTCCTGATCGTGGTCGGCACCTACACCGCCGTCGAGGGCATTTCGCGACTGACGGACCCCCCGGACGTTCCCTCGGGTGAGCTGCTCATCTTCGGTGCGATCGGGCTGGTCGCGAACATCGCCGCGATCCTCATCCTGGCCGGAGGCAAGGATTCGAGCCTGAACATGCGTGCCGCGTTCCTCGAGGTCCTCAATGACGCTCTCGGTTCGCTCGGCGTGATCACTGCCGCGATCGTGATCCAGGTGACCGGGTTCCAGCAGGCTGATGCGCTGGCCGGTTTGTTCATCGCCGCGTTGATCGTGCCTCGGGCGTTCCGCATCATGGCCGAGACGCTGCGGATCCTCATGGAGTTCACCCCGAAGGGTGTGGATCTCGATCAGGTGCGTGAGCACATCCTCGCGCTCGACCACGTCCAGGACGTCCACGACCTGCACGCCTCTGCGATCGGGAGCAATCTGCCGATCTTCTCTGCGCACGTCGTCGTCGGGGAGGAGTGCTTCGAATCGGCCCATGCACTGCGGATCCTCGAAGAGGTCCATGTCTGCGTCAGGACGCACTTCCCGATAGCGTTCGAGCACGCCACGATCCAACTGGAGAGCCCGTCCGTGCATCGAGGCGAATCCGAGCGCACCCTGCACACGTAGCCTGCACCGATCCGCACGTCCCCTGGCCGCAGGGGAGCGCGACAAAGCGGCGCGCATCCCACTCGGGGGTGGGGTGCGCGCCGCGGGTAGTCGCTGGGCTCAGCGGAAGGAGACGAAGGTGGGGTTGCCCCAGATGGTGCGCTCGGTGACAGCGCCGGGAGAGCGTCCTGCATCGACGACCTTGTCGCCGCCGGCGAAGATGCCCATGTGGCCGGGCCACACGACGAGGTCGCCGGGCTGGGCCTCGGACTTGGAGATCTGGGTGCCGGCGTCGACCTGCTGGCCGGAGGTGCGCGGAAGGTCGATGCCGACCTGCTTGTAGGCGTACTGGGTCAGGCCGGAGCAGTCGAAGCTCACGCCCGGGTTGCTCGAGCCCCAGGAGTAGGCGGCGCCCATCTGGGTCCGTGTGGCGTCGACGATCGCCTGCCCGGTGCTGCTCGAGGAGGATGCGGGCGCAGGAACTGACGCACCACCACCGCCGACACTGGGAGCCGAACCGTTCAGGGAGCCGCGCGTCTCGGGGCCCACCACGCCATCGACCTGCAGGTCGTTGGCCTGCTGGTAGTCCTTCACCGCGCCATGGGTACGCGGGCCGAACTTCCCGTCGACGGCGAGTGAGGCTCCCTCATCGTTCAGTGCGGACTGGAGCTGCTCGACCGAGGCTCCCTGGGATCCCCAGCGAAGCTTCTCGGAGGAGTGCAGCGCCTGCGCCGGCGCAACGGGCGCGGCGGCCTGCGTGACCGCGGACGGCGCGGCGGCCGGAGCTGCG
>NZ_KV786126.1:0-620 GCF_001806835.1 Brevibacterium sp. HMSC24B04 | reverse complement strand
GCGTCACGCACTCTGAAACCGGAAGAGCCCTTTTCGGTTCAGCTCGCCAGCCTTACTACGGCACGGGCGCTGTCCGCTGCTCATTAACGCAGTGCTGACTTATTGCTCCAGCAAGGTTATTGATTGTGTCAGTTGTCTTCCGGTTCGATGAGCGGCGTACGGCCACCGAGTGCTGATGTTGACATTCACGCCGTGCAGCATGTCACCCTAAACTCGATGCACTGAAAGAACGCCTCGAGGTCATGAGCTGCGTGCCAATCACCGGTGTTCTCGTCACGACCGAGCATCACTCCGCAGAAAGGAAGCCGGTCTCCAGAATCAATGAAGAGGTGCTGAACGACCTCGGGCCCCTGACCTTGCTCTTCCGGCTGATACGCATCCTCGCGACTTCGTTCAGACTTGCCACCAGTATGACACATCCCCAGCAGGACTCGGCGGTCAGCTCATCGGGCCAGCGAGCGCCCCGCAGACGGACACTCCTGACGGCCAGAGTTGGCAGAGAACTCAGACATGGCCTCACGCTTGCATATGAGACTAGTCGCATGCACCAGCAGACGAGCTGGAGCAACCCCAAACGCAGGTTTGCCGGCTCTTCCGGTTTCAGAGTGCGTGACGCGGTC
>NZ_KV786125.1:0-2510 GCF_001806835.1 Brevibacterium sp. HMSC24B04 | reverse complement strand
CCTCTGACTGCCGCCAATCTTTGCAACAGAGCCCATGTGATGGCGACGCACGACACCGCTCCGTGGATCGGTCGAATGCGTGTGCTGCGCAAAAACCCAGAACCACGGCCAGGAATGCCCGGCGCGCGGATACTTCCGCTCAAGGGCGTCGGGAAGCGCAACGCCGCTGCGGCCCTCGGCCTGGTCCTTCAGCCACCATGCCCGTGCACGCGACAGCTGCTCGCGCAGGCTGGGTGCCAAGCTCTCGGGTAACATCAAGGCCCGATCCTTGGAGCCCTTGCCCTCCCGCACGATGATCGTGCCGTGATCGAAATCCAGATCCTTGACCCGCAGTTGCAAACCCTCACTGATCCGCATGCCCGTTCCATACAGAAGCTGGGCGAACAAACGATGCTCGCCTTCCAGAAAACCGAGGATGCGAACCACTTCATCCGGGGTCAGCACCACCGGCAAGCGCCGCGACGGCCGAGGTCTTCCGATCTCCTGAAGCCAGGGCAGATCCGTGCACAGCACCTTGCCGTAGAAGAACAGCAAGGCCGCCAATGCCTGACGATGCGTGGAGACCGAAACCTTGCGCTCGTTCGCCAGCCAGGACAGAAATGCCTCGACTTCGCTGCTGCCCAAGGTTGCCGGGTGACGCACACCGTGGAAACGGATGAAGGCACGAACCCAGTGGACATAAGCCTGTTCGGTTCGTAAGCTATAATGCAAGTAGCGTATGCGCTCACGCAACTGGTCCAGAACCTTGACCGAACGCAGCGGTGGTAACGGCGCAGTGGCGGTTTTCATGGCTTGTTATGACTGTTTTTTGTACAGTCTATGCCTCGGGCATCCAAGCAGCAAGCGCGTTACGCCGTGGGTCGATGTTTGATGTTATGGAGCAGCAACGATGTTACGCAGCAGGGTGACGGTGTTCGGCATTCTGAATCTCACCGAGGACTCCTTCTTCGATGAGAGCCGGCGGCTAGACCCCGCCGGCGCTGTCACCGCGGCGATCGAAATGCTGCGAGTCGGATCAGACGTCGTGGATGTCGGACCGGCCGCCAGCCATCCGGACGCGAGGCCTGTATCGCCGGCCGATGAGATCAGACGTATTGCGCCGCTCTTAGACGCCCTGTCCGATCAGATGCACCGTGTTTCAATCGACAGCTTCCAACCGGAAACCCAGCGCTATGCGCTCAAGCGCGGCGTGGGCTACCTGAACGATATCCAAGGATTTCCTGACCCTGCGCTCTATCCCGATATTGCTGAGGCGGACTGCAGGCTGGTGGTTATGCACTCAGCGCAGCGGGATGGCATCGCCACCCGCACCGGTCACCTTCGACCCGAAGACGCGCTCGACGAGATTGTGCGGTTCTTCGAGGCGCGGGTTTCCGCCTTGCGACGGAGCGGGGTCGCTGCCGACCGGCTCATCCTCGATCCGGGGATGGGATTTTTCTTGAGCCCCGCACCGGAAACATCGCTGCACGTGCTGTCGAACCTTCAAAAGCTGAAGTCGGCGTTGGGGCTTCCGCTATTGGTCTCGGTGTCGCGGAAATCCTTCTTGGGCGCCACCGTTGGCCTTCCTGTAAAGGATCTGGGTCCAGCGAGCCTTGCGGCGGAACTTCACGCGATCGGCAATGGCGCTGACTACGTCCGCACCCACGCGCCTGGAGATCTGCGAAGCGCAATCACCTTCTCGGAAACCCTCGCGAAATTTCGCAGTCGCGACGCCAGAGACCGAGGGTTAGATCATGCCTAGCATTCACCTTCCGGCCGCCCGCTAGCGGACCCTGGTCAGGTTCCGCGAAGGTGGGCGCAGACATGCTGGGCTCGTCAGGATCAAACTGCACTATGAGGCGGCGGTTCATACCGCGCCAGGGGAGCGAATGGACAGCGAGGAGCCTCCGAACGTTCGGGTCGCCTGCTCGGGTGATATCGACGAGGTTGTGCGGCTGATGCACGACGCTGCGGCGTGGATGTCCGCCAAGGGAACGCCCGCCTGGGACGTCGCGCGGATCGACCGGACATTCGCGGAGACCTTCGTCCTGAGATCCGAGCTCCTAGTCGCGAGTTGCAGCGACGGCATCGTCGGCTGTTGCACCTTGTCGGCCGAGGATCCCGAGTTCTGGCCCGACGCCCTCAAGGGGGAGGCCGCATATCTGCACAAGCTCGCGGTGCGACGGACACATGCGGGCCGGGGTGTCAGCTCCGCGCTGATCGAGGCTTGCCGCCATGCCGCGCGAACGCAGGGGTGCGCCAAGCTGCGGCTCGACTGCCACCCGAACCTGCGTGGCCTATACGAGCGGCTCGGATTCACCCACGTCGACACTTTCAATCCCGGCTGGGATCCAACCTTCATCGCAGAACGCCTAGAACTCGAAATCTAACGTCCGTTCGGGCATCGAGGTCCATGTCGGGGTGGGACGGGCCCGTGGCTTCAAGATCACTTGCAGTCCGACCGCGATGTCTTGGTTGCGCGAGAGGTTGTCGATATGGCTCTGTTGCAAAAATCGTGAAGCTTGAGCATG
>NZ_KV786124.1:0-44469 GCF_001806835.1 Brevibacterium sp. HMSC24B04 | reverse complement strand
GTGGCCACGGCCCTTCTGGCGCCCAAACTCACGCGGTAATGCAAACTCACGCAGTAATGCAGCGCTTTAAAGCGTGAAACTGCATTACACCGCAAATCCAGCCCAGCAGCGCCACCCCAACCAGCCGGGCGCACCCACGCAACGCAAATCCAGCCAACCAACACCACCCAGCGCCCCAACCTGCCCACGCAACGCAGAAGCCGGGACCAACACCCAACGGTGTCGATCCCGGCTTGTGCTTTAAGCCAGCGGGCTAGGGCAAGCCGTTAAGGCCAATCGCCCAACCCGCCTAAGCCAGTTACCTGAAAATCAGGCCTTGCCGATCACGTCGAACTTGGCGTTCGCGGTGATTTCGTCGTGCACGCGGACGGTCGCGGTGTAGGAACCGGCCTCCTTGATGTGCTTCGGAAGGGCGATCTGGCGACGGTCGAATTCGTGACCGACGGCTTCCTTCAGTGCGTCAGCGACAGCGGTGGTCGTGACAGCACCGAACAGACGGCCGCCCTTGCCGGCCTTCATTTCGATGCGAGCGGTGGTCGCTTCAAGCTTTTCCTTGAGAGCGATTGCCTCTTCGCGGTCAGCGATCTGACGAGCCTGACGTGCCTTGCGCAGAGCTTCAACCTGCTTTTCAGCACCTGCGGTCCACAGCTGAGCCCAGCCGCGGGGCAGCAGAAGGTTGCGAGCGTAGCCAGCGCGAACGGTGACAACGTCACCAGCGGCGCCGAGGCGGTCAACTTCCTGATTCAGGATGAGTTTGATGTTTGCCATTTCAGTACCCCTCCGATCAGCGAGCTGAGCTCGTGTAGGGCAGCAGCGCCATTTCGCGGGCGTTCTTAACAGCCTTGGCGATCTTGCGCTGTTCCTGCACAGTCACACCCGTCACGCGGCGAGCACGGATCTTGCCGCGGTCAGAGATGAACTTACGCAGAGTTGCAGTGTCTTTGTAGTCGATGTAGGAAGTTTCACCCGCACCCAGCGGGTTAGCCTTCTTCTTCACCGGCTTCCGGATTTCCGGCTTTGCCATTTTTACTCCTGTTGAAAATAAGCGTCGAAACAGTCGGCGCAAAAGCTATAGGCGATAGCTAAAAGCTAAGCGCGCAGGCTGGGCCGTAACGGCCCACAGCGGATCAGAACGGAGGTTCGCTTTCAGTGGGGCTTCCCCAGCCGCCACCGCCCTGATTCTGGTTGGGGTCCGATGCAGCCCACGGGTCGTTCTGCTGGCCGCCGAAGCCGCCCTGACCACCCTGGTTGCCGCCGGGCTGTCCGCCCTGCTGGCCCCAACCGCCGCCGGTCTGCTGGCCGCCGTAGCCGCCCTGCTGACCGCCGCCGTAACCCTGACCGCCGCCCTGGAATCCACCAGAGCGTTCGACCTTCGAAACCTGTGCTTTTGCAAAGCGCAGGCTGGGTCCGATTTCGTCGACGTCGAGTTCCATGACGGTGCGACGTTCGCCTTCCTTCGTGTCGAAGGAACGCGACTTCAGGCGCCCCTGAACGATGACGCGGGTGCCGCGGCTGAGTGATTCAGCCACGTTTTCAGCGGCATCGCGCCACAGAGAGCAGCGCATGAAGAGGGTTTCGCCGTCGCGGAATTCGCCCGACTTGCGATCGAACATGCGGGGAGTCGAAGCGACCGTGAAGTTGGCAACCGCAGCACCGTTGGGCGTGAACCGAAGTTCAGGGTCCGAGGTGAGGTTGCCGACGAGTGTGATTACTGGATCTCCGGCCATTCTGACTCCTTAGCTGAGCGCTGACTGTTTTCGAAAGTGATTACTGAGCTTCGGGACGAAGGATCTTGGTGCGCAGAACAGCCTCGTTGAGGCCGAGCTGGCGGTCGAGTTCGTGTGAAGTTTCCGGCTTCGCGGTGAAGTCGACGACTACGTAGTAGCCTTCGGTCTTCTTGTTGATTTCGTAGGCGAAGCGACGGCGGCCCCACACGTCCACGTTGTCGACCGTTCCGCCGTCAGCGGCAACGACCTTGAGCAGGTTTTCAACAGTGGAGTCCACGGAACGCTCTTCGAGTTCCGGTTCCAGAATGAGCATGAGCTCGTACTTACGCACGTGTAACCCACCTCCTTTGGTCTGAAGCGGCCATGGTCTTTCCATGGCAGGAGGGTATGTGCAGTGCTTCCGTCATAGCTCAGTTCTACACCGAGGCCATGACACAAGCCATCCCATCTTAGTCGTTCAGTGCGCTTTGGCGCCACTCGGCTTGGTGCCGGAAGGCTCGCCATCGGCGTTTTTCAGGGCTCCGGCGGCAAACACCCACACCAACAGGCCGGCAAGAGCCATCCAACGCAGAGTCGTGAACACGAAAAGCCATCCGGGCGCGAGCCCCTTGCCGGGGTCAATCGCATCGGCGTCTGCCAGGTTGACCGCGATGAACAGCGCGGCCTCGGACAGCATCCAAAGGAAGTGCAGCACGAGGCTGTGCACGGCTGCCGCCGCGAACGGCACCAGCCACAGGGCCTCACCAACACCCGCCCGAGGTGCCGTCAACAACGCGGCCACCAACAGCACCGCTGTTATCGGCAGGGGGCCGGCGGGGGCGCCAGCGCGCAGGAAAAGCAGAACCGCGACAGCTGCGACGGCCGCAAAGAACACAATGAGCGCCGCCACGTTGAGCGCCGAACCTTCAGCCCTGTAGGCGGCAAGCGAGAACAGCGAACCGCGGTCAATGCCGTCGGTCAGCCACATGTGAACTCGACCGGCAATCCTGCCGTCAACTACAACAAGCGCGCCCAGGACCACCATGAACAGCCCCACCACGGTCAGGACTGACTGCGTGGATCCGCGCCGCGCCGCAGCAATGCCCCACCCAAGCAGAACAACGACAGCCAGCGGGCTGATAAGCGCGGCCACCGCAAACATGACCGCAACCAGCACCAACGCCGACAGAGGCTTGCCCGCCGACCCGCCCAGCACCTCGGCACCCGGCACCTCGGCAGCCGGGCCCTCCCCGGCCAGCACCAGCGCCCACAGGGCCAGTGCGAGACCCACCGGATCGAGCGACTGCCCGATCGAGAAGAACACCACGGGCGACAGCGCGAACACCGCAAACCACGAACGGTCCCCCAGCAGCCGCAACAGGGCCATGCCCGCCAGCAGGAACGCGGCGAAGTTCAGCACCAGCAGAATCGCCATGCTTACAGCCGGTGAAAAAACAGAGCCCGCACCGGCAGCAAACCAATCGGCGGCAGGGCTGATCAGTGCAGAGCCCGTACGGCCGGGCGCTTCCGGCCAAGTGGTACCCAACAGGTCGTTGGCGATGGGGGACGCGCACATGCGGTAGGACGCGTGCGGCATGTCCCAGCCGGCCGCAATGCACGGCACCTGCCGCAGAATGCCTGCAAGCCCCACACATCCCAGCAGAACAAGCGATGCCATCGCCTGAAAACGCAGGTAACCCCTGCCGGGTGCACCGAGGAACTTTCCTCGACCGCCCAGCAGGGGTGCTGCGATATCAGCCGGTGACCGCATGAATCAGTTGCCGCCCGATGAATCCGAATCACGCTTCTTCGGCTTGTCCGGCTTCGGTTCCTTAGGCTTCTTAGGCTTTTCGGGCTTCGGCTTTTCCGGTTCCTTCGGCTTGTCGTTCTCCTTCGGCGGCTCCTTCTTGTCGCCCTCGTCCGGCTTGGAGTCTTCGTTCGAATCCTCGACTTCCGGAGCCTTCGTTTCCTTAGGCTTTTCTTCCTTCTTCTGTTCCTTCTTCTTGGTGCTCGGACGGTCGTAGTTGCGCTGCACCGGTGCGCTGCGCGACCCGCCACTCTTGTTCTTCGGCTTTTCAACATCCGGCAGTTTGCCGCGCTTGGGGAACTTCTCGACGTCCATGCCCTTCATGGCGCCCTGCATGTAGCTCGTCCACGCGATCGTGGGGTACGAACCACCCGTAATGGATCCACGGCCGCCGTAGGCGCCGATCTCGATGGGCTTGCCCTTGTCGTCATAGCGGAAGATCGACACCGCCGTCGCCAGCTGCGGGGTGTAGCCGACGAACCAAGCCGACTTCGACTCGTTCGACGTACCGGTCTTACCGGCAACCGGACGGCCGAGGTTCGACGCGTAGCTGCCCGAACCGCCCTGCACCACGCGGCTGAGCGCATAGGTGGTTTCGGCCATGACGTTCTTGTCGAACTTCCTTTCGCCCTTCGTGTCGGGCTTGTACAGCGATTCGCCTTCGGGGTTGACCACTTCGACGACAAAGTGCGGTGTGCGCTGCACACCCTCAGCGGCGAACGTTGCAAACGCTCCGGCCATCTGCAGGGTGGTGGGGCTTGCGGTGCCGAGCACGTTCGAGGCGTTGGAGTCCAGACCCTGCGTGTTCTCCGGCAGGCCGGCGCGCACTGCGACGTCCTTTGTCTTGTCCGGGCCCACGTCGATGTTGAGCTGCGCGTAGGCGGTGTTGATCGAACTCTGGGTTGCCTTCAGCAGCGTCACTTGGCCGTAGCTGGCGCCGCCGTAGTTTTTCGGGGTCCACGTGCCGCCGCCTGGCCGCTGGAACGTCTGCGCCGAACCGGTGAACGAGTCGCTCAGCGTAAAGCCGTTTTCCAGACCGGCCACCAGGGTGAACGGCTTGAAGGTCGAACCTGCCTGTGCGGTGTCCTGCGTGGATGCGTTGTGCATCCGCTTGAAGTAGTCCTTGCCGCCGTAGATCGCGCGGACTTCGCCGGTCTTGGGGTCAACCGAGGACAGCCCGACGTGCATACCGGCTTTGAGTTCCGGCAGGTTTTCCACGGACTTGACCGCGGACTTCATCATCTTCTTGTCGATGCCGGTCTCAATCTTCAGGCCGCCGCGGTCAATCTGTTCGTCGGTCAGTCCGCCGGCAGTCTTCAGTTCATGGCGCACGGCGTCCATGAGGTAGCCGGTCTGGCCCTTGCGTTCGTTGTCAGACTTGGGCTTCTTGAATTCGGGGAGTTCGACCTTGTAGGCCTGTTCCTGCGTCAGGTAGCCCAGATCGACCATGTTGTCGATGACGTAGTCGAAGCGCTCCTGCAGGCGCGAAGGGTCTTCGGCCGGGTCTTGTGCGCCCGGCGTCTGGATCATCGCCGCGAATGCTGCGGCTTCTTCGACCGTGAGGTCTTTAGCGTCCTTGTGGAAATAGGACTGTGAGGCCACCTGCACGCCGTAGCTGCGACGGCCCAGGTAGATGGTGTTGAGGTAGTTCGCCATGATCTGGTCCTTGGACAGTTCCTGGTCCAATTTGATGGCGATGAACATCTCCTTGACTTTGCGCTGCAGGGAGAATTCGTTCGTCAGGTAGTAGTTCTTGACGTACTGCTGGGTGATTGTGGAACCACCGCCGGCGTAGTCATTGGTGATGATGCCGACTGCTGCTCGGAAGATGCCCTTGATCGAAATGCCGCGGTTTTCGTAGAAGGTTTTGTCTTCGGCGGCCTGTGCGGCGTATGCCATGTTCGGCGAGATCTCTTCGGGCTTGAGGATCTCGCGGTTTTGGTCTTTGAAAGTGCCGATGACGTCCTTGCCGCCCTTGTAGTAGACGTGGGAAGTCTGGCCGGCGGCTTCGGCGTTGGGTTCGGGGATGGGTGTGAGGGCGTAGCCGATGGTGAAGCCGGCAATAGCCAGCAGAAACGCACCGAGCAGGCCGAAGCCCCACAGGCGCGCAGACGGCAGCCAACGCGTCCAGCCCTTCTTGTTTTTTCTCGGATAGTTCAGGAAGCGGCTGGCACTGGAACTCTTTGCCGCTGCCTTTCGCTTAGCAGTGGACACAGTTTTCCCCCAATACGAACAGACAGATCATTTCAGTCAACCACAGTTGACTGGGAGTCGTCCTACAAATGTGCCGAATTTCATTCGGCCTGTTTGATTCCTGTGACGCATCTCAATCACGAGGCGCCGCCCACCTTCCCGCTGCCCTCCCCCAGCTGCCGCTGGCCCGGACACAACGAAGGGCCGGTGCACGGTGCACCGGCCCTTCGCTTAAGCCCAGTCAGCCCTTGAGTCCGGGGAAGTCGGTGTCTGCCCATTCCTGGGCGGTGACGGTGGCTTCGCCGAATTCGGGGTGGAGTTCGAGTTCGCGGGTGCGCAGCTCCACACGGCGGATCTTGCCGGAGATAGTCTTGGGCAGTTCCGTGAATTCGATGCGGCGGATGCGCTTGTACGGTGCGAGCGTTTCGCGGCAGAACTTCAGAATCGACTCTGCCGTGGCCGCGGTGGGCTCCCAGCCCGGCGCCAGAACGACGTACGCCTTGGGCACTGCAAGACGGACGGGGTCCGGGGACGGGACGACGGCGGCTTCGGCGACCGCTTCGTGTTCGATGAGTGCGGATTCGAGTTCGAACGGCGAGAGCCGGTAGTCGCTTGCCTTGAAGACGTCGTCGGCGCGGCCGACGAACGTGATGTAGCCGTTTTCGTCTTTCGCTGCGACGTCGCCGGTGTGGAAGACACCGTCGTAGAAGGCTTCGGCGGTTTTGACTTCATCACCCCAGTAGCCCTTCGTGATGCCGACCGGGCGCGGGTCGAGGATTGCGCAGACTTCGCCTTCATCGCCGAGTTCGCCGGTGGCGGGGTCGCGCAGCACGATGTCGTAGCCGGGCAGCGGGCGGCCCATGGAGCCGGGAACCATTTCCTGGCCGGGCGAATTGCCCACCATGAGCGTGGTTTCGGTCTGGCCGAAGCCGTCGCGGATGTCGGTGCCCCATTCGGCGCGCACACGGGAAATGACTTCCGGGTTGAGTGGTTCGCCGGCGGACATGGTCTTCTGCGGCGGGGTGGGCAGCAGGCTGAGGTCGGCGTGGATGAGCATGCGCCACACGGTTGGCGGGGCGCAGAAGCTGGTAACGCCCACCCGTTCCATGGTCTTCATGAGCGCCGCCGCGTCGAAGCGGCCGTAGTTGTAGATGAAGATGCAGGATTCTGCGATCAGCGGGGTGAACAGGTTCGACCACGCGTGCTTAGCCCAGCCGGGGGACGAAATGTTGAGGTGGATGTCGCCGGGCTCCATGCCGATCCAGTACATGGTCGACAGGTGTCCCACGGGGTAGGACGTGTGGGTGTGGGCGACCATCTTCGCCTTCGACGTGGTGCCGGAGGTGAAGTACAGCAGCAGGAGGTCGTCGGCTTTTGTCACGCCGTCTGCCTGGAAGTCTTCCGAGGCGCCGGCCGAGTCTGCGTAGGAAAGGTCTTGTTCGCGCTGGGGTTCACCGCCGACGACGATCCGCTTGAGGTCGACTGAAACATCGTCGAACTTCGCGGCTGAGGGTGCTTCGACGACGACGTACTGTGCTTTGCCGCGGTCGGCGCGGTCCTGCAGGTCGATGGGGCCCAGCTGGACGGTAGTGGGCATCAGCACAGCACCGAGTTTGATGCCGGCGAGCATGGTTTCCCACAGTTCGACCTGGTTGTTGAGCATGACCATCACGTGGTCGCCGCGCTTAACACCGGCTTCGCGGAGGAAGTTGGCCACCTGGTTGGAGCGGCGGCGCAGAGTGTCATAGGAGTAGATGTTCTCCTGACCGTCTTCTTCGACGATCCACAGTGCCGGGTTGTCGTTGCCTTCGGCTACCTGATCGAACCAGTCCAGTGCGAAGTTGAACTCTTCAAAGCGCGGCCAGGTGAATTCACGGCGTGCTGCTTCGAGGTCGGTCCGGTACCGCAGAAGCGTGTCGCGGGCTTCGCGGAAGGTGGTGGTGACATCGCTCATGTGCGATTCTCCTTCTGTGATCTGGGCCTCTTTGCCAGATCTAAGACTAGCCCGCCTCGGGTTGTTCTGCCCACCAGGCCAGCAGAGCGGCCTTGGCCGTTTCAAAATCGGTCGGCCCGTTCTCCATCCGCAGCTCCAGCATGTGCTTATACGCCCGGCCAACAACCGGCCCGGGTGTGATGCCGAGGATCTCCATGATCTGCTGTCCGTCGAGGTCAGGCCGGATGGCGTCGAGCTTTTCCTGCTTCTGCAGGTTCTCGATGCGCCGCTCGAGGTCGTCATAGGCCCGCGCCAGACGGTCTGCCTTGCGTTTGTTGCGGGTGGTGACATCGCTGCGGGTCAGGATGTGCAGGCGGGTCAGCTGATCGCCGGCATCAGTGACGTAGCGGCGCACAGCCGAATCGGTCCACCCGGCATCGCCGTATCCGTAGAAGCGCAGGTGCAGCTCCACCAGGCGAGCCACCCGCTTGGTCGTGGCGTTGTCGAAGGCGAGCGCACGCATCCGCCTGCGTACGAGCTTCGCGCCGACAACATCGTGGTGGTAGAAGGTGACCGCACCGTTGGGTTCAAAGCGGCGGGTGTCGGGTTTGCCGATGTCGTGCATGAGCGCGGCAAAGCGGACCGTGAAGTCCGGGACTGAGATTCGCAGCTGCGAATCGGCCGGCAGCGGTTCATCGGCATCGTCGTCTTCTGCTGCCGCGGCATC
Source organism: Brevibacterium sp. HMSC24B04 (assembly GCF_001806835.1). NCBI lineage: Bacteria > Bacillati > Actinomycetota > Actinomycetes > Micrococcales > Brevibacteriaceae > Brevibacterium > Brevibacterium sp. HMSC24B04. The sequence continues at coordinate 36,103 of NZ_KV786124.1, read as the reverse complement.
GGCTTCGGCCTGTTTGCGGGCGTAGCGCTCTTCAAGTTCAACGGCCTGGCGCAGCACCGTCAGCGAATGCCAGTAGACGTCCTTGTGGCGGCCGTGTTCATCCTTTTCTTCCCGCAGGCGTGCAACCTCTGGCAGGAAGACATCCGCGAGACCGGTGACCACCAGCAGGTCGATCCCCTTCCACGGTGCTTTTCCGCAGATGAGTTTGACCAGTTCGTCTTTGATCCGTTCAGCCGACACGATGTCCATCCGGCCGGCCATGTCGGTCATGGCCTCGCGGACGTCATCGGCGACCTCGAAGTCCAGCTGGGATGTGAAGCGGGCCGCCCGCATCATGCGCAGCGGGTCATCGCTGAAGGAGTCCTCCGCTTTGCCGGGTGTGCGAATCCGGCCGGCGGTCAGATCTTCCAGACCGCCGAACGGGTCAACGAAGACTCGGCCGGGCAGGCGCACCGCCATCGCGCCGATCGTGAAATCACGGCGCACAAGATCGTCATCGAGATTGTCGCCGAAGGCCACAACGGGTTTGCGGGACTCAGAGTCATAGCTTTCAGCCCGATACGTGGTGATCTCAATCTGGAAGCCCTTCTTGACCATCCCGATGGTCCCGAACTTCTTGCCGATATCCCACCACGTGTCCGCCCAGTCGCGGATCAGCCGCACAATGTCATCCGGCCTGGCGTCCGTCGTGAAGTCGAGGTCCAGCATGTCCCGACCCAGCAGAGCATCGCGCACAGAGCCGCCCACCAAAGCCAGTTCAAAACCGGCATCGGCAAAGGTCCGGCCCAGAGGACCGAGCACATCGTCCAGTTTCTCGAGTGCCTCGCTCAGTCGAATGTGCGCTGTCGCTGCGTCCACGCAGACCTCCTTTTTTGTCCCGTACAAGGGTACCCGCGCGCTCACAGAAGCCGCGGAGGCCCGAACGGTAGGGTAGATCCCATGATTCGACCGCTTCCCAAACCGGGCCCGTTCCCGGTTCGCTCGCAGGCTGTGGAGGAAACCTCCGCCGGCGGGCTCGTGGTCGATTTTTCATCCCCCGGCCGCGAAGTCGCGGTCATCGCCCGCATCAACCGCGCCGGCAGACTCGAATGGTGCCTGCCCAAGGGCCACCTGGAAGCAGGCGAAACACCCGCCCAGGCCGCCCGCCGCGAAGTCGCGGAAGAAACCGGCATAGAGGGCAAAGTCATCGCGCCCTTAGGCAGCGTCGACTACTGGTTCTCCGCGGCCGGGTTCCGCATCCACAAGGTCGTCCACCACTTCCTGCTGCGCGCAGTAGGCGGGGAACTCACTGTCGAAAACGACCCCGATCACGAGGCGGTGGCAGCCGAGTGGGTCCCCTACGCTGATCTTGGCGAACGACTGTCATTCGCCAACGAACGCCGTATAGCGCTCGCCGCCAGCCGACTCCTGCGATACCCGTCATGAAGATCATCCGCCCGATCGCCGCAGCAGCTGCCGCGGCACTGACAGTCCTGCTGGGAACCACTCCCCTGCCCACCCCAGCGCACGCCCAGCCGGCACAGGAGCAGAGCTCCGCCTCGGCAGAAGAAAAAGACAGCGCCCCCGCCCAGAAGCCCGGTGTCGAGATCACCTCGATCACCCCGTGGCTGGATGACAAGGGCACCCTGTCCATCAGCGGGAACGTGCGCAGCGGTGAGGCGGACCTCAAGACACCCACGCTGCAGGTGGGTATGTCCACCCAGATCCTCAACTCCACCGACTCCGTCAACGCGTGGGCAGACAGAGCCAATCCCCACAGGACGCTGACGACAATCGCCCCGAGCTTCAAACCAGAAGACGGCGATGACGCCATCACAGCAGCCCCGCTGCCGGGGACCATCAAAGCCAACAGCACGGCCCGCTTCAGCGTGACCATTCCGGCCGCAAAGCTGGGCCTGTCAGCCAAAAAGCCGCTCTCCACGTGGGGTGCGCGCGGCATCCGCGTTGCCGCCACAACAGAAGCCGGGCCCTTCGGGGAACCGACAACGGCCTACACCACGTGGTACCCCAACCCGAAGATCGACCACACCAAGCTCGGGGTGATCATCCCCGCGACCATCACCCGGTTCGGCCTCGACGGAAAGTACATCCCCCAAGACCTCGAAAAAGCCGCCGCGGGCGGAGAACTCCGCGACCTGCTCGACGCTATGAAAAAAGCCCCGGATGCCGCGATCGCCCTCGATCCGCGCCTGGTGGTCAGCATCAGCAGCACTCTGGAAACCCAACAGGCCCCAGAAGAAACAGAAGCGCCCGACTCAGATGGAGAGAGCGAGTCGAAACCGGGCAGCTACACAGAACTCGAAGCGTTTTGGGACGAATTCCGGGAAGAGCTCACCAAACACGACATCATCCCGCTGCCCTACGCTGACGCCGACCTGCGCAGCATCCGCGCCGTGGGCGAAGACAAGCTGGCCGAAACGGCACAAGCCGCCTCTCGCCAGATCACAGAAGCGGTTCCCGAACTCGAAGGCAACGGCAGAATTCTGCGCTACTCCTGGCCGGCAGCGGCGGGAGCCGACAGCAAACACCTCGACACCTTCCACTCGACCGGGCACGACGCCCTGCTGCTGAGCGAAGACCAGCTGCCAGCAGAAACTTCGTACACATCGAACGCCCGGGCCCGCATCACCGCTGACGATGTCGGATCCAACATCCCGGTGCTCGTCACCAACCGCGACCTCAACGAAGCCCTCGGCATCACCCAGGCAACGCGGACAGGCGACGACACACCCGGCGAAGCTGACGGCGTCGACGATCCTGAGGCTCAGCCCAGCGAGCGCCCCCACTCCCCCAGAACAGCCGAAGACATCAGCCGCACCATCGCACTGACCGCAGCCATCACCTCGGAACGGCCCTTCGACCAGCGCTCCATCCTCATGAGCCTGCCCCGCCACACAGCAGAAGCAGACTGGGCAGACCTGGCAGCCATGCCGGAAGACCTCCCGTGGCTTGACCCCATCAGGCTGCCGCAGCTGGAGAAAAGCGAAGAATCCGACCGTGGGGCCTTCGTCACCGCGCAGAAGACAACCCTGCCGGCCCCTACGCTGGCGCCCCTGCCCGGCCTGTACACAGACATCGGCGTCTTCGATTCGCTTTTCGCCAACCCCACAGAAGCCCGCACCGCCGATTCGCGCATGCTCCTGACCTGCGCATCCGTCGGCTGGCAGAATCAACCCGCAGATCTTGACGAATGCGTCGAAAGCGCTACCAAAGCTGCCGAAGGCTTCGGCGGGCGAATCGGCATCGAGCAGGGTTCAACCGTCCTGCTGGTCACCGGGGAATCGACCACAATCCCGATCACGGTGCACAACAATTCGACCCGCGAAGCCGAACTCTCCGTCAACCTGCGCCCCCAAACAGCACAGCTGCAGGCCGAAACCTCACCCACCCAGACCATCGGCCCGGGCGAACACGCCCGCTTCACCGTCCCCGTCAAAGGCATCGCCAACGCCGACGTGCCCGGCCGCATCAACCTCATCGCAGCTGACGGCACCACAATCCCCACCGACGAAGAAATGCTCGTGCGCGTCCGCGCTGACTGGGAGAACATCGGCACCGCCATCGTCGGCACCGGACTGGCCATCGTGTTCGTCGTCGGCCTGTACTTCTCCGTCCGCCGCGGCCGCCCCAAGATCCCCCAAAGCCAACTCGAAGCGGCCATGGCGCGCGCAGAAAGCCAAAACGACTAGTCCCCCTGAGGAGTTTTGTGAGCACATCAAAAGCAGCGTCATTCGCCAAATCCTCAGCGATCATGGGAGCCGGAACCCTCGTCTCCCGCATCCTGGGGCTGGCCAAGACCATGCTGCTGACCGTGGCCATCGGCGTCACGATCGGCGGTGCCGCTGACGCCTTCGACGTTGCCAACAAAATTCCCAACAACCTCTACATGCTGTTGGCCGGCGGAGTGCTCAACGCCGTCCTCGTCCCGCAGATTGTCCGCGCGGCAGAACAGCCCGACGGCGGCAAGGACTACACCGACAGACTGCTGACCCTGTCGATCCTGCTGCTGGGCGGGCTGACCATCATCGCCACCGCGGCGGCCCCGGTGCTCATCTGGCTGTACTCATCATCCACGTGGTCAGCCGAACAGACCTCACTGGCCGTCGCCTTCGCCTTCTGGTGCCTGCCTCAGCTGTTCTTCTACGGCCTGTACACAATGCTCGGCCAAGTGCTCAACGCCAATTCGTCCTTCGGGCCCTACATGTGGGCGCCGGTTCTGAACAACGTTGTGGCCATCGCCGGACTGATCGTGTTCATCTGGATGTTCGGCCCCGGCTCCGAAGGCCAACACCCCGTGGGCGAATGGACCGGGCCCATGATCGTCGTACTCGCCGGATCCGCAACACTCGGCGTGGTCTCCCAGGCCCTCGTTCTGATCTGGCCGCTGAAACGCATGGGCTTCCGCTACACACCCCGCTTCAATTTCCGAGGCGTCGGGCTCGGCACAGCCGCGCGTGTTGCCGGCTGGACCTTCGGTGCGCTGGTCGTGGGCCAGCTGGGCTTCCTCGTGATTTCCCGCGCGGCTGCGCTGGGCACATCCCAAGGCGGCGAAGTCAGCGCCTCAAACGCCGCATACACAATCTCCTACCTGATCTTCATGCTGCCGCACTCACTCGTCGCGGTATCACTCGCAACAGCACTCTTCACACCGCTGTCAAAATACGCTGCAGCCGACGACACCGCCGCCGTGAAAGACAGCTTCCGCACCGGGGTGAACCTCGTCGGCCTGGTCAACATGTTCTTCACCGCAGCCTTCATCGCACTGGCCGGGCCTGCCGCCATGGTCGTCGGCGGGGCGGGCTTCGAACAGGCCCGAGCGCTCAGCCTGGTCATCATCGCCATGATCATCGGACTGGTCCCCTTCAGCGCCAACTACCTGCTGCAGCGGGTGTTCTACGCCTACGAAGACGCCAAAACCCCGTTCTGGATCAACCTGCCCCAAGTGGTGCTGACCTCCATCGGCGTGATCCTTTCCGCCCTCTTCCTGCCCCGCCACCTGATCGTTGCCGGCATCGGCCTGTCAATGAGCACCGGCTACACCATCGCAATGCTGCTGTCGTTCATCCTGCTGCACAAGAAGATCGGCAACCTCGGCGGCAAGCGGATCGTGTTCGCTCACCTCAAATTCACCGTGGCAGCTGCCCTATCCGGTGTCATCGGCGCATTCCTGCTGAGCCGACTGGGCGACTTCTGGGCAACCCGGGCAACCGCGTTCATCACCGCGGCCGGCATCGGCATGATCATGCTGATCATCTACTTCGGCATCTGCTGGGCCCTGCGCGTTCCGGAACTCCGCTCACTCATCACCACGGTCCGGGCCAAACTCGGCCGCTGATCTTCTTTTCAGACAATGGCGGTTAGAATCAAAAGCCACAGAACACACGGGAGGTGGGACAGCTGACAAGCGCAGACCGCGGCACAGTCATCGCCGACCGCTACGTCATATCGGAAGTGCTCCGGCCCTGGCTTCCCGACCACCCGGAAGCAGGCCAGGTCAACCTCGGCCTCGACGCTGTCCTCGACACCCCCGTCATCGTCTACACCGCCCATGAAGACACCGCGGCCGGCCTCTTCAGCACCGCCAACCGCGCCGCCCTGCTGGCTGATCCGCGCATCCCCGCCATCACAGATGTCGGCATGCAGGACGACCTCGTGTACATCGTGTGCGAACGCACCGGCGGCACCCCTCTGTCGAAAATGCTCGCGGGCGGACCCCTCACGGTCGACCAGGCAACAGCCGTCGTCGGCGAAGTCGCCACAGCACTCACCCACGCCGACAAACGCGGCCTGCACCACCTGATGCTCGGCCCCGAATCCGTTGCGGTCACCCCCGAAGGCGAAGTCATCATCCGCGGAGTCGGCATCGATGCCGCAGTCGCCGACGCCGTCGAAGACCTCGAACTCGACATGCTCACGTCCAGCCGCGCTGCCCGCCGCGACGCCCTGGACATCATCAACATCTTCTACGCCGCAATCACCGGCCACTGGCCCGACGACCACGGCCGGGCCGGCCTTCCCGCAGCCGGACGCAAAAACCGCCGCATCACACCCGTCGGCGCTTTCACGAACGACCTTTCCGACGACCTCGAAGTATTCCTCTCCGGGGTTGTCGGCGGCACCGACCCCGGCCCCCGCTCCCCCAGCGAAATCGTTCGCTACCTGGGCGAATGGGACACAGGCCTTCTGACCGAACTGCCGCAGCTGTCCCGCACAGAAAGCGAACTGTTCGCCGAAAGCGCCGGCCCCACACACCCAGAACCCGACGAAGTCGCACCGGAAGCCAGCGCATCCGACGCCCAGATGGCCAACGCCTGGGCCCGCATCGGGCTTGTGCGCCCCGGAGTTTCCGGCGCCGCCGCCGGCGTCAACGGAAGCGGCGTCACCCCCTATGACGACCGCATGAAAATGGCGAAAGCCACCCGCTTCCCGCTGTCGCCCGACCAGCTGAGCGGCAAACCCGAATGGACCGCCGAAGACTCGACGCCAAGCACCGTCAGCGCGCACGATCCCAACCTCACCGCGCCCATCATGCGCCGTGACGAATCAGACCCCACCACGCAGGCCATGCCCATCGTCCACGAACCCGAAGAACCCGCCGCGGACGACGGCGACGGTTCATGGTTCCTGGGTGGAATGTTCCAAACCCGCGAACAGGAATACGCGCGTCAGCGCGCCGAATACGATCACGAACGCCGCCTGCGCGAACACGCCCGCCAGCGCGCCGAAGAAGCACAGGCAGCAGAACGCGCCCAGGCGACAGACAACCAGCCGGCCCAGCAGCCGGCTGAAGCGCGACCGCAGGCACCCATCGTCAAAAGCGCCCCAGCGGCCACACCGGCACCCAACCAAACCAAACGCACAGCGGCAGGAACCGGCGCTGCGGCAGCCGGCGGCACCTCGGCGGCAGCTGGTGCTGCGGCCAGCAGTGCCGCAGCCCGCAGCACTGCCAGCGGTTCCGCAGCCGGCACCTCGGCAGCTGCGAAAGCCCAGAACAGCCAAACCAAGCGTTCAAAGAAGGGACGCGGACCCGTCTACACGGCACTCGCGCTCATCACCGCCGGCATCATCGTGCTGGTGATCGCAATCATCTGGATGTATGACGCCCGCGGCGGCGACACCGACACTGCGACCCCACAGCCGGCACCCGAAACCAGCACACCGGCACCCGCCGAAACGCAGGAAGCAGCTGAACCGGTCAAGGTGAAGATCACCAAGGCCAAACCACTCGACCCGCAAGGCGATGGAACGGAAAACAACGCGGCAGCCAAGAACGTCCTCAAAAAGAAGGGCGAATGGACCTCCGACCGCTACAACACGCCCGAATTCGGCGGACTCAAAGACGGCCTCGGCCTCGAACTGACTCTGGAAGGCGAACAGAAGCTCACCAAGGTCATACTCGACTCCAAAGCCAAGGGCGGTTCCTACGAAATCCGGGTGGGCGACGACCCCGAAGACGCCAAAACCATCGGCACCGGCGAATTCGGCAAGAAGACCGAAGTCGAATTCGACAAACCCGTCGAAGCCGACAGCTTCTACGTGTGGATCACCGAACTGCCCACCTACGAAGGCAATTCCAGGGCGGCCTTCAGCCGCATCACCGCCTACGCAGAAGAAAACTGAGACCGGCATCGCAGGCGGTACTCCACAGCACTGGAATAACACCCCAAACACCATCGTTGACCCAAAAGAAGATAACCGCCGGTGGCAAGCCGGAAACGCTTCCAAGGAGAACACCCGTGACCAATAAGAAGCTCATCATCGTGGGCTCCGGACCAGCCGGATACACCGCCGGCGTCTATGCCGCCCGCGCCGGATTCGAACCGCTCATCATCGCCGGCTCAGTCACCGCCGGCGGTGAACTGATGAACACCACTGACGTCGAGAACTTCCCCGGTTTCCCCGAAGGCATCCTCGGCCCAGACCTCATGGAGAACATGCGTCAGCAGGCTGAGCGCTTTGGAGCGGAAGTCATGTACGACGATGTCAAGACCATCGACTTCTCCCCCGGCGCACACCGCCTGACCACCGAAATGGGCGAAGAGTTCACAGCTGAGGCCGTCATCCTCGCGACTGGTTCGGCTTACCGCGAACTGGGCCTGGACAACGAAAAGGCACTCACCGGCAAGGGCGTCAGCTGGTGTGCAACCTGCGATGGCTTCTTCTTCAAGGACCAGCACATCGCGGTGGTTGGCGGCGGCGATTCCGCAATGGAAGAAGCAACCTTCCTGTCGCGCTTCGCTTCAAAGGTCACCCTCATCCACCGCCGTCAGGGCTTCAGCGCATCGCACGCAATGGTCAAGCGTGCCGAAAGCGACCCCAAGATCGAATTCCTGCTCGACGCCGAAGTCTCCGCAGTGCACGGCGACGACAAGCTCACGGGAGTCACCGTGCGCAGCACCGCCAACGGTTCGGAGTCCGCACTCGACGTCACCGGCCTGTTCATCGCAATCGGCTCCGACCCCCGCACAACCCTGTTCAAGGATCAGCTCGACCTGCACGACAACGGCTACATCAAGGTCGACGGACGGTCGTCGCGCACCAGCATCGAAGGTGTCTTCGCTGCCGGCGACGTCGTAGACTCGGTGTACCGTCAGGCCGTCACAGCAGCCGGATCGGGCTGTGCAGCAGCCCTCGACGCTGAAAAGTATCTGGCCGACCGCGCCGATAAGGAGTAATCATGTCTCAAGAAGTCACTGACGCCGATTTCGAGGCGGAAGTCCTCAAGCACGACAAACCCGTCCTCGTCGACTTCTGGGCCCCGTGGTGCGGCCCCTGCCGCCAGGTTGGCCCGATTGTCGACCAGATCGGCGAAGAGAACGCCGACAAACTCAAGGTCGTCAAACTCAACACGGACGACAACATGAAGACCGCCGCCGAGTACGGCATCACCGGCATTCCCGCCATGTATGTCTTCAAGGACGGCAAAGTCGTCAAGGAGATCGTCGGCGCCCGGCCTAAGCCGGCGCTTGAAGAAGAGCTCGCCGAATTCATCGGCTGATCTTCACAGATCACTGTTCAGGCGCCCAATGTAAACTCATTGGGCGCCTTGCACGTTATCGGAAGAGTTTATGGACACCTTTTTTTCGCACGGGAACAGCGATCCCATCATCGCGGTGACCAAAGGCCACCTGAGCCGTTTGGGCTACAAGGTGGGTGATGCAGACGACCCCGTATTCGATCATGAGTTCGAATCAGGTCTGCGTCAGTTCCAGCAGGATCGCGGGATCGTTGTCGACGGAGTGCTGGGAAAGGAGTCTCTTGACGAAATCGAGCTGGCTCGCTTCCGCCTGGGCGACCGCATTCTGAAATATGATCCCAGCCGCCCGCAGGTAGGTGATGACGTTGCTGACCTGCAGAAACGTCTTGCAAACCTCGGTCTGCTCACCGCGCGGATCAACTTTCGGTTCGAAGACGCTACGGATTCTGCCGTGCGCAGTGCCCAGCGGCAACTGGGCCTGAACCCCGACGGCGTGGTCGGACCGAAGACCATCAAGGCTCTCAACGACGTTCACCGAGACCACGCAGTCGGCAACCTGTTCAATCTGACCGAGCGCGCACGGGTGAAGTCCCTCGGCCCGTCTCTGGCTGGTCAGGTCATTGTTCTGGAATCAGCTGCGTCATACCGCCACTTCCCCACTCAGGAATTCACTCCCGCACAGGCTGAGTTCGAGCGTCGCATCAGCGACGACATTGCCCGTCGTGTTGACGGTCGACTCACTGCCATGGGTGCCGCTGTCGTACACGCAGCGAATGACAACCCGCGGATTGCAGACGATCTCCGGGCATCGGCGCTGATTTCCATTGCACAGGACAACAGCCCCTCTCCCCTGCCCAACGGCGTTGCCACGTACTACTTCGGATCTACCAAGACACCGTCGATTTTCTCCCCTGTTGGCAGGGAACTGGCAAACCTTGTTTCACGTGAAATTGCATCGCGCACTCCCCTGCTGGACTGCCGATCGCACGCGAAGTCATGGGAATCTCTGCGCGTTTTGAACACTCCGAAGATCTACGTGCTTGCCGGCTACGCCAGCAATGAGCACGATCATGCTCTTCTCGAGGACGCGGACGTCCGGGCAGACCTTGCCGAAGCTATTGTCGCTGCAGTACAGCGGCTTTTCCTCACAGAACAGAACGACTACGACACGGGAACACTCGATTTGAGTAACGTCCCGTGGGCGTCGCGCTCCTAAGGCTCCGCAAAAGCGCTTACAGGCAATAGAAAAGGCCGGCACCGTGTGGTGCCGGCCTTTTCTATTGCCTTGTTCTAAGGCATTACATTCCAAGTGCGTCGATAATACGCTTCAAGTCCTTTTCATCGGCGAATTCAACGCTGATGCGGCCCTTGCGCTTCCCCATCGAAATCTTGACTCGCGTGTCCAATTTGTCGCCAATCGTGCGAGCAATCGATTCGAGTTCAGGGTTTGGCTTCGATGTTTCACGTGAAACGGGCTTGTCGTCTCCCCTGTTCATGAGGACTACGGCTTCTTCCGTTGCACGAACAGACAGTCCTTCGGCCACAATGCGCTGTGCCAGAACTTCCATATGCGCGGCATCGTTCAGCCCCAACAGAGCACGGGCGTGCCCCTGCGACAGAACACCAGCAGCTACACGGCGCTGCACCAAGCCGGGAAGCTTCAGGAGCCGCAGGGTGTTGGAGATCTGCGGGCGCGAACGGCCAATGCGCTCCGAAAGCTCGTCCTGCGTGCACTTGAAGTCTTCAAGAAGCTGCTGATAGGCAGCGGCTTCTTCAAGCGGGTTGAGATCAACTCGGTGAAGGTTTTCAAGAAGTGCATCGCGAAGCAGGTCGTCGTCGCGAACATCGCGGATGATTGCCGGAATCTCCTTGAGACCGGCTTCCTGCGATGCGCGGAACCGGCGTTCACCCATGATCAGCTGGTACGACGGTTTCTTCGCATCCACCACTCGCACAACTACGGGCTGAAGAACGCCTACTTCTTTAATAGAAGTAACCAGTTCTGCCAGGGCATCTTCATCAAAGACATCGCGAGGCTGACGGGGGTTCGGCGCGATCTGTTCGACTGGAATCAGGCCAAATGCTGCACCGGGAACGTTCTGCAGATCCGTTTCACGTGAAACATCCTGCTGTGTTTCACGTGAAACATTCTTCTTTGCAGCCGCCGTGTTCTTCTTCGTGTCTGTAGACGGGGACTTCGTGGCACGTGTTGCAGACTTTGCCCCAGTCTTTGATCGGGGAGTGGTCTTCGCAGTCTTCGCCTTAGTACGCGACTGCCTCATTCCTACAGCCGGATCGACCTTTGTTTCACGTGAAACATTCTCTTTCTTTTCGCCTTCACCCGTGAAGAAGACGTCAATTGGTCGTTCGTCGCTGACGACATCCGGGATGAGCGCGCCGATTCCGCGCCCCAGGCCACGACGACGCGACTTCGGTGCTTCACTCATTGTGCTCTACTCCTCGGTTTGCAATTTCTTCGGCGGCTTCACGGTACGACAGCGCTCCAGAAGAATTCGGATCATAGGTGATGACTGTCTGTCCATAACTCGGCGCTTCGGATACGCGCACAGAGCGGGGGATAGGGGTATTAAGGACCTGCTTGGGGAAGTGGTTGCGCACGTCTTCAGCTACTTGAGCGCTGAGGTTCGTGCGGCCGTCGAACATGGTCAGCAGGATTGTTGTCAGTTCCAGTGAGGGGTTGAGGTGCTTCTGAATCAGCCGAATGTTGTTCAGCAGCTGGCTCAGTCCTTCAAGCGCGTAGTACTCACACTGGATGGGAATGATGACTTCGTTGGCAGCAACGAAAGCGTTGACAGTCAAGAGTCCCAGGCTGGGCGGACAGTCAATGAACACGTAGTCAACGCGAGAACCTTCATCCTCACGCTTCTTGAGATACTCCTGCAGGGCACCAGACAGTCGCTGTTCGCGGGCGACCTTTGACACCAATTCGATTTCAGCACCAGCAAGGTCGATGGTTGCAGGAACTACGGCAAGTGTTTCGAAATCGGGGCAGTAGGCCACGGTGTCCGCCATATCCATGTCGTCGATGATGACGTCGTAGATACTGGGGACATCGGTCGAGTGCTCAATGTTGAGAGCGGTACTTGCATTGCCCTGAGGGTCCGAATCGATGACAAGCACCTGCAGCCCCTGCTTGGCAAGGGCTGCTGCGAGGTTGACCGCTGTCGTCGTCTTTCCCACGCCGCCTTTTTGATTGGCGACGGTGAAGATTCTTGTTGAGTCCGGTTTGGGGAAGGTCGTTTCTGAGAGACGGGCTGCACGGCGGTTATCGCGTGCAATTGCCGCACCCAGGGGAGTCGACTCATCCAAGATAGGCATTCGCCCTCCATTCGCGCGGTGGGTTTTGATTACTGCCTATTCTACGCGTTTCACGTGAAACATCACGGCGCAAGAATAGAACAGTAATCGAACACTCAGCGGCGAATGACTTCGACTACACGGGTGGGCTGTTCTAGGATTCCTTCGCCCACATGCTTGATGACGGGGGACTGGCAACGGTGAGCTTTCACTGCCTTCTTGGACTTGTAGATCTCTTCCTGCGCGCGGTCGCCCTTGATGGCAAGAAGACGTCCTTCAGGACTCAGCAGGGGAGCGCACCACTCAATGAGCTGGGGGAGTGCCTTCACTGCACGGGCCGTGACGGCAGTGAACATTTCGATGTCCACGAGTTCTTCGGCCCGGGCACGAACAATGCGCACGTTGTCGATGCCCAGGTCATCCACGACCATCGTGAGCCAATCAACCCGACGTTCCATTGCCTCAATGAGAGTGAAGGAAACATCGGGGCACGCAATGGCCAGGGCAAGTCCGGGAAGACCCGCACCGGATCCTACGTCGCCGACTGTGTCACCGGGCTCAAGCAGCTCTTTCACGACCGCACAGTTGAGGATGTGCCGAGTCCACAGCCGATCGAGTTCACGCGGGCCGATGAGGCCCCATTCAACGCCCGTTGTGGCCAGGTGCTGAGCGTAGGCCTCGGCCAGCGGCAGACGGTCGCCGAAGACCTCTGCCGCGGCCTGGGGGACGGGTTCGATCATGACAGGCTGATGACCACGTGGCGCTTGGGGCCTTCGTCTTCGGATTCCGAAACCAGTCCGGCGCGAGCAACCTGATCGTGAATGACCTTGCGTTCAAAGGAGTTCATGGGCTTCAGCGCCACGGATTCGCCGGTTTCCTTGACCTGGTCGATCTTCTTGTTCGCGAGTTCCTTCAGCTGGTCACGGCGGCGGTTGCGGAACCCATCAATGTCGAGCATGAGCCACGAGCGCTGCCCCGTGGCCGTCTGCACGGCAAGGCGGGTGAGTTCCTGCAGCGAGTTGAGAACTTCGCCGTCGCGGCCCACGAGGATGTCGACTTCAGAGTCGTCTTCCGGCGGGATGATGGCGACCTGTGCGCGGCCTTCAACGACGTCGATGTCGATGTCACCGTCAAGGTCGACAATGTCGAGGAGCTCTTCGAGGTAGTCCGCGGCGATGTCGCCTTCTTCTTCGAGAAGTTCGGCGCGGGTGGGCTTCTTGTCTTCTGTGGAGTCAGTCATCGTCGCTCACTTCTTCTTTTTCTTCTTCTTCTGACGATTCTTGCTGATGGGCTGTTGGCGCTGGCCGCCCTTCTTGACCGGTGCTTCCTCTTCGGCCTTGGGCTGCATGTGCTTCGGCAGTGCGCGGCCCTTCTTGGCGTAGCGAGCCTGCATTTCCTTTTCAGCCTTGGATCCGGGTGCAGGCATGTTGCGGATGACGATGAACTGCTGAACCATCGTCCACGTGTTGGTGGCCAGCCAGTAGATGAGCACACCCAGCGGGAAGTAGATGCCGCCGACGGCGAAGATGATGGGGAACAGGTACAGAAGCATTTTCTGCTGCTGCATGAACGGGTTGTCCATGGCCTGCGCAGACATGTTCTTGGACATCATCTGCTTCTGCGTAATGAACTGCGTGGCAGCCATGATGATGATCATGACGGCGGTGAGGACCTTGACTCCCATGCCGTCGCTCATGAAGGTGTCGCGCAGGTAGATGCCGAAGATGGTGGCATTGTCCATTTGCTGCGCGAGCTGCTGCGTCATACCGCCGATGGCGCCCATCTTTCCGGCAGCGATGTCCGGGACGTTGTGGATGACGCGGAACAGCGAGAAGAAAACTGGAATCTGAACCAGCATCGGCAGGCAGGAGGCCAGCGGGTTGGTGCCGTGCTTCTTGAACAGGGCCTGCTGTTCTTCGGCCATCTGCTGACGCGAGTACTGGTCGCGCTTGCCCTTGTACTTTTCACGCAGCCGCTGCATGTCCGGCTGGAGCAGCTGCATTTTGCGCTGCGCCTTGATCTGGTAGACGAACAGCGGGATGAGGATCGCGCGAATGAGCATTGTCATTGCGATGATCGCAACTGCCCACGTCCACCCGTTTTCAGCGGGCATGCCGATGGCAGTGAAGATCTCGTGGAACAGACGGAGGATCCACGCGATAACCCACTGAATGGGCTTCAGGATTGTGTCCATGAAGTTTTCGTTCTCCTTGGCGGTCAGTCGGCCGTGTCTATTGTGCCACCCTTCGCGGATCGGGCCTTCATAGTGCGAGATTGCTTCTCCATGAAGGACCCGGGCACATAGTCGAGGCCGCCGGGTGAAAAGGGGTTGCATCGCAGCAGGCGCCACGTGGTTGCGATGGCGCCGCGGACTGCACCTTGGACTTCAAAGGCGTCGAGCGCGTATTTCGAACACGACGGGTAGTACTTGCACCTGTCGCCGTAGAGCGGTGAGATGAGTTTTCTGTACAGCCTCATGAGCCATACGAATGGCATACGAGGTGCCAGCCGGATTCCGTGCAGGGTTCGGCTGCCGTCGTGTGGCACCGGGGGCAGGGACGACGGGGTGTGCTCAGAGTCTTTGGTCAGCATGGATGCGCTGCAGTGCCGTCTGGACTCTGTCTTTGAGCTCTGCGTAGTCGGAGTGCGCTGCCTTGGGGTGGGCGCGTATGACGTAGTCGCCGGTCAGCTGGTCGATGAGTTCGGCGCTGATGGCGCGCAGTCGCCTTTTGACGAGGTTGCGGGTGACGGCGTTGCCTACGGCTTTGGAGACGATAAAGCCCACGCGCGGGGCGTGGGCAGTATCGAGGTCGGCATGGACGACCAGCGTCTGGCTGCCCGCTTTTCTTCCTGAGCGGAAGATCCGCTTGAAGTCTTCGGGGCGCCGGATGCGGTTCCGTGCCGGAAGCACGTCAGGCTGAAAGGTTTGCGCGGCCCTTGCGGCGACGAGCGGCGAGGACAGAACGGCCTGCACGCGTGCGCATACGGGCGCGGAAGCCGTGGGTCTTGGCGCGCTTGCGGTTGTTGGGCTGGAAAGTACGCTTGCTCACTTGTTTCTCCGTCTAGGTCAGTCTGTGCCCGAAGATCAGGCGTTTGGCGCAGATCTTCCTGTGAAAGCTTCAGGGGCTGTCTTGCTTCCTGCGCCTTCAGGCCAAGGGGAAGTTCACACAACTCAAACGGGCCCACAAACACAGGACGCTCAAGCTTAGCCTCTTCTGCCCGCCTTGGTCAAAACGAGTGCAGCACCGGTGGAGGGGTCACGATCCGCGTGTTGTCGCGGATCACAGGGAATGTGCACAGCCGTCCGTGGAGAACTTTGAACTTACATTTATGTAGTTAACGGAGTCGTTCACACGATGTTCACGGACGGATCCACAAATAACATCCGTGTAGTTATCCACAAAGTTGTCCACGATTGTGCATATCTTGGCCCCCGACATCGATTTGCTCCACATTCTGTGGAAAACTATGGGGACTGATTCGGAGTTCATTTCACATGTGTGGATAAACCTTGGGAAGGTCGATGAGCGACAAGACACGACTGCAGGAGATCTGGCAAGCGGTTCTCAATGCCCTTATGGCCGATCCCGCAATTCAGGCCCGTCACAAGGGCTTCCTCGCACTCGCGGTTCCCACGGCGCTTGTCGGTGACGAACTGATCGTCCTGTCGGTGCGCAATGATCTGACGCGCAAAACCCTGGAAGTCGACCTTCGGGACCGCCTGCAAGAGGAATTCTCCCGGGCGCTGGGCAAGTCCGTGACCTTTGCGATTGCTCTTGATGAGAATCTCGAACTGCCCGGTGACAACGAACCTGTCGAAGACGACAGCACAGATTCCGCAGCACCGGCAGAACCCCCGGCACCGGCACCTCGGGCGCCGATCGGCTCCCAGCCCCCGGCGGCCGCCCCGATCCCTTCCGTTCCGCACCATGCGGCACCGGCAGAACCGGCACCCGCCGTGAGTTCCGCCTCGGAAGAAGAGGACAGCGGCTTCACCGCGGCGGCCAGCGGAGCCGCGGATCTCAACCCCAAGTACACGTTCGACTCGTTCGTCATCGGGGCATCGAACCGGTTCGCCCACGCGGCAGCGCTGGCCGTGGCGGAAGCACCGGCGAAGGCGTACAACCCGCTGTTCATCTACGGCGAATCCGGACTGGGCAAAACCCACCTGCTGCACGCCATCGGCCACTACTCCATGCAGCTGTTCCCCAACCTGCGGGTGCGATACGTCAGCTCGGAGGAGTTCGTCAACGACTTCATCAACACGGTCGGTTCGTCGACCACGTCTAATTCGCTGCGACCGGCTTTCCAGAAGCGCTACCGCGAAGTCGACATCCTCATGATTGACGACATCCAGTTCCTGCAGGGCAAAGACGCGACCGTCGAAGAGTTCTTCCACACGTTCAACGCCCTGCACAACGAACAGAAGCAGGTCATCATCACCTCGGACCAGCCGCCGAAGCTGCTCAGCGGCTTCGAGGAGAGGCTGCGGTCGCGCTTCGAGTGGGGTCTGCTGACGGATGTGCAGCCGCCGGACCTCGAAACTCGCTTTGCGATTCTGCGCAATAAGGCAACGGGGGAGAACCTCGATGTTCCGGATGACGTTCTGGAGTACATCGCCTCTCGCGTGTCGTCGAATATTCGCGAACTGGAAGGCGCGCTGATTCGCGTGACCGCGTTTTCGAACCTCAACGATCAGGTCATCGACGTCGATCTTGCCGAAACTGTGCTCAAGGATTTCATCACGCAGGATGACACTCCGGAGATCACGGCACTCGACATCATGGGTCAGACCGCCCAGTACTTCAGCCTGACTCTGGAAGATCTCAAGGGCACCAGCCGTTCGCGCACGCTGTCGACTGCCCGGCAGATTGCCATGTACCTGTGCCGTGAGCTCACAGATCTGTCGCTGCCGAAGATCGGCCAGGCCTTCGGAGGCCGCGACCACACGACAGTCATGCACGCGGTGAAGAAGATCAAAACGCAGATGGCCGAGCGCAGGGCCCTGTATACGCAGGTCACAGAGCTGACAAACCGCATCAAACAGCAGCACCGGCTGTAGGAAAGCGTGATTCCACACTTGTGGAAAAGTCGGTGGATAACGCAGGTTTTCTGTTATCGAACCTCTGGAGGGATGACAGACCGTCAGTGGATGACTGTGTAATCACATGGATGTAAGCAACAGGCGTCCACGGAACCCCACCTATTCATGAACAGAGTTGTCAACGGGGTCTGTGTGGCGGTTGGCCGCATAGACTTTCGATGACATCGATGTAATTCCACAGGTTCCACAGGGCCTACTACTGCGTCTGTACTTACTCAAAGACTCAAGAGGGAACCCGCCGATTGCTTTTCTCGGGCTCCCGATGACAACTCTGTCGAAAGGTTCTCGACTGCTGCGAGGCGAAGTTCGGCGATAACGCCGCTGACATGTGGTCACAGTTCCTGGCCGCCGTTGTTCCCAGCTCGCTCGGCGTGTAATGTTGCTTTCTGCTTATGCTGCGACTAGTGCGCAGGCGATGAAGGCTGGAACCCTCGGCTTTGCCGGGAAGAACCGACCAGGAGAGATGTGAACGCTGAAGCTGCTCAGTCCGTGAAGTTCAAAGTGGACCGCGATGTCCTGGCCGACGCCGTAACGTGGACGACCAAGTCGATTCCGCAGCGCCCCGCTGTCCCGGTTCTCACCGGTCTGCTCATCACGGCTAATGCCGATGGCTCGGTTGATCTGGCTGTTTTTGACTACGAGGTTTCGGCTCGCGCTCGCATTGCCGCCGATGTCGAGGTGGAGGGCACCATCCTCGTGTCCGGTCGCCTTCTTGCTGACATTGCTCGCGCTCTTCCGCCGCAGCCCGTTGTGTTCGAACTCGACGGAACCAAGGTCAGCGTGACGTGTGGTTCTTCGCGCTTTGCTCTTATGACCATGCCGGTCGAGGAATACCCCGCACTTCCAGAGGTTCCCGAAACCACGGGTGTCATTTCGGCTTCGGACTTCCAGTCCGCTGTAGGCCAGGTCAACATCGCCACGTCGAAGGACGAAACCCTGCCGATCCTCACCGCTATGCGCGTTGAGATCGAAGGCGACCGCGTTACCCTCCTGGCCACTGACCGCTACCGTCTTGCGGTTCGCGAATTCACGTGGAACCCGCGCAACCCACAGGTTGAGGCGGTTGCCCTGGTCCGAGGCAAGACGATGGCCGAAGCCGCTAAGGCTATGAGCGGCGACATCGAGATCGCCCTTGCCGAATCCGGCGGCAAGGAAATGCTGGCGTTCTCGTCTGAAGGCCGCGTCACCACTTCTCTGCTGGTGGAAGGCGACTACCCGAAGGTCCGTTCGCTGTTCCCCAAAGATGTTGCGATCACCGCCGTCATGGAGACCAGCGCACTGCGTGAAGCCGTGCGCCGCGTGTCGCTCGTGGCCGAACGCAACAGCCCCATCAAGTTTGAGTTCGCCGACGGTTCGCTGGTGCTGCGCGCCGGGGCCGGTGATGACGCCCAGGCAACCGAAGCCCTGCCGGCGACCATCGAGGGCGAAGACATCACGACCGGCTTCAACCCCGGCTACATTGCCGAGGGTCTGGCGCAGATCGACACTCCGTTTGTGCGGTTCTCGCTGACCGAACCGAAGAAGCCGGTTGTCATCTCGGGCATGACCGAGGCTGACGGCGAAGAAGACACGTCGTACCGCTACCTCCTCATGCCGATTCTGCGATTCTGACGGCGGGCCCATGTGGGTCAGTCGGCTGATTCTGGACCAGTTCCGCTCCTATTCGCGGCTCGATCTTGAACTTGCACCCGGGGTGACGGTCTTCCTTGCCCCCAACGGCTGGGGCAAGACAAACCTGGTTGAGGCTCTCGGCTACGTTTCGACTCTGCGCAGCCACCGTGTGACAAACGACTTCCCGCTTGTGCGCACCGGCAGTGAGCGGGCTGTTGTGTCCGCTCTTGCTCACCGCGGCAAACGGCAGGTGCGGGTTGAGGTCACGATCAAGGCCAAGGGTGCCAACACCGCGCGGATCAACAAGCAGGCTGTGCGGGTGCGGGAACTCTTAGGTCTGCTGCCGGCAGTTGTGTTTGCCCCGGAAGACCTCGGCTTGGTCAAGGGCGAACCCGCTGAACGGCGCGCGTATCTCGATGAGCTGCTGGTTGCACTCACTCCCCGCTATTCCGCTGTCATTGCGGACTTCGATCGTGCTTTGAAACAGCGCAACGCGCTGCTGAAATCTCTGCGCAAAGCCCGGTACGAAGAGCGTTCGGGCGCTGCAGATGACCCATTGCGGGCCAGCTTGGGCCTCGAAGCGACCCTCGAGATCTGGGATCACGCTTTTGCACGCGCCGCAGCAGCGCTGGTCACGGGTCGGCTCGATCTTCTGGACCGGCTGGCTGAACCGCTGGCCGATGATTTCGCCAGACTCGCCGAAGACGCCCGCCCCGAAAGGCGCACGGCGGCAGCGACCTACGCGTCGCGCGTTGACTATTCGGTGATTGATCGTTCCCTGCCGGGTGCCCAGCAGGCCATGGAGGACCTCATCCTCGATGAACTGGCCAAGCGCCGCCGGGTTGAAATCGAAAGGGGAGTGACCCTCGTCGGCCCGCAGCGCGATGACCTCGATCTGCACATCGGCGGCACTCCGGCGAAGGGCTATGCCAGCCACGGCGAAAGCTGGTCGCTCGCACTCGCTTTGCGTCTGGCCAGCTGGAGGGTGCTCCAGGCAAATCCGGATGAACCCGACGATTCACCCGTCCTGGTGTTGGACGACGTCTTCTCAGAACTCGACGAAGGCCGCACCCGCAGACTTGCCGACATCATCCAGGAAGCTCAGCAGGTCCTCATAACAACAGCTGTCGCCGCCCACATCCCGGAGAACCTGACAGGTGAGATCATCGATCTGACAGCAGGCACCTCGGCAGGGGATCAGGCGGGAGGACAGGGCTGATGAACCAGAAGATACCGGTCTCGAACGCCGCTCTCGAAGCACTCGATCGGGTCAGGCGCATGGGTTCGGTGCAGGCGCGCTACAGCGGGTCGCTGCGCCGAGTCCCGCAGGGGATCCGGGAACCCCAGTACTCCGGGGCAGGTGAAGATCCGCGTGATCCCAAGAAGCTGTCGGCTGACCTGTCGGCTCTGACGAAGGCGCGCGGATGGACCACGTCGATGGATGTCGGATCGCTGCTGGGCAGATGGCCAGAGCTTGTTGGTGAGAACGTTGCTCAGCACTGTGTTCCGGAACTGTGCGAACCGCCGAAGCTCACGGTGCGTGCGTCATCGACAACGTGGGCAACTCAGCTGCGGCTCATGCGCGACATGCTGCTGGATCGGCTGGAGCGCGAACTGGGACGGCGCGTCATCGACGACCTCGAGATCATCGGTCCCAAGCAGAAGTCCTGGAAGAAGGGCCGCCGGTCCGTGCCGGGCCGCGGTCCGCGCGATACTTACGGGTGATTTTCTGCCCCGTGCCCAAGCACGAGGTGCCGCCTCGGTGCGGTCGTGACTGTTTCTGCCCGGTTTTCGGCAGGTTCTCGAACCTGTGCCGGCCCGTACAGGCGGCTGTGGGGTCTGTGGACGGCCCGCCCCTCATCGGCAGATCTGAAAATGCGCAGAAACGGCCGTTGTGTGACTGTGAGGCCCTGTTTGCAGCCAGGACGCTGTAGACTTGGACGGTAATCTGCACTGATCCGAGGAGTTCCATGGCCGACGACCACCAACCGCATTACGATGCCGGTGATATCACCGTTCTCGAAGGGCTCGAAGCGGTCCGCAAACGGCCCGGCATGTACATCGGATCAACATCCGAACGCGGTCTTCATCACTTGGTCTATGAAATCGTCGACAACTCGGTTGACGAAGCCCTGGCCGGCTACAACGACAGCATTGAAGTGACCATCCTCGCCGACGGCGGCGTGCGCGTGGTCGACCACGGGCGAGGAATCCCCGTGGCTATGCACCCCTCAGAAGGCCGACCGACTCTGGAAGTAGTGCTTACGGTTCTGCACGCCGGCGGTAAGTTCGGCGGCGGCGGCTACGCGGTCTCCGGTGGTCTGCACGGCGTCGGTTCGTCCGTTGTCAACGCGCTTTCGCTGCGCATGGACGCGGTTGTCCGCCGTGACGGCAAGGTGTGGCGACAGTCCTACGAACGCGGTGTCCCCACCTCGGACGTGGTGGAAGGCGAAGACACCGATATCACCGGCACCGACATCACGTTCTGGCCGGACCCGGATATCTTCGACACCGTCGAATTCAGCTTTGAGACCCTGCGGGCGCGCTTCCAGCAGATGGCGTTCCTCAACAAGGGCCTCAAGATCTCTCTGACTGATGAACGTCAGCCCGAAATCGACGATTCGGACGTCCAGCTGGAAGACGAAGACACAGAAGAGTTCAAACCGCGCGAAGTCGTCTTCAAGTACGACAATGGTCTGCTTGACTACGTTGCCTACCTCAATTCGGCCAAGAAGAGCGAAACCGTCCACGACGACGTCATCGCCTTTGAACACGAAGACAAAGAACAGGCAATCGCCCTGGAAGTGGCCATGCAGTGGACCACCGGCTTCCAGGAGGGCGTGCACACATACGCCAACACCATCAACACGCACGAGGGCGGTACCCACGAAGAGGGCTTCCGCACAGCGCTGACCTCGGTGCTCAACTCCTATGCGCGCGAACAGAAGCTGCTGCGCGAAAAGGACGCCAACCTCACCGGTGAGGACATCCGCGAAGGCCTCACCGCGGTCGTGTCGATCAAACTCGGTGAACCTCAGTTTGAGGGTCAGACCAAAACCAAGCTGGGCAACTCGGAGGCCCGCAACTTCGTCAGCCGCGTCGTGCGCGACGAACTGACCCACTGGCTGGAATCCAATCCCGCGAATGCCCGTGAGGTTGTGCGCAAGGCCGTGCAGGCTTCGCAGGCTCGTCTGGCTGCGCGCAAGGCTCGTGAAGCCACGCGGCGGAAGGGTCTGCTGGAAACCTCCGGCATGCCCGGCAAGCTGCGTGACAACCAGTCGAAGGACCCGACGATCTCGGAAGTGTTCATCGTCGAGGGTGACTCGGCAGGCGGTTCGGTCGTGCAGGGCCGCAACCCGCTGACTCAGGCGATCCTCCCGCTGCGAGGCAAGATCCTCAATGTGGAAAAGGCCCGCCTGGACCGCGCGCTGGGCAACAACGAAGTCCAGTCGATGATCACGGCGTTCGGCACCGGAATCGGCGATGAATTCGACATCGAGAAGCTGCGCTACCACAAGATCATCCTCATGGCGGACGCCGATGTTGACGGTCAGCACATCACCACGCTGCTGCTGACTCTCATCTTCCGGTACATGAAGCCGCTCATTGAGAACGGCTACGTCTACCTGGCAACCCCGCCGCTGTACCGCATCAAGTGGTCGAACGCGGAGGACGACTTCGCCTATTCGGACGCTGAACGCGACAAGCTGCTCACTGAGGGCCGCGCCGCGGGCAAGCGCCTGCCGAAGGATCTTGCGATCCAGCGCTACAAGGGTCTGGGCGAAATGAACTACCAGGAACTGTGGGAAACCACGATGAACCCCGAAAACCGTCTGCTCAAGCAGGTTGAACTCGAAGACGCGCTCGTGGCTGACGAAATCTTCACCATCCTCATGGGTGACGATGTCGAATCGCGCAAGCGCTTCATCCAGGAAAACGCCAAGGACGTCCGCTTCTTGGACATCTGATGCCGGGACGCGCTGTCGGGCACGACGGCTCAGGCAGCGCAGTTCCGACACAGATCCGCTTAGGTTTCTATCAACGGAGGATCCGGTCAGGTGGCCGAAGAAGACAACAACAACGTAAACCCTGAAGAACAGCCCCCGGTTGACGGCGCTGGCACCCAGGTTGCCGCTCGTGTCGAGCAGGTCAACCTCAATGCCGAAATGCAGCGGTCCTACCTGGACTACGCGATGTCGGTCATTGTCGGCCGTGCTCTGCCGGATGTTCGCGACGGTCTCAAGCCGGTTCACCGGCGTGTGCTGTACGCCATGTACGACGGCGGCTACCGCCCCGATCGCAGCTTCTCGAAGTGCTCGCGCGTGGTCGGCGACGTCATGGGCCATTTCCACCCGCACGGTGACTTGGCCATCTATGACGCGCTCGTGCGTCTGGTGCAGCCGTGGAATATGCGCTACCCGCTCATTTCGGGTCAGGGCAACTTCGGTTCGGCCGGTGATGACGGCGCGGCTGCTCAGCGTTACACGGAATGCAAGATGGCGCCTCTGTCCCTGGAAATGGTCCGGGACATCGAAGAGGAGACCGTCGACTTCCAGGACAACTACGACGGCCGCAACCAGGAACCCGTCTACCTGCCGTCGCGTTTCCCGAACCTGCTGGTCAACGGTTCGGCCGGTATTGCCGTCGGTATGGCCACCAACATTCCGCCGCACAACCTGCGCGAAGTCGCAGCTGGTGCGCAGTGGCTGCTGAGCCACCCGGATGCTTCCAACGAGGAGGCTCTCGAGGCGCTGCTGGGCATCATCAAGGGTCCCGACTTCCCGGGTGGGGCCACGATTCTGGGCCGCCAGGGCATTGAAGACGCCTACCGCACCGGCCGCGGTTCGATTACGCAGCGCGCGGTTGTTGAAGTCGAGGAAATCCAGGGCCGCACCTGCCTGGTTGTCACCGAACTGCCCTACCAGGTCAACCCGGACTCGCTGGCCGCGAAGATCGCCGGCTACGTCAAGGACGGCAAGGTCGCCGGCATTGCCGACATGCGCGACGAATCGTCCGGCCGTACGGGTCAGCGCCTGGTGATTGTGCTCAAGCGCGATGCCGTGGCGAAGGTTGTTCTGAACAACCTGTACAAGCACACGCAGCTGCAGGAGAACTTCTCGGCGAACATGCTTGCGCTTGTCGACAATGTGCCGCGCACCCTGTCGATCGACGCTTTCCTCCGCCTGTGGGTCAAACACCAGATCGATGTGATCGTCCGCCGTACCCGCTTCCGTCTGCGCAAGGCAGAAGAGCGCGCTCACATTCTGCGCGGTTACCTCAAGGCTCTGTCCGCTCTGGACGAAGTGATTGCACTCATCCGCCGTTCGCCGTCGTCTGACGAAGCGCGCACCGGCCTGATGGAGCTGCTGGATGTCGACGAAGTCCAGGCGAACGCCATTCTTGACCTGCAGCTTCGCCGTCTTGCAGCGCTTGAGCGCCTCAAGATCGAAGAAGAAGCACAGAAGATCGAAGAGCTGATCAAGGAATACAACCACATCCTTGAAACCCCGGCTCGGCAGCGCGAAATCGTGTCGGAAGAACTCGACGCGATCGTCGAACGCTACGGCGATGACCGTCGCACCCAGATTCTGGCTGGCTTCGACGGCGACATGTCGATGGAAGACCTCATCCCCGAGGAGCAGGTGGTCGTCACGATCACCCGCGGCGGCTACGCCAAGCGCACCCAGACGAACCTGTACCGCGCACAGCGCCGCGGTGGCAAGGGTGTTGCCGGCGCTCGCCTCCGCGGTGAGGACGTGGTTGAGCACTTCTTCGTCACCTCGACCCACAACTGGCTGCTGTTCTTCACGAACAAGGGTCGGGTCTACCGTGCGAAGGCCTACGAACTTCCCGAAGCACACCGGGATGCGCGCGGCCAGCACGTGGCAAACCTCCTGGCTCTGCAGCCGGACGAAGAGATCGCTCAGGTCCTCTCCATTGCCGACTACGATGCGGCTGACTACCTGGTGCTCGCCACCAATTCCGGTCTGGTGAAGAAGACCCGTCTGGGCGAATACGATTCGAACCGCACCGGCGGTGTCATTGCCATCAACCTGCGCGAAACCCCGGATGGGGGAGTGGACGAACTCGTTTCGGCTCGCCTGGTCAACGGCGAAGACCACCTGCTGCTCATTTCGAAGAACGGCATGTCGATCAGGTTCCCCGCGGACGACGAAACGATCCGTCCCACGGGACGGGCCACCTCGGGTGTTACCGGTATGAAGTTCCGGGACGACGATGCTCTGCTCGCCATGGATGTTGTCACTCCGGGCACCGATGTGTTCGTTGTGACCGAGGGCGGTTTTGCCAAGCGCACCCCGGTCGAGGAATACCGAGTCCAGGGACGAGGCGGAATCGGCATCCGCGCGATTCGCTTCTCTGATCAGAGGGGAGTGCTGGTCGGCGGTCTTATCGTGGAAGAAGATGACGAGGTGTTCGTCATCATGGAGCGCGGCAAGATTGTGCGTTCCTCCGTTGCCGAGGTTTCGCAGACCGGACGCAATACAATGGGCGTTGTTTTCGCCAAGCCCGGCAAGCGCGACCGTATTATGGCCGTGACCCGCGGTTCTGGTCACGAAGACGAGGAACTGGACGAAAACGCAGACGAAATCGCGGTCGACGAAGCTGCAGAGGGCACCTCGGAAGGGGAAGCCCCCGCAGTGGAAGGCGACGTGCAGGACTCCGCCGCCAACGGGAGTGATGAGCAGTGAGCAATAGCAAAAAGCCAGGCAGGATCATTCGGACGTCGTCCGGGTCCACACGCCTGACGGCATCGAGCGATGCCGACAAGCCCAAGCCGGCAGAAGCTGAGCAGAACAAGCTCGCGGCCAATACCCCGGAAGCTGGTTCGCAGTCCAAGGGCTCGCAGGCCAACGGTGACTCAGGTTCCGTGCACTCGACATCAAAGGGTGTGCGGATTGGCGGTAAGAAGGACAGCAGCGACTCCGGTGCGGCCAGCGGAAGTGCGCCTTCCGCAGCAAGTGGAGCAGGAAGCGCGAGTGGAGCAGGCGCCTCGGCGGCTTCTGCACCCACCGGCACCGGTACTGGCAAGCCTCAGCAGGACGGCGCAAAGAAGGACGATTCCGAGACCACGGTCATGCAGACCAGCGGCACCCGGACCACAGCGCAGGGTTCGCAGAATGCTGCCCAGACTGAAACGGTGAGCCCGTCCGGTGGGGAAGCCGCAGCGTCGGCGGCCTCTGGCCCGGCTTCGGGTGCGGGTGCGGGTGCGGCTTCGGGTGCGTCGGCTGTGACGGCTCAGTCCTCGCAGGGTCTGCGGATGTCCGGTTCCGCGCAGCGAAAGGGTCCGCGCACCGTCAAGCTGGCGGTGTCGAAGGTGGACCCGTGGTCGGTTATGAAGATGACCTTCATGCTGTCGCTTGCTCTGGGCATTGCCACGATCGTCGTGATGTTTGTTCTGTGGCTGGTGCTCGAAGTGACGGGTACTTTCGGAAGTCTGCAGGCGGCACTCGCCGAATTCGCCGGCGAAGAAGGTGCTGACCAGCTGCTGCAGGTGTTCGGCCTGGGCAGGATCCTCAGCTTCGCCGTCATCATCGCGGTGGTCAATGTGATTCTCATGACCGCGCTGTCGACTCTGACATCGATCATCTATAACATCGGTTCGAGCCTGGTGGGCGGTTTCCACCTGACGCTGACCGACGACTGATCTTCGAAGCACAGTTTTCGCAGAAGAAACGCAGGCCCCGGGTTCGCTCGGGGCCTGCGTTTTTCGTGTCATTGGGGGATGGTTGAGGTCGATTTTGCATTGTGTGGGACGTGGGGCTATAGTAGTTTTTCGGTTCACCCCGAAGGGGCCTATAGCTCAGGCGGTTAGAGCGCTTCGCTGATAACGAAGAGGTCCGTGGTTCAAGTCCACGTAGGCCCACGAACCAACTCAGATCGGAGGTATTCGTGAAGAGATGGTTTGGTGCCGCGGCAACGACCGCAGCAGGACTGCTGACAGTCTTGGTTCTTCGCAAGAAGAGGCAGGAAGGTCACAGCACTTGGTCTCAGTACACCGACAGGGTAGAATGAGACTCACCTCTTGGGGGTATGGCGCAATTGGTAGCGCATCTGCTTTGCAAGCAGAGGGTTAGGGGTTCGAGTCCCCTTACCTCCACAAGAGAAAGGCCTCTCACCAGGGACAACGTCCGGTGAGGGGCCTTCGTCATTTCGTTAGCGGGTCCAGTACCCCACGTTTACCCACCTTTTAGCCGCTGTAGGTCCTGCATCCCCACACCCGTTAGCCGGGAAACACCCGTTAGCCACGAATCCTCGCTTTAGCGGCACGGAGACTCCCTTTAGCAACCGAAACTCCCTTTAGCAGTTGCTCCTAAGGCGCAGAATCCGGCTAAAGGGTGTCGAGCCGTCTGAATATGGGTGGGAACTATGTCGTGGGACATCCGCAGGCCGATTCTCAGGTGCAGGGGTGAACGATGTCCTGAAACCAGACAGCAGTGAGGAACGTTCATTCAGCCAGACTGGCAAAAATGAAACCTTAAACACGGGTAATGCGCGTAAACACGGGCAACGAACGCTATTTATGCCACACATTTTGTCCAGGTAACAAGTTTTGTGGGTAAAAGATGAAACCCGATTCTGCCGCGTAAACACAGGGGAAAACCGGGATTTTTGCCACACATTCTGACCTATAACCCCAACAGGAGCATGACGGCTAGATCGAGAAAAACAAAGACCGGCCCTGGGCTCCCACCAAAATGGGTAGCGGTACCGGTCATGTTGGTATTCAGGCTAGGCGATGACACCTAGCTGTGCAACGGTGAGGGCTCGACAAGCCACTCGGTAATGTTTTTGTGTTGGATCCCGTCGCGGCTCATGTCGAACTGGTCCATGCTCAGCACGGTTTTCGGGAAGTTGTCGGTAACCCCGCGAAGGGCACCGAACTCGCGGTCGACGGTGTTTTGGCTGCCGAGCAGGTAACTCACCTGGAAGTACTCGGTGTCGGAACCTTTGCGGGCGATGAAGTCAATCTCGCGCGCGCCGGCTCTTCCGACACTTACCTCGTACCCGCGCGCAAGCAGCTCCACGCACACGATGTTTTCGAGGGTCAGCTCAATGTCGGCCTGGTTCGAAAGGCCGAGCGTTTCACGAAAACCGTGATCCACCGCATAGTACTTCTCAGTTGCCCGAAGCCTCGCCTTCCCCGCAATGTCAAAGCGCGGAACCCGATAAATCAAGAAAGCGTTCACGCAAAACTCAAGGTAGTTCAATACGGTATCAACCGAAACGGTGCGCCCCTCGCTTTTGAAAAAACGCACCAGTGACTGCGCCGAGAAGGTTTTTCCAATATTTGCGAAGCAGTAACCGACGATGCGGTGAAAAATGTCGACGTCGCGGATCTGGTGATACTCAATCACGTCTTTGAGCACAACCGAGTTGTACACCGAGTCAAGGTAGTCGAGCGAGGGTTCCCGGTCGAGGTTGAAGTATTTCAACGCCGGGAAACCGCCGAACTGCACAAAGTGCTGGAAGTGTTCGCTCAGTGTGCGGTCGCTTTGGCGGTGCAGCTCGACAAATTCCGCAAACGAAAACGGTTGGATCAAGAACTCAACGTAGCGACCGGCAAGATGTGTGGCGAGATCACCGGAAAGCATGCGCGAATTCGACCCGGTGACATAGATATCTGCGTCATAGTCGACGCGGATCGCGTTGATGGCTTTCTCCCAGTCGGCGACCTGCTGAATTTCGTCAAAGAAGAAATACGCGCGGGTGTTTTTGTTGAGGTTTTCGGCTTCGATGCGCCGTAGCAGCGCCGCTGCGTCTGTGATGTGAAGCCCGTCAGCGGACTCAAAATTCATCGCAAACACTTGTGGATCAGCGCTGCCCGCGCGAATCACTTCTTGCAGCTGCTGCAGAATCGTAGATTTGCCGGAGCGACGCACACCGGTGAGCACCTTCACGAGGGGTTTGTCGATAAAGGGCTGGATCCGCGAAAAGTATCTCGGGCGTTCAATGATTCTGTCCACCACAAACCTCCCTGTTTTGTCGAGTATAGTCGACAAGCTGCTACTTTGCGGAGGTTTTGTCGATCATAGTCGACAAGAATCGCGCTGGCTCGGGCACAAAACAGCGCACCGCGGGAAGGTTGCCGGCGTGTGCCAGCGTCCAACCCGCGGTGCGCTATTCGGACGGTGCGGCCCGAATCGAGCCGCTGAGCCCTCGAGCCGTTAAGCCCTTGAGCCTAGAAGTCCCAGTCGTCGTCGGTGGTGTCTTCGCCCTTACCGATGATGTAGCTCGATCCTGATCCACTGAAGAAGTCGTGGTTTTCGTTGCTGCCAGGTGACAGCGCCGCGAGAATCTCAGGGTTCACTTCGGTCTCTTCAGCGGTAAACCGCGACGGGTAACCGAGGTTCATCAGCGCCTTGTTCGCGTTGTAACGCACGAACACGGCAACGTCGTCCATCAGGCCGAGCGGCTCGTACAGCTCACCCGAGTACTGCAGCTCAAGCTCGTAGAGCTCTTCCAGCAGGTCGAAGGTGAACTTGCGCATCTCTTCCTGACGCTCTTTGCTCTGCGTCTCGAGTCCGCGCTGGTACTTGTAACCCGAGTAGTAACCATGCACTGCCTTGTCACGCAGAATCAGGCGGATCATGTCTGCGGTGTTCGTCAGCGTCGCGTGCACCGAGAAGTGCAGCGGCAGGTAGAACCCTGCGTACAGCAGCAGCGACGACAGCAGCGTCGAAGACACTTTACGCTTGAGCGGATCATCGCCGTAGTAGTGGTGCAGCACCTTCTTGCAGCGTTCCTGCAGCAGATCGTTGGCAACTGCCCAGCGGTAGGCGTCGTCGATTTCCGGGGTGCTCGTCAGCGTTGAGAACACCGAGGAGTACGAGCGGGCGTGCACCGACTGCATGAACGCAATGTTGGTGTAGACGGCCTCCTCGTGTTCGGTGCGGGAGTCTTGGATCTGCACGATCTCACCGACAGTTGCCTGCACGGTGTCGAGCATGGTCAGACCGGTGAAGACGCGCATCGTGAGGGTGCGCTCTTCCTGGGTCATTTTCTGCCACGCGGGGATGTCGTTTGACAGCGGCACCTTCTCTGGCAGCCAGAAGTTCGCGGTCAGACGGTTCCACACCTCGAGGTCTTTGTCGTCGGTGACGCGGTTCCAGTTAATGGGGCGCAGCCGGGCTGTCGGGTCGTGGCGGTACGACGGCGGGGTGACCGAGATCTCTTGCAGCGGGCGGTCGGTGTTCAACGGATCAGTCATAGTTCAATAAAGCTCTTTCACTAGTGGTGTCTGGTGGTCAGTGCGCGGAGTGCGCGGACGGCGCGCGGTGCGCCCGCGCGCGCAGCACGGGCGCACACGCGGGCGCGAACGCGACTACAGCGCGCAGGAAACGCAGCCTTCGATCTCGGTTCCCTCGAGCGCGGGCTGGCGCAGGCGGATGTAGTACAGCGTCTTGATGCCCTTGCGCCACGCGTAGATCTGCGCGCGGTTGATGTCGCGAGTGGTCGCCTCGTCTTTAAAGAACAGCGTGAGCGACAGACCCTGATCCACGTGCTTGGTCGCAGCAGCGTAGGTGTCGATGATCTTCTCGGCGCCGATTTCGTAGGCGTCTTCGAAGAACTCGAGGTTGTCGTTTGTCATGTGCGGAGCCGGGTAGTACACGCGGCCGAGCTTGCCCTCTTTACGAATCTCAATCTTCGAGGCGATCGGGTGGATCGAAGCCGTCGAGTTGTTCACGTAGCTAATCGACCCGGTCGGTGGCACCGCCTGCAGGTACGCGTTGTAGATACCGTGTTCGCGGATCGACTCGCGCAGCTGTTCCCAGTCCGCAACCGTCGGCAGCGCAACTCCAGCCTCGGCGAAGAGCTCACGCACCCGCGCGGTTTCTGGCACCCACTCCTCGGCCGTGTAACGGTCGAAGTAGCTGCCGTCAGCGTAGTCGCTCTTCTCGAAGCCCGCGAAGGTCGCACCGCGGTCAATCGCCAGCTGGTTCGAAGCGCGCAGCGCGTGGTAGGTCACCGTGCGGAAGTACGCGTCGGTGAAGTCAATTCCCTCTTCGCTGCCGTAGTGGATGCGCTGCGAAGCGAGGTAGCCGTGCAGGTTCATCTGGCCGAGGCCGATGGCGTGTGACGCACGGTTACCCTCGGCAATTGACGGCACCGCCTGAATGTCGGTCTGATCCGACACACTCGTCAGCGCCCGCACCGCAATCTCAACGGTTGCGCCGAAGTCCGGGCTGGCCATTGCCTGCGCAATGTTCAGCGAGCCGAGGTTGCACGAAATGTCGTGACCGATCGTCTCGTACCCGATTGCGGCGTCGTACTCAGAGGCGGTGTTCACCTGCAGAATCTCCGAGCACAGGTTCGACATGTTGATGTGCCCCTCGAGCGGGTTCGCACGGTTCACAGTGTCTTCGAACAGCACGTACGGGTAGCCCGACTCGAACTGCAGCTCAGCGAGGGTCTTGAAGAACTCGCGCGCGCTGATCGTGGTCTTGCGGATCCGCGGGTTCGCGACGAACTCGTCGTAGCGCTCGGTGATTGACTGATCCGAAAGCGGAATACCGGTTTCGCGAAGCACATCGTAGGGGCTAAACAGGTGCATATCTTTGTTCTGCTTAGCCAGTTCGAAGGTCACATCCGGAATCACAACCCCAACCGACAGGGTCTTAATGCGGATCTTCTCGTCAGCGTTTTCACGCTTCGTGTCGAGGAACCGCATAATGTCGGGGTGGTGCGCGTGCAGGTACGCAGCGCCTGCGCCCTGGCGAGCGCCGAGCTGGTTCGCGTAGCTGAAGCTGTCTTCGAGGATCTTCATCACGGGAACAACACCGGAAGCCTGGTTCTCGACCTGCTTAATCGGGGCACCCGCCTCGCGGAGGTTTGACAGCAGCAGCGCCACACCGCCGCCGCGCTTGGACAGCTGCAGCGCAGAGTTAACGCTGCGGCCAATCGATTCGAGATTGTCTTCAACGCGCAGCAGGAAGCACGACACGAGCTCGCCGCGCTGTTTCTTACCCGCGTTCAAGAACGTCGGAGTTGCCGGCTGGAAACGGCCCGAGAGGATCTCGGTGACCGTCTTCGAAGCCAGTTCCTCGTCACCCTGACCGAGGAACAGCGCCGTGGCAACAACTCGCTGCTCGAAGTTTTCGAGGAAGAGGCTGCCGTCGAAGGTTTTCAGCGCGTAGGAGGTGAAGAACTTAAACGCACCGAGGAAGGTCTGGAACTTGTGCCCGAAAGCGTCGGCCTGTTCGTGGAGGCGCTCGACGAAGTCCTTGTCGTAGGCGCGCAGGTATTCGGCTTCGTAGTACTCGTTTTCGATCAGCCACTCCAGGCGTTCCCACACCGAAGCGAACTGCTTCGTGTTCGGGATGACCTGCTGGTTCAGGTAGGCCTCCGCCGCTTCGTGATCCTTGTCAAACTGGATCGACCCGTCCGCCGCAAACAGGTTCAGCTGGGCGTTGAGCGCGTGGTAGTCCTTCCGCTCGCCGACCCGGCCAACCCGTGCAGTGTTGGGGGTGGTTGTTTCTGATGGTGTGGCGATCGTCATGCGACGTCCTCCTCATTTGCTTCTGCTTCTAATGTGTTCTGTCGTGCCCAAAATTCGTCTAAACCAGCCTTGACTCGAGCAACGTCGCGGTTGGTGCCAAGAAGTTCAAAGCGGTACAGCTCAGGAACTTTGCACTTGGCTGAGATGATCGGTCCTGCGATGCAGTAGTGCTCACCGAAGTTGGTGTTCCCCGCGGTAATCACGCCGCGGATCAGCGCGCGGTTTGCAGGATCGTTCAGGAACGTAATCACCTGCCGCGGCACCGCCCCGGCCTGCGCTCCGCCGCCGTAGGTCGGAACCACGAGCACGTAGGGCCTGGTCACTCGGATCATTCCCTCTGTGCGCGGTCGGAGTGGGATCCGCACCGCCGGGCGCTCGAGCTTCTCGACGAAGCGGAGGGTGTTCTCCGAAACGCTCGAGAAAAACACCAGGTCAGGTGAATCTTGCCCCTCGAGCACTCGCACCTCCGCGACGCTTCGTGTTCGGCCTTCCCTGCGTTCACTCATCAGCATGTTCTCCTCTCAGCATTTGCGCCTCAGCAATCCCACCCCTACATCTAGTCCTGACCCACATTGCGGGGCACCACATATAGTGTTTAGCACGAATAATCTCACAAAACTACGACACGCCGAAGTACAGACGACGTCATACCGAACCCAAGACTCAAAGGGGATACTTATGGTGCTGTCAGACTCGACTTACTACGGTAGAGAGCACAAGTGAGACCCGGAAACTAAAGAATGAATGAGGGCGCCTGGTGACCGCATCAAAGCAATTTCAAGTTCCTCCAGAGATTCACGTGGAAAGCGTTCGCGCTTTTGTGAGCGAGTGGGCAGAGATCACCAATCCTGAAAAGATCGAGCTCGTCTCAGCAGCGGATGACGCCAGGCTGCTCGAAGAGGCCATCGCCGCCGGCGAAATGCTCCGCGCAGGCAAAGGTCGCTACTACTCACGGTCACACCCGAAAGACACCGCCCGCACCGAAGAGCGCACCTTTGTCGCCACGGCTGACGAGGCGGATCGCGGGCGCTACAACAACTGGCGCCACTCAAGCGAGGTCAAACCGCTGCTGACGAGCCGCATGCGCGGCGCTTCGGCGGGTAAAACCATGTACGTGGTGCCGTACCTGATGGCCCCTCCCGGCACCCCGCTTGCGAACTTCGCGCTCGGAGTTGAGCTCACCGACGACCGCAACGTGGTGCTGCAGATGATCCGCATGGCCCGCGTCGGAATTGAGCACTTCGACGGTGTCAGCGACCAGGACTTCTTCGTGCGCGGTGTGCACGTCACCGGTGACCTGACCGCGCTGCAGCAGGGCACCGACGCCGACGAGCGGATGTTTGTGACCGTCGCAGACGAGCGCACCATTTTGCACTTCGGCTCCGCGTACGGTGGCAACGCGCTGCTTGGTAAAATCGCCCACGGTCTGCGCCAGGCGTCCTACGACGGTTACGCCTCAGGGAAGTTCCTCGCGGAGCAGTTCCTGCTGCTTGGGATCCACGACCGTGAAACCGGCGTCACCACGCACGTGTGCGGCGGCTTCCCGAGCGCGTCAGGGAAAACCAACCTCGCGATGACGTTGCCGCCAAACGGACTCGGCGACCGCTACCGCGTTGATTTTTACGGCGACGACATCGCCTGGATGTGGGTTGACGACGAAGGGAAACTCCGTGCCATCAACCCCGAAAACGGTGCCTTCGGTGTCGCAAAAGACACCAACGAGGGTTCCAACCCCACCGCGATGGCGGCAATCGCTGAGGGATCGGGCACGATCTTCACCAACACCGCCTACAACGAAGTCACCGGCGAGGTGTGGTGGGAGGGTCTCACCCCCGAACCCCCGGCCGACCCGGCAGGGTGGCTCGACTGGACCGGCGCGAAAATCACCGACCGCACCGCCGAGCAGCAAAACGAACCGTGGGCGCACCCGAACAGCCGCTTCACTATTCCGCTGGAGCGCATCCCGAACCTCGCCGAAGACGTCTCCAAACCCGAGGGCGTGGTCGTTGACGCGATTATCTTCGGTGGCCGCACCCGCGATCGTGAACCGCTGATCCGCGCAATCGACAACCTTGTTGATGGCGTCTACGACGGGCTGACACTCGGCGCCGAGGCGACTTTCGCAGCGGACGGGCTTGACGGGCAGCTGCGTTACGACCCGATGTCGATGCGTCCGTTCTTCTCGTACTCCGAGGGTCGCTACGCCGAACACTGGCTTAAAGTGCTCGGGCAGCTGAAAGAGATGCCGATGTTTGCCCACGTCAACTGGTTCCAGCGCGAACCCGAAACCGGTCGTTACCTGTGGCCGGGCTTCCGCGAGAACCTGCGCGCGCTGAACTGGCTCACACAGTACCGCGACGGCAAAGTCAAGGGACGCAAAACCCCGATCGGCGTGCTCCCGCTTGTTGAAGAGCTCGACTTTACCGGTCTCGAAATCGACGCGGCGGATCTCGACAAACTGCTGCGGGTTGACGTTGAACGCTGGCTGCAGGAAACCGATCACCGCGCTGAGCACCTGCGCGAGCTGCCCGATATGCCGCGCGAAATCTGGGACGCACACGAGGCGCTTGTCGAGGCGTTGCGGGCCGAGGCGGCAACTGACGCAGGGGGCGCAGACAGCTAGCGCCTGCGCCACCGCGCGGCCGCGGCGACACAAAACTGCCACACAACAAACGAGGGGGAAACCGAAACGTGTTCGGTTTCCCCCTCGCCTTTGGGTTACGCGCCCGCGAAAACTAATCGCGGCTGGTTTTTTCGATCAGCTCAGCGAAGCGGTCAATGTATTTCTGCAGGAACTCAACGGTTGACTCGCGGGTGATCTTATCCCCGTCACCGAAAAGCTCAGGCGACTGCGACAGGAATACCTCGGGCTGGCCAAGCGTTGGCATGTCGAAGTAGGAAAGCGCAAGGCGCAGGTTCTTCTGCGACGAGTACCCGCCCATGCGTCCAACAGAGTGGCTCACAATTCCCGCCGGGAGTCCCTTCCACGCAACGTCGGCGTTGGGTTTCGACCCAATATCCACCGCGTTTTTCAGGCACGCCGGGATGGTGCGGTTGTTCTCCGGGGTCACAAACAGCACCCCGTCAGAGGCCTTAATCGTCTCGCGGAACTCCGTGTACTCCGCCGGCACCGGCTTGTCGGTGACCTCTGGGTCGTCGTAGTCGAAATCGTACAGCGGCAGGTCGCGGATCTCCACGATCTTCGCCTCGTACCCCTCAGGGAACATCGGAATCAGGTTGTGCGCAATCTTACGGGCAAAGGAGCCACGACGCAGGCTCCCAACAATCACACTCACGCGCTTCGTCATACGTTTCACTCTCTTTTCTCTATTTCAACTGTGGATCATGCACCGCGATCCGCGCCCTCATACGCCACAGACTCGCGCGGCGCGAGCTGCCGGTCGCTGCCCCAAGCCGAGCAGAACCGGCACTCGCTCACGAGGTCAAACCTATGTTAACAATTCCGCCATTGCGAACCTCATGAGTAACCGAAGCTCCGAGTGGGGTTACCCGCAAATCGTGGACACGTAGTGGAGCTACCTAGTTGTACTAACCGGGGACGTTGGTTGAGTTT
>NZ_KV786123.1:0-3791 GCF_001806835.1 Brevibacterium sp. HMSC24B04 | reverse complement strand
ATGATCGCTTCGACCATCCGGCGGGCGTCGGAGAGCATCTGGAAGCGTGACATGGGTCAAGACTCCCAGCGAAGATGCCGAATCTTTGTCAGACACGCCCTAGCCACGAAGGCTGGGCGGCAGGACCAGGTCGAGTGGGTGGAGAAGATCGGGAGACCAGCAAAGGATCGACGCGATGGCGTGCTGCACGCCGTGACGTTCACCGCTTCGGACGATCGTCAGGCAATAGGCGCCTTTGCTTCGGAGAAGGGCCCGCAGCGGTACGGCATCGCCGAGCTGCGCGAGGTCACTCGTCGACTCATCCACGCCTCGAGTACTCTGCCAGTATGACCGTCGCCGGGACCGGGAGGAGAGGACCCTGCGTGGGGTGGCGAGGCGGATCTCGGCGAGAGGGGAGCAATCGGCTTCACCGGGGCAACCGAGCGAACCGTGCTTCCGGCACTATGGGTGCGGCCAGGACACAGCCGCACCTCGCTATCGTAAACTCAACAAGAACGGGAGTTAACGGCGCTCAGGCATGACGACCATCCGAGGCCAAAACTATGCATCCGATGCAGATTCCGTCGTTACAAACGATCGAGAACCCCCGGCTATCGCACCAGCTCAGACAGAAGACCCCGAGAGGTCGATAGTTGCTTGCAACGACGTGGTAGTTGAAAAACCGGGACTGCACTATCAGTTTCGAGACCAGGACTCTCGTCTTTGCTGTGTCGCGCCCCTCGCCATGGTCCGACGTTGCAACAACGTCGCTACCATGACCAAGAGGATGAGCGCCCCGAATATGAGAGCCGCCCAGATTGCTCCGTGGCCCAGCCCGACCATCTAAACAGCTCCACGAAATCCTCGTCCGGCGGTATTGAACGTCGCAGCGACGATCGCAGCGACAATCATGAAGCTGAGAATGAATAGCGAGAACAAGTCCGTGAGAGCGATTCGGGAGGAACGGCTAGTCTGAAATTCATCCGCCGCCACCTCTTCCGACAGTCGCATCGGGCGATGGGATTGGCAGACCTCATCCATGCGAGTGACCCTGACTAGCGTTAGCGCTACGTCGCGGGTGTCATCACGGCGACGCCATCCTTATCCGCACTGGTCCACAGCGTTCCCTGAGCGTAGACGCTTGGACCGGAGTGCGACAAAGAGCAGAACTCCAGTTCTGACCTTGAGATGGTGAGCGTGGTGACATCGTCGGCGGTACGGAACAATAGCCACTGCGATGCGTCACTGGCATTGGTGTCGATGTCAGCGGCAGCGTTCACAAATGCTTGGTCCAAATTGCGCGGAGCTTGGTCGTATGGGCATAGCACCAGGACCTCGTCCCAGTTCTTCCCGTCGACCTTGTCAGGGAGTCTAAAAGCGCTGCCTTCTTCGCTAACCTGCAGAACTCGTGACTCAAAGTCGCCGGATCCCGAACAACCGGTTAGCGCGAGCGTCGCCGTCAGCGACGCACTGAACGCTAGGATGCTCGGGATCCGTCTTAGACTAGGGGAGATCATCACTTCAGGGTAACGAGTTTGCCGCTGTTGGCGCGGCTCTTGCACTCGGTGTGGCTCTTGGAAGTGGTCTTCTTCGCCTTGCCGATGGCCCGACCTGTCTTGTTGTTCGCGAGGTCCATCTTCTTCTCTTTCGCCGGGCCGTTTCGGATGGCCTCGTGGTTGGAGGCGATCTTCATTGCCCCGCTTTCGCCGATGCTAATCGTCATACGGGCGTTCCAGTAGCAGTGCCGGTAGGCGTCGCCCTTGCCGTTGTGCAGCGTGTTTGAAGCGAAATGACTCGCAGCCGAGTTCGATGCGGTTGTGGCATCTTTGGCTGCCCGGTTGCAGGAAACCAGGTCGACGTGGATCACGCACGCTGCCTTCTCAAGGCCGGACCAGATGATGTCGGAGTATGCGAACGTCGACACGCTGGGTGTCCACTCATCGCTTTGAAGCACTTCCTCCTGCTGTTCTTCACTGAGCACTTCCAGATCCTGCAGGAACTGCTCCTGCTCAGCGGGTGTCAGCTGCTCCAAGTCTGCGAATGGAGTGTCGGACGCTTCGATCTGCTTGATCAGTTCGGTTTCTCCTTCTTGGGCGAACGCGGCCGATGGGGCTGCCAACCCTGCGGTGGCGAGAGCCACGATCATGCCAAATCCCGCGATTCGCTTCAAAGCTCGTTTCTCACTCACAACGTCCTCCAGTCGCATATGACTCTGAAGCAACCGACGGAATGCCGGCCGCTAGTGCTAAGTGTTGTCACCTTCGCCGAAGAGGTCATACCTCAAACGAGGTATTCTTGCGAGCCAATTCATGGGGCCGGGGCCATCAGCCTCCCGTGTCTCCGCCCGAAAGTCCGAAGAACCGAGCTAGTTGTAGTTCCTCGTGAGGTTGTGAACGCGATCTGACGGGGTCAGCCCTCCGATCCCGGTATGGGGTCGGTGATGATTGTAGTGATGGAGCCAGGCAGTATAGGTCGCGGCCCTGGCTTCATCACTGTCATACGTCTCGGCGTACGCCCATTCCTGCGCAAGGGTGCGGTTGAACCGTTCGACCTTGCCGTTGGTCTGCGGACGATACGGACGCGTGCGTCGGTGCTTCACCCCCTCGCCCAATGCGGCAGCGAAGGCGTGGGAACGGTAACAGGAGCCGTTGTCGGTCATCACCCCGGTCACGGTGACCCCTGCATCCGTGAAGAAAGCGCGCGCCCTGTTCCAGAACCCGGCAGCGGTCTCTTTGCGTTCATCGTCGAGGATCTCGGAATACGCCAGGCGTGAGTACCCATCGACGGCATGATGCAGATAGGCGTAGCCGCGGCCTTGCTTCTTGTTGTTCCGGTTCCCGAGTGTTCTGCCGAGCATGCGATGCCCGCCACCATCCGGGATCCGTCCGAGCTTCTTGATATCCACATGCACGAGTTCGCCCGGACGGGTCATCTCGTAACGGGCCGGCCTCGTCTTACGGACCGGGAGGCCGGTCGCCTAATCGATGTGGTCCAAGCGTGGCATTCGGTAGCGTTCGAGTACTCGGCCCACAGTCGCACGTGGAATCCCGAGGTGATAGCTGATCCGGTGCGGGCCCCAGCGCCGGTTGAAACGGAGCGAGATGATCCGGTGTTCTCGTTTCTTGGGGAGACGGCCAGGACTTGTGTGCGGGCGCGAGGAGCGGTCGGTCAGCGGTTGCCCTGACCGATACCGGACCGCCCATTTCCGGGCGGTCGCAGGCGAGACTTGGAACCGTTCAGCGGCGCGGCGGATCGGCCAGTCCTCTTCAACGATCAGGATGGCGAGACGACGGCGTCCCTCAGGGGTGAGGGGTGCGTTAGCGTGGGGCATGAAGACCTCCGGTGTGCGGATGCGAGTGTGGTAATCCACATCCTGCCGGAGGTCTTCACCTCAGTTCAGGCGTTCACAACGTCCCAAGGAACTACAGCTAGTTCTATCATTCGTCTGTCCAGTCAAGAGTCGCTACGTTCTTCGCGGCAACGGCCTCTGGGACGAGGCCGTCGGTCTCGACACGATGGACGTTACCTTGCCACCGCGTGGTCGAGGCGATCTGCAATTCTGGCGGTGTGCTCGAGCTGGGGTTCGAGGCTCTCAGTGGTTTCGCGGTGCCTAAGTCGAGCCGCTAGCGCATAGCAACACTTAGGGCGTGTCTGACAAAGATTCGGCATCTTCGCTGGGAGTCTTGACCCATGTCACGCTTCCAGATGCTCTCCGACGCTCAGTGGTCCTTGATTCAGGACGTGCTCCCCCGTCCCACCGGGCGCAGAGGCAGACCCTTCTCCGACGCCCGCCGGATGGTCGAAGCGATCAT
>NZ_KV786122.1:0-3860 GCF_001806835.1 Brevibacterium sp. HMSC24B04 | reverse complement strand
CTCAAGCTTCACGATTTTTGCAACAGAGCCTCTTGAGGTACTCGAGGACGGCGATGACGCGCTTGTTTCCTGTGCGCTCGTTAAGGTCGAGCATGGTGAAGATGCTGCTGATGTGCCGTTCCGCGATCGCGACGCGACATGCATACGGTCCCTGATTTGCTCGTTAGTGAGCTCCGTAGCCATGAGCGAATCGTCAGTATCGCGGAGGAGGTGCTGCGGGAGCGGGAAAGGATTGACCTTACTGACGCAGAGACCCAAAGCGCGAGCATCCCTCATCGCTTTGATGCCAGCCCTTCAACCATTGCAACTAACCCGAACTCGAAATCTAGGTCTTGATCGACAGGCTCACATCCGTTGTCGAGCGCTGTTTGTTCTTCTAGTACGAAACCGACCGTATAGCGGCTGATAGCCATGAGAGCTCGGACCGCAGAGACCTCAGCGAATCCTTCGGACACGAGAAACTCGATCTGACTTTCGGGGGCATCCGAGCCCGCTGGCATCTGGTCACTCTTTTGACGGTGAAACTCTGCGTGCAGCCGTGCTCCATCCCGGACTGCCAGAAGCGCTGTCCGGAAGCTCCGCGCGTTGCGCAGGAGAAAGTCGTCCCAGCGCTCCCCTGACTCTGGGAGTGAGGCGTGGTGTTCGCGATCAAGCACATCAGCTGCGAGCGATCCGAGCAGGTGGCCCTTTGTCCGAAAGTGCCAGTAGAGCGCTGGCTGCTGCACCCGCAGATGCGCAGCCAGCGCCCGCGTGGTGAAACCGTCGATCCCCGTGTTATTGAGCACATGCCTCGCACCGCGCAAGACTGCTGCACGATCGAGTCGCGCTTGTTTCTGAGCCATGCTTGCACTTTATCATCGATAACTTTATCGTTGATAAGGTGTCATCTCTCACTTCCGCTCGTGGCTCGTTGGCCACGGTCCTCATCACGGCTAGCCTCGACGCCGCCGGCATGGGCCTGGTGATGCCGATTCTCCCCGCACTGCTACACGAGGCAGGGGTCACCGCTGATGCGGTTCCGCTGAACGTCGGAGTGCTGATCGCGCTCTACGCGGTAATGCAGTTCATCTTTGCCCCCGTACTGGGAACACTGTCGGACCGATTCGGCCGCCGCCGGGTGCTGCTTGTTTCCCTGGCCGGTGCGACCGTCGACTATCTCGTGCTCGCCACGACATCCGCTCTGTCGGTGTTCTATATCGCCCGTGCAGTGGCTGGGATAACCGGAGCGACCAATGCGGTCACCGCCACCGTGATCGCCGACATCACGCCACCCCACCAGCGCGCCAAGCGTTTCGGTTTACTCAGTGCCTGCTATGGCGGCGGAATGATCGCGGGGCCAGCCATGGGTGGACTGTTCGGTGCCATCTCGCCACATCTGCCGTTTTTGCTCGCTGCTCTTCTCTCAGCGAGCAATCTGGCACTCACCTTTATCTTGTTACGCGAGACCCGTCCTGATTCCCCTGCGCGCTCTGCGTCGCTCGCTCAGCATCGTGGTCGCCCCGGCCTCAGCGCGGTGCCTGGGATTACCTTCCTATTAGTCGCATTCGGCCTTGTTCAATTCATTGGGCAGGCTCCAGGTGCGACCTGGGTGCTGTTTACTGAACACCGCCTCGACTGGAGTCCCGTCGAAGTTGGAATCTCCCTGTCCGTCTTCGGGATCGTACAGGTTCTCGTGCAGGCCCTCCTTACTGGCCGCATCGTGGAGTGGATCGGTGAGGCAAAAACAGTCATCATCGGGTGTGTTACCGACGCCTTGGGTCTCGTAGGCCTGGCGATTGTCACTGACGCATTTTCCATGGCGCCTATCTTGGCGGCACTGGGGATCGGTGGCATCGGCCTCCCCGCTCTGCAAACCCTTCTCTCCCAGCGCGTCGATGAACAGCACCAAGGGCGCCTCCAGGGTGTGCTCGCCAGCATCAACAGCGTCACATCGATCTTCGGACCGGTCGCTTTCACAACGATCTTCGCGCTCACTTACATCAACGCCGACGGCTTCCTCTGGCTCTGCGCCGCAGCACTCTACGTGCCCTGCGTGATTCTCATCATGCGTGGTACAGCAGCGTCCCCGAAGTTCGGCTCATGGGCGAGCGGCGACTCGATGTGAGTTGTGAGACGTGAGCAGGAGCAACACGGCGGCGACACTGCTTCGCCATGGCCGACTAGCGAGACGGCGCCACCGGGAAACTCGGCATCATCTACCAAGGACAGGTCAGCTGGGAGCCTGATAGACCCATCGAAATGTGCGTGCCGATCGCGGAGAAAGGCCGGGCGCATCGGATCGAGCCATAGCACCATGAGTCTTCACGGAAGTGCGTTGACGGAGACTTCGTTGTGAACCGGGCCAAGGGAGAGCTGGAGGCCCTCTCCGAGTGGCTTGCCGATGACATGAGCTGGACGCTCATCGAGAAATCCACACACAGCGGCCCCAGTGCAGCCCGAGAGGTGCGCCCGCCGTTCTCCCGAGCGGGTGGAGGTCATTTCTGTCGTCACCCACGGACGACGCGCTTCCTGCGACGGCTACCTCGAGGCTGGAGGAATGCGCGTCCGTTTCAGCCATGCGTTCCGCTTCGTCAGCACCCCCAAGACCGCGATGATCGCAGAACTGCGACGCTACTGCATCGAGACGCAGGTTGACTGAGGCCTGTGCGGACAGCACGAACGACCCTTAAGCCCGTAATCTGGGAACCGCAGAAACTACCCGATCGAAAC
Source organism: Brevibacterium sp. HMSC24B04 (assembly GCF_001806835.1). Lineage (NCBI taxonomy): Bacteria > Bacillati > Actinomycetota > Actinomycetes > Micrococcales > Brevibacteriaceae > Brevibacterium > Brevibacterium sp. HMSC24B04. The sequence continues at coordinate 1,151 of NZ_KV786122.1, read as the reverse complement.
GCAACTACTTTGCCGGCCCTACGGGGTTGGCTCGCGGTCGTCGTCCTTGGCCGCGACCGTGCGCAGGAGGTGCTTGTAGCCATCCCTCGCGATCATCACGCGCATCGAAACCGTCACGACGCTACTGCCTTCGACGATCAGGGGAGCGGGGACTGATCGCGGACGCGCTGTCCACTTTGGTTAAAAGATTGCGCCGCTGTAGACGACCGCCATCTAGATGCCGACGATGACCATGCTCTCGAGTGCGCCACTACCCACCATTAGTGTGGTCAGGGTCGGCTTCAGGTGATGAGTCCATGTCGGTAGGCGGTGATGGCGGCGTGGACACGGTTGTCGATGCCGAGGGTGTTGAAGAGCTGGGAGACGTATTGCTTGACGGTGCCTTCGGACAGATGCATGGCCCTGCCGATCTGGGCGTTGGAGAGTCCGCGAGCGATGTGGGTGAGGAGCTCGATCTGGCGCTCGGTGAGCAGGGCAGTGAGTTCGTCTCGCGCGGTTCGGGTGCGGTGGCCCGCTCGTTGCTCGGCGGCGAGCCAGCGGGCGACTCGAGGGGAGAACGCGCCTCCGCCGTGCGCGAGGGCCCTGACGCCGGCAATGAGTTGCTGAGGTTCGTCGGACTTGAGGAGGAAACCGAGGGCGCCGGCGTTGATCGCATCGGCGATGAGATGGTCGTCGGAAAAGGTGGTGAGCATGGCGATCGGAAGCTCGGGCAGTCGGTGCCGGATCTCACGGAGAGCTCCGATGCCGTCGAGTCGTGGCATCTGGATATCCAGCAGTGCGACGTCAACGCGGTGTGTTGCCGCGGCGTCGACGGCCTCGTGGCCGTTGCTGGCGAGGGCGGTGATGTCAAGGTCAGTGGCGGAGGCGAGAATAGCGGCGACGCCGGTGCGGACGAGCTGGTCGTCATCCGCGATCAGGACACGGATCGGCGGGGTGTCGGTGCGATCCTCCGGGGTCATGGCGCGGGAACCGTTCCGATCCTGCTGACCTGGTCGGAGGCGAAGCAGACGACGTGGACGTCGACTCGTTCGAAGAAGCTGATTTCCGCCTCGTAATAGTGACAGGTCTCGTCGGGGCGAGGCGGGAACTCATCGCGTGGAGGATCGAGCATCTCCAGGGGCTCTGTTGCAAAGATTGGCGGCAGTCAGAGG
>NZ_KV786121.1:0-20827 GCF_001806835.1 Brevibacterium sp. HMSC24B04 | reverse complement strand
GGCCAGGTAGGACTCCACCTGGTCGAGCGCCACGCGCTCCTGGCTCATGTCATCGCGGTTGCGGATGGTGACCGCGTTGTCATCGAGCGAATCGAAGTCATAGGTAATGCAGAACGGCGTGCCGATTTCGTCATTGCGGCGGTAGCGGCGACCGATAGCACCAGCGTCGTCGAATTCGACGTTCCAGCGGCGACGCAGCTTGTCAGCCAGTTCGCGTGCCTGCGGGGACAGCTTTTCGTTGCGCGACAGTGGCAGAACAGCGGCCTTGACCGGTGCGAGCCTGGGGTCGAGCTTGAGCACGGTGCGCTTGTCTACCCCACCCTTGGCATTGGGAGCTTCGTCTTCGACGTAGGCATCAACGAGGAACGCCATGAGCGCACGCGTGAGGCCAAACGACGGTTCGATGACATACGGCGTGTAGCGCTCGCCGGTGGCCTGGTCGAAGTACTGCATCTTCTGGTTGGAGTGCTCCGTGTGACGGCCAAGGTCGTAATCGGTTCGGTTGGCCACACCCATGAGCTCGCCCCATTCACCGCCGGTGAAGCCGAAGCGGTACTCCAGGTCGATCGTGCCGTCGGAGTAGTGTGCGCGCTCCTCTGCCGGAACATCGAACTTGCGCATGTTGTCCGGGTTGATGCCAAGCTCCACAAACCAGTTCCAGCAGTCCTCAACCCAGTCGTCGAAGAACTTCTGCGCGTCATCCGGGTGGACGAAGAACTCAATCTCCATCTGCTCGAATTCGCGGGTGCGGAAAATGAAGTTGCCCGGTGTGATCTCGTTGCGGAACGCCTTGCCGATCTGTCCGATGCCGAACGGCGGCTTCTTGCGGGCGGCAGTCACAACATTGGCGAAGTTCACAAAGATGCCCTGCGCGGTTTCGGGACGCAGGTAGTGCAGGCCCTGGCCGTCATCAACAGCACCCAGGTAGGTCTTGACCAGACCGGAGAACATCTGCGGTTCCGTCCAGTTGCCCTCCTGACCCGTTTCTGGGTCGCGAATGTCAGCCAGACCGTTTTCAGGTTCCTTGCCGTGCTTGGCGATGTAGGCCTCGATGAGGTGGTCGGCACGGTAGCGCTTGTTGGTGTGCAGGGATTCCACGAGCGGGTCGACGAAGGTTTCGACATGGCCGGATGCTTCCCACACCTGGCGCGGCAGAATGATCGACGAGTCCAGGCCGACCATGTCGGCCCGGCCGCGCACAAAGGTCTGCCACCACTGCTGCTTGATGTTCTCCTTCAGCTCTACACCGAGCGGACCGTAGTCCCAAGCTGAACGTGAACCCCCGTAGATCTCTCCGGCCTGGAAGACGAAGCCTCGCCGCTTGGCCAGGGTGATGACGGAATCCAGAGTCGATGCCACAGATGCTCCTTGATGCGTTGTGCAGCCGGTTCGCTGCCGGTACGGGGTCGCTGCGATTGCGCAGCCTCCATAAGGTTACCGAACTCACGGTCTTTGGCGACCCGGCGGGCGCGGGTGTGGCTTAGACTTGAACGTGCACCTAAACCGTGTGCGCCGACAGGCTGCGCAGCATCTTCTGCGCGCTCGGCGCGCAAACTCTCTGGGCTTTCCGTGCGTTTATGAGTGCACACCGGCCTAGAACGGGCAGATCGCCAATTCAGTTCTCAGCGATCAAGCGTGCACACGCACAGAAACGAGTCCCATGGACAGCGCAGAAAACCACGCAGAAAACACCTCGGCAGAAAACGCGCAGCAAGACAGCCCGCAGTTCTCCGAATTCGACCTCCACCTCTCCGTTCTCGCCGCGATCTCCGATCTTGGCTTCGAGTCCCCTTCGCCCATTCAGGCGCAGACCATCCCGCTGCTGCTGGAAGGCCGTGACGTCATCGGCCTGGCGCAGACGGGAACCGGCAAGACCGCCGCGTTCGCCCTGCCGATGCTGACTCACCTGGCTGATGCCGGACGTGCCGACGACGGCCCGTTCGCGCTCATCCTCACCCCTACCCGGGAACTGGCCATCCAGGTGGCCGAAGCACTGACGAGCTTCGCCGCGAACCTGCCCGACTTCTCTGTTCTGCCGATCTACGGCGGACAGTCCTACACACCGCAGCTGTCGGGCCTTAAGCGCGGCGCTCAGGTTGTCGTCGGAACGCCCGGCCGTGTCATCGACCACCTCAAGCGCGGTTCGCTCAAACTGCAGAACCTGCGCCACATGGTGCTGGATGAAGCAGACGAAATGCTCAAGATGGGCTTCCAGGAAGACATCGAGGAGATCTTCGCCGCATCCGGCTCCGCCCGCCAGGTGGCGCTGTTCTCCGCGACCATGCCGTCGTCCATCCACCGGATCACCGGGCAGTACCTGGAAACCCCGGCAGAGGTCCGCATCAAGCAGGCCACCGCAACCGGTGCGAACATCCGCCAGCGCTTCCTGACGGTCATGCACTCCAACAAGCTCGACGCGCTGACCCGCATTCTCGAAGTCGAGGAAGCCGACGGCATCATCATGTTCGTCCGCACCAAGCAGGCAACAGAAGAACTGTCGGAAAAGCTGCGGGCCCGCGGCATGCGTGCCGCCGCCATCAACGGCGACATTCCCCAGCAGGCCCGCGAACGCACAGTCGAGGCGCTGCGCTCCGGTTCGATCGACATTCTGGTCGCCACCGACGTTGCTGCCCGCGGTCTTGACGTCGAGCGGATTTCGCTCGTGGTCAACTACGACATTCCGCTGGACACGGAGTCCTACGTCCACCGCATCGGCCGGACGGGCCGCGCCGGACGCACCGGTGAGGCGATCCTCTTCGTGACCCCGCGCGAACAGCGCATGCTGCGTTCAATTGAAAAGGCCACCCGCCAGAAGGTTGAGCCGCTGACCATGCCGACGGTCGACGAACTCGCAGATTCCCGCACCCAGAAGTTCAAGGAGCAGATCTCCGAGGCACTCGCCTCAACCGACCTGTCGGAGCTGCGTCCCGTCATCGACGCCTACGAACTCGAACACGATGTCCCAGCTGCCGACATCGCTGCGGCACTGGCGGCACTCGTGTTGGGCACCTCAACCCTGAAACCGGAACCGCTGCCCGAACCGAAGGCGCGCCCCGACCGCAATGAACGCGCCCGCACCACAGAGGGCTTGACCACCTACCGCATCGCAGTCGGCCGCAACGAGCGCGTCAACCCCGGTGCGATCGTCGGCGCCATCGCCAACGAGGGCGGCATCACGAACAAGCAGATCGGCCACATCAACATCCGATCAAACCACTCGCTGATCGACCTGCCGGAAGACCTCGACCCGGCGGTTCTCGACCGCCTGAAGAACACCAAGATTCAGGGCAAGCGCATCGACATCCGCGTTGATACCGGCCGCCCCGGCCGCCCGTTTAAGCGCAAAGACCGCAAAGCCGGCTCCGACCGTCCGTTCAAGCGCGGCGGCCGTGGTTTCCGCAATGACAAACGCGGCGGTGACCGCCGCCGCTGAGAGCGGAGTCCCGGCTGAACCGGTCAGCGTTCACGCTTAACAGCAAAGCGGGCCCGAGACCAGTTTCGGGCCCGCTTCTTCTGTCTTCTCAGCGCTTGCCGGCAACCTTGTCGACGGCTCCGCCGAAACGCCGGTCGCGGCTGGCATACTCTTCGATCGCCTTCCACAGCGTGGTCCGGTCGACATCCGGCCACAGGACGTCCTGGAAGACCAGTTCGGCATAGGCCGACTGCCACAGCAGGAAGTTCGAGGTGCGCTGCTCACCGGAAGAGCGCAGGAACAGATCGACATCGGGAAGGTCCGGTGCGTAGAGCCGTGCAGCCATTGACTTCGCGGTCACTTTGCCGGGCTTGAGCTTGCCCTGAGCGACCTCCCGCGTGATCTCGTTGACCGCATCGAGGATTTCAGCCCGCCCACCGTAGTTGACGCAGAACTGCAGGGTCATGCGGGTGTTGTTCTTCGTGCGCTCACGCGCAACCTCAAGTTCCTTGATGACCGAGCGCCACAGACGGCCTTCCCTGCCCGACCACACCATGCGCACACCCAGGGCATCGAGTTCATCAACCCTGCGTCGAATGACATCGCGGTTGAAGCCCATGAGGAAGCGCACCTCTTCAGGGGAGCGCTTCCAGTTCTCCGTCGAAAATGCGTAAGCCGACAGCACCTCGACGCCCATTTCCAGGCTGCCGTAGATGACCTCCATCAGCGAGGCCTCGCCGGCTTTGTGGCCTTCTGTGCGCGGCAGACCGCGCTCATTCGCCCACCGGCCGTTGCCGTCCATGACAACGGCGATGTGCTTTGGAACGAACTTCGACGGGATCGCCGGCGGCTGGGCGCCCTGCGGGTGCGGGGGAATCGGCTGATGCTTCACGCCGCCATTATGGCAGGACAGCCGTTCAGCGCTCCAACAGCGCCAGCGATTTCACACGCCTCTCCAAGTGCCACTGCACAAAAGCGGTCACCACTTTTGACGCCGCCTGCACGTCATAGTCGGCAACCGTGCCAGGCTCAGGCCAGTCTGCCGTGCTGATCCTGTGCAGGTATGCCAACGCATCGGGCCCGGGGAGGTGCTCCCCTCCCCGCCTGCATGCCCGGCATACGGCACCTCCTGCTTCAAGGGAGAACGCGCGGTGCGGACCGGGAGCCCCGCAGCGGGCACAGTCGATGAGACTCGGCGCCCACCCGGCCAGCGACATCGCCCGAATCAAATAGGCGTCAAGCGACGAACGCGCAGGATGTTCGCGCCGACACATAGAGCGCAGAGCGGCAACCAGCAGAAGAAACTGGTCTTCCGTGTGCGGATCGTCTTCCGTCAACCGCAGAGCGGTTTCTGCCATCACGGAACCCGCAGTGTAGTAGTCGTAGTCGGAGATGAGCCCTTGGGCGAAGGGCTCAATGAGCTCCACCTGAGTGACAACATCGAGGTTTCTGCCGCGGTTGGCCTGCAGGTCGATCATCATGAGCGGTTCCAAACGCGAACCGAAGCGGCTCGAGGTTCTGCGGACCCCCTTCGCAACGGCGCGGATTACTCCGCTGCGGCGCGTGAGGATCGTGACGATCCGGTCGGCTTCGCCGAGCTTATGGGTGCCCAGGACAACACCCGCGTCACGATATTTCCTCACCTGTCCATTGTCCCCCACACGCCACGAGGCGGTGCGTCGGCACCGCCTCGTGAGCTTGTCTCGTTCTTTGGGTCAGTCGTCGCTGTTGTCCCGCAGGTAGCGGTTGACAGCCGAGATGACGGCCTTGAGTGAAGCCTTCGCTATGTTCGGGTGCATGCCCGCACCCCACATGATCCGGTCGCCGATCATGACTTCAACGTAGGCGGCAGCCGCAACGTCGGCACCCGCACCAACAGCGTGTTCGGAGTAGTCCTGTACGCGCATGTCGAGGTCAAAGTTGTCGTTGAGGATGTTGACCAGGGCATTGAGCGGTCCGGTACCCAGCCCCTCGAATTCCCGTTCCTGACCGTCGATGCTGAGCGCCACCTCGACCTTTTCGGCGTGGCGGCCGGCCTCGTCATCGCCCAGCGATTCAGTGCGCAGCCCCTTGATGCGGAAGCGGCCCCACGCGTTGTCGGTCGGCAGGTATTCGTCGCTGAAGGCAGACCAGATGGCCTCTGCGGACAGTTCCCCGCCGCCGGCGGTGACGTTCTTGATGACCTTGGAGAACTCCACCTGCATGCGGCGCGGAAGATCCAGGCCGTACTCGGTCTTGAGCAGGTACGTGACCCCGCCCTTGCCCGACTGCGAATTGACGCGGATGATCGCTTCGTAGCTGCGGCCGAGGTCCTTCGGGTCGACCGGCAGGTACGGCATGTCCCATTCCATGAGGTCGATCGGGGTGCTCGTTTCACGCGCCCGACGCTCGCGTTCGGCAAAGGCCTTGTTGATGGCGTCCTGGTGGGAACCGGAGAACGAGGTGAACACGAGGTCACCGCCGTAGGGGTGGCGTTCATGCACGCCGATCTGGTTGCAGTGCTCAACCGTCTGGATGACCTCGTTGATGTCGGAGAAGTCCAGTTCCGGGTCAACGCCCTGCGTGTACAGGTTCATGGCAACCGTCACGAGGTCGAGGTTGCCGGTGCGCTCACCGTTGCCGAACAGGCACCCTTCGATGCGGTCGGCACCGGCCATGAGTCCCAGCTCTGCCGCTGCGACGCCCGTGCCGCGGTCGTTGTGCGGGTGCAGAGACACCGCAACCTGATCGCGGTACGGAATGTGGCGGCAGAACCATTCGATCTGATCGGCGTAGGCGTTCGGGGTGCCGCGCTCAACAGTGGCCGGCAGATTGACGACAGTGTCGCGGCCCTCTTCCGGCTGCCACATGTCGAGCACTCCCGCGACGACATCAAGAGCGAAATCGGGTTCCGTGTCGACGAAGATCTCCGGCGAGTACTGGTAACCGAAGTCGGTGTTCGGCAGGACGGATTCGGCTGCCTTCATGACGGCCTGGGTTCCGCGCAGCGCGATGTCCTTCGTCTGTGCGCGACCGTCGCCGTCAAAGCCGAAGACGACCGAGCGGAACACCGGAGCCGTCGCGTTGTACATGTGTATGGTGGCCTTGTCCGCGCCGATGAGCGATTCGGCGGTGCGCTCGATGAGGTCTTCGCGCGCCTGGGTCAGAACCGAGATGCGCACATCATCCGGGATCATGTCCTTTTCGATGATGTGGCGCACGAAGTCGAAATCCGGCTGGCTGGCCGAGGGGAATCCGACTTCGATTTCCTTGAAGCCGATCTTCACCAGCAGTTCGAACATCTTGATTTTGCGTTCGACCGTCATGGGGTCGATGAGCGCCTGGTTTCCGTCGCGCAGGTCGGTCGACAGCCAGCGCGGTGCGCGGGTCAGACGCTGGTCAGGCCACGTGCGGTCGGACATGTCAAGGTCAATGCGATCGAAGAACGACTTGTACTTCGTGAACGGCATGGGGCTTGGCTTCTGCAGATTCGTCATGTGATCTCCTTGGGTGGTCTTCAGGCGACCGAACAGCACTGACTCCGCGACGAGGGTCGGCCTTGTTCAGGACTCGCCGCGGCAGCTAAGGAGAAGCAGACGCATACTGTGACCCTACTCTCGCCCCGTTGAGTCTCGAATTATTGTCTTAGCGTTTGAGACAGGCCCGTGTCAGTCGAACTTGAACTCTGCCTTGCGCACGTGGAAGCTGCCGCCCGGTCCCTTGCAGCGCACACCGTCTTTCTGCGATGAGCACTCAAAACCGTGGGCCTTGATGGTTTTGCCGTAGCCCAGTTCTTCCGGGCTTGGACCTTCGCCGACGTTCTTGCACGAAAAGCCGGAAGCCTTCTTGGTCACTTCCGCAACGCTTCCCCACTCAACATCGTCAGAGCAGTTCTCCGGTTTGTCACCGGGCGAATAGTCGAAGCTGTAGACGGTGCAGCGTGCACGGTCCTTGTAGATGACACACGAAATATTGCCCGACGGCGTGATGAACGCCTTCGCATCCGAAGCATCGAAGGTCGGGGTGCTTTCGGCTGGTTCACTCTCCTCGGGTTCAGCTTCAGACGACGCGCCGCCCACCTCCGGCGGCGCAGTTGTTTCGATGTGGTCTTCCGATGACCGCATGTCAAAGAAGATGTACAGGCCCGCGCCGACGAGGAAAAGCGCCAATACGGTGGTGAAGGTGACAGCGGCCCACGGAAGATTCGACTTTTTCTTCTTGGGCTCTTCTTGCTGCTGTGCGCCCTCGTGAGAAGCCTGGGGCGGTGCGACTGCTGCGTAGCCGGCCGCCGCGTGGCCTGCGTATCCTGCCTGCGGACTGAACTGTCCAGGCGCCTGGGGCGCACCGTGGTGCGCCTGCGCAGCACCGACGGTCGGGGCCGTCGGGGGCACGGCAGGAGGCGGAAAGGCATCGACGTCCGACTGTGCGCGGATGGCTGGCCGCTCTGGAGGAACCGGTGGGGCTGCCGGCGTGGGAGCGCCGGCCCGAGGAGGTGCTGCCGGCGGAGGAGGCGGAGTGAACCGTTCGCCCTCGGACGAGCGCTGCCGACCGATTTCGCTGATTTCGTCCAAGCTCATCTGGCGAGTCGAATCGCCATCGACCTCGCTGTCGAAGATCTCTCGGTGCAGGCTCCCGGCCCCAGAGCTGTTCTCAGATGAAAAGCCTGGGCTGCCGTTGGACGGTGTGCCGTTGGAACCGGCGTCGGACGGTTTGCTCATGCGGTGCAGTCTAGCCGACACTGCCGTACGGCAGGCCTTCGGCAGAACCGCGCACCTACCGCAGACACGCCCGGTCCACCGTCTTGCGCGTTCGGAATGAGATACTGGGCTGCATGGAAAACGCGCGATCGAACTCGCCATCCGCGAAGCCGTGGTGGATTCTCCCAGCGGCCGGCGTTCTTGCCGGTGCGCTTGCACTGGCTGTGGCAGCCGCCAACCAGTCGACCCCGGCAATTGCCGAAGACGAGCAGCTCACCGCGCCCACCCTGCGCACACCCGGCGATTTTTCCGCACCCGTTCTGCACATCCGCGGCGGTGACAGCAGCGAAGTCCACACCTCAATCCCCCAGCTGGGCCCCAAAACGGCCGCCCAGATTCCCCAGGACACCCAACAGGTGATCGTGTCTTCAAGTCCGAAGAACAAAGACACCGCCGTCACGACAACCCTGTATGAGCGAACTGATGGCGGCTGGCAGCAGAAGCTGTCGTTTACCGGACACAACGGCGAAGCCGGGTGGAAGGAAAAGCGCAAAGAGGGCGACATGTCGACCCCGGCGGGAGTCTTCACGCTCACTGATGCCGGCGGCTACCTGCCCGACCCGGGCACGAAGATGCCCTACACACAGGACAAAAGCCTGCGCGGCAGCGCTCAAGCCGTCTACGGAGACGACTACACGCAGGTCTACGACTACGTCCTCGCAATCGACTACAACCGCAAAACGGGGGTTCCGCCCACCGACCGCACACGCCCGCAGGGCAAAGCCCCCGGCGGCGGCATCTGGCTGCACGTCGACCACGGAAACAGCACCCACGGCTGCGTGACCGTCGACCGCGAAGACATGGGGACCATCCTCAAGGCGCTCGACCCCGACAAGAACCCCATGATCGCCATGGGCAGCGCTGACTTCCTCGCACGTTAAGAGTCTGTTCGTGGCCGCCTCACAGCACTTGCAGCAGATCTTCCCCTCGCCTGTCGACCTCGCACCCGACCCGCAAGAAGAAGTCCTGACCGAACTCTACGATTCGACCGCGATTCCATCGGATCGCCCACGCGTACAGTCGAACATGGTGCAAAGCCTCGACGGCAAGATCGCAGGCGCGGACGGACTGTCAGGAACCATCTCCAGCCCCTCGGACAAGCGCGTCTTCGCCGTCCTGCGTTCCCTGGCCGATGTTGTCATCGTCGGTGCGTCCACTGTCCGTGAAGAGGGCTACACGCGTCTGCCCGCCCGCCAGCGCTTTGCTGAAGCCCGGCAGGCCCGCGGCCAGGAGCCGGCCCCTGTGCTGGCGATCATCACCGGCTCAGGGAACCTCGACGTCGAACACCTGACGTCTGCCGGCAGCGGCCGCATCATCGTCTTCACAACAGCCGAAGACGACGAGGTTCTGCAGCGCCTGCGCAGCAGTCTCGATGAAGTCATCCGCGTTGACACTGCTGACCCGCACACAGTGCTGAAGGCGCTGGCCCAGCGCGGATTCAAGCGCGCCCTGTGTGAAGGGGGCCCGTCCCTGCTGGGCGCATGGGCAGCCGCGGGCGCCATTGATGAAATGTGCGTGACCACCAGTCCGCTGCTGGTGGGCGGCGATGGGCCGGGCATCCTCGGTCAGGTCGAACTGGACGGCCCCGCCGACCTGCGCCTGTTGTCAGCCGTCGAAGGCGACAGCACCCTCATGCTGCGTCTGGGTTTCCAGACTGCGTAGGAAACGCGCCACGTCGTCTTCCCATGCGAGCCGATCCACATTCCATTCCTTTGTGTGCAGCGCCTTTGTGTAGCGCGGCATTGTCACGAGGTCCCGACGGAAGCCGGCGAGCGCACGCGACGGCCCCACCGGCACGAACTCGTCATCTTCGGAGTGGATGAGCAGTGTGGGCAGTCTCAGGTCGGCCGCTCGCTTAACCCAGTCCATGCGGTCAAGATCCAGGGGCGTTTCCAGGCCGGTGAGTCTGCGCGCCCACGGCTGAGTGATCATCTGCAGCGTCAGCCTGGCAATCGGGGTGGGCAGCAGGTTGAGCCTGGCCTGGTGGTCCAGAACGTCATACCAGTCGACAACCGGACCGTCGAGCACCATGGCGACGATGCTGTCGGCGTGACGACCACGGGATGCGGTCTGGAACGCAATTGCGGCACCCATCGACCATCCGAACAGCACGATCCTGCGCGCCCCGTTGGCCAGGGCGAAGTCAATTGCACGGTCAACGTCAAGCCATTCGGTATCCCCCAGGCCGTAGGTCTGGTGGCGTTCAGCTTCCGGGTCATTGCGATAGGACATGGCGATTGACGGGATCCCCACCCGGTCAAGAACGGCAGCCGCACGCAGCGTTTCCCGGCGAGTTCCGCCTCGGCCGTGGATCAGGATGGCCCACGTGTCCGACGGCTGTGCCGCGGTGGTCGGCAGGAACCACGATGGCAGCGCCCCAACGTCAGAGCTGATGACGATGTTTTCACACGGAAGGTCGAGGTCTTCTGGCCCCAAGTGGACGGTTCCCGTCCACCGACCCACGGAAGCGTGACGGATGTCCCCGCGCAGCACTGTGTCGACCTTCCGGCTGACGGTTGCGGAAACGGGGTCGTATTCAATGAGATCGCCGATGCGGGCGAAGCCTTCGTCGGTGCCGTTGCCGAAGTACAGGCCGTATGTTCCGGGAACCAGAGTGTCCGGCGTTGCTTCCAGGTGGATGATCATGTCGTCGTCGAAACCCTCGACGTGTAGGATCCGCACATCGTTTTTGGCTTTTCCGGGTGTGACGACTTTCCGTGCGAAGTAGACGGCAAGCCCGGAAGAGGCAATCGAGACAAGAGCACCGATCCCGATGCCGATGCCGAGCCCCGCTGCCAGGGCTCGTGCTGTCTTGGACTGGATAGGCTGTGCCACCTGGTTACCTCCTGCAGAACAGTTTAGGGTCGGCTGACGCCGGTGTGCCAACGTGGCCGGAATTCTTCGCACCGAACACAGTTTTCTACAGTTGAGTCATCACCGGCGCACAAAGAACAGGAGCTGACATGGCTGACGCAGCAAACAGAACAGAACAGGAATGGCAGGAGATTCTCTCCCCGGAGGAGTTCGCTGTGCTTCGCCAGGGTGGAACGGAACGGCCGTTCACCGGTGAGTACGACGGGGTGTTCCGCGAAGGCCGCTATCTGTGCCGGGCGTGTGGGGCGGAGCTGTTCACCTCGGAAACGAAGTTTGATGCCCAGTGCGGCTGGCCGGCGTTCTATGCACCGCTGGCTGAAGACCGCGTGCGCTACATCCGCGACGAATCAATGGGAATGGTCCGCACCGAGGTGCGGTGTGCCGCCTGCGACAGCCACCTGGGCCACGTCTTCTACGGTGAGGGCTTTCCGACCCCGACCGATGCGCGGTACTGCATCAACTCCATCTGTCTGGAACTCGTGGAGGACTGACGAGGCGGAGCTCACCTGGTTCTGGCTGGCCTCCGGTGCTGGGGCCGGGTTGGGCTGTGGGAATGACTGTGGCCGCCGGAGTATCCGGCGGCCACAGTCATTCTGTCAGCGCTTGGCGCTGCTTGGGGTCAACGGGGATCAGCGCCAGTCGGCGATGATGTCAGCCAGTTCGCGGCGCGGTCCCGTGTAGAACGGGATTTCTTCGCGCACGTGCAGGCGAGCCTCGGTGGCGCGCAGGTCGCGCATCATGTCGACCAGACGGTGCAGCTGGTCGGCTTCGAAGCCCAGCAGGAATTCGTAGTCGCCCAGAGCGAACGACGACACCGTGTGCGCTTTGATGTCCTTGTAGCCCGCAGCTGCCATACCGTGGTCGCGCAGCATCTTCGAACGGTCTTCGGCTTTGAGGATGTACCAGTCGTAGCTGCGCACGAACGGGTACACGCACAGGTAGTCCAGCGGTGTTTCGTCCGTCATGAACGCTGGGATGTGACGGCGGTTGAACTCTGCGGGGCGGTGCAGACCGACAACCGACCACACGGGTTCGAGGATCGCGCCGAGTGTTGAGCGGCGAACAATCGAGTAAGCCTTCTGGAGGGTTTCGACCTTCGGTGCGATCCACCAGAACATGATGTCGGCGTCAGCGCGCAGTGCCGAAACGTCGTAGGTTCCGCGGACGGTCAGGCCTTCCGCTTTGAGTTCGTCCAGCTGCTCAAGGACCTCACCGGCAAGCTGCTGGCGGTCACCCTCGGGGAGGTCACCGCTGGCGGCGAAGACGGAATAGCCGAGGTAGCGGATTTCGTCGTTGGCCCGGTCGATCTGTTCCTGTGAGGGTTCTTGGTATTCGCGCATTATCAGCCTTTCTCGCTCATGCGATGGATTTCGTTCTGCGCTCGGGATATGCACGCCGGCAGTCCTACACCTTCGTACACGTTTCCGACCAGCGCCAGGCCGGGGATCTCAGATGTCGCGCGGTCGATGTCCGCCACGCGGTCAAAGTGTCCCGGGGTGAATTGCGGCAGACTGTCCTGCCACCGCTGGACTTCGAGGTGCACAGCAGTGTCGTTCCTGCCGGTGATGTCGAGCCAGTCCGCCCACGCGCGGCTGGCAAGTTCGTCATCGTCCAACTGCTCCCACACATCGGGGGCATCGCCGAAGCGGCCCACACTCATGCGCACAACCGCACGGCCTTCAGGCAGGACGTCGTCCAGCCACGGCCATTTGTTTGACGCGTAGGTGGAGGCCTTGATGAAGCGGTCTTCCGTAGGCGGGATGAGGAATCCACTGCCGTTTAGGGGCTCAACCAGGTCGATGACCGCCGTGATGACAGCCGAACTGGCGTAGGGAACCTCCGCCAGCAGCTGCGCGGCCCGAGGTGCCTCTGCGCGCAGAATCTCAGCTGCCGCGTAAGCGGGCACGGCAATGATGAGATCGTCGGCACGCACCTGCTCGCCACCGGCGAACACCACCTGCCAGCCGTCGTCTGCTCTGTTCGCGGACACAGCCTGCGCACCCGTATTGATCTGCCCGCCACGACTGCGCACATCGTCGGCAAGTGCCGTGATCAGAACGCTGATCCCGCCGCGCAGAGTCATGAACACGGGCGGTGCGGACTTCTTCTGGGTGCCGGGAACATTCGCTCCCGAGGTGGCGGTGCGGGCGGCAAGCGCGTCCCTGACGGTCTCAAGCACTGAGGTGCCCTCGCGGTGTGCCTGCAGCAGCGCCGGCACGGTCGCCTGCATCGACAGGTCGCGGCAGCGACCCGAATACACGCCGCCGATGAGCGGGTCGAGCACTTTGTCGACAACCGCATCACCCAGGCGGGAGGCAATGAAATCGCCGACCGACACATCGTCAGCACCGGCGGGGGTCAGCTGTTCGGCTTCAGCTCTGGCGATCTCATCGGCGCTCAGGATTCCATCAAGCGCGCGGGGATCCCCCGGCACGCCCATGAGGGTGCCTTTGGGCATAGCCTGCATCCGACCGCCCACAAACAGCTGCGAAGAGTGCTCGCGGGAGGGATAGACGGCTTCCAGGCCGAGGGCCTCGGCAAGGCCCCGGGTTTCCGGCCGCACATAGAGGCTCGCCTCGGCACCGACGTCTGCCGACTCAACAGCCCCGCCCAGTGTCGAGGACTTCAGCAGACCGCCCAAGCGGTCAGACGCCTCGTACACCGTGACAGAACTGCCCGGCGAGTACTGCAGATACTCATAGGCGGCGGTCAGGCCGGAGATCCCGGCCCCAATGACGACAGCGCGGCGTCCGGTCATGCCTTTTCAGCCAGAACCTGTTCCGAGATCCTGTGGACTTCCCGAACAACCCGGCCCGGCACCTCGGGATCGGTGTTCGGCAGCACGCCGTGACCCAGGTTGAACACAAAGCCGGGAGCTTCGAGCCCCTTGCGGACAATCGACTCGATCCGCTCCTGCAGAGCCTCCCACGGAGCGAACAGCATCGCGGGATCCAGGTTGCCCTGCACAGCCTGATGCGGCTGGATTCGCTTAATGCCCTCGGCCAGGTCAACCCGGAAGTCGACGCCGACGGCGGTCGAACCGGCCTCCGACATAGCGGTCAGCAGCTCGCCGGTCTGCACACCGAAGTGAATGCTGGGAACATCCAGATCAGAAAGGCCGGAGAAAAGACGCTGCGTGTGCGGCAGAACATAACGACGGTAGTCCTCCTCACACAGGTAGCCCGCCCAGGAGTCGAACACCTGGAAAGCGCTCGCGCCGGCCTCAACCTGCGTGCGGATGAACAGCTCCGACATGACGTCGAGCTTGCTCAGCAGACGGTCGAACAGTTCAGGAGCGCCGACCATCATGGCCTTCGTCTTTTCGTGATTCTTCGACGGACCGCCCTCAATGAGGTAGCTGGCCAGCGTAAACGGTGCGCCGGCAAAGCCGATGAGCGGAGTGTCTTCGGGAAGCTGCTCAACAATTCCGCGCACCGATTCGACAATGTCGGGAATGTCATCCGGAGTCAGCTCTGGCAGGGCGTCAATGTCCTCAGCCCGACGGATGGGCTGATCCATGACCGGCCCAACACCGGGTTTGATCTCCACGCCAACACCAGCCGCCTGCAGCGGAACGACGATGTCGGAAAAGAAGATCGCAGCGTCAACGCCGTGACGGCGGACCGGCTGCATCGTGATTTCGGTGACCATGTCTGGGCGGCGGCACGACTCCAGCATCGAGGTGCCCTCACGCAGTTTGAGGTACTCCGGCAGAGACCTGCCTGCCTGCCGCATAAACCAGATGGGTGTGCGCGATACAGGACGGCCGGTTGCCGCCCGCTCGAAAGTTGTAGCCATGCCCCTATCGTCTCAGATGCTGAGCCCATCCGGGACACCGGTCACGGTCATACCGCGAAGGTGTGACCGGCACCTCGTCACAGGAGTTTGCCGAGGTCGTGGAAGCGGCGTTGGTGATAGACCATGGGAATGCCCTGTGGCCTGCGCACGATGTCTTCCACTTCTCCCACGACCACCGTCGATTCCCCAACCGGCAGCCTGCCGTAGTGGGAACACACAAACACGGAGTGCGCGTCATCGAGCACCGGGACCCCATCATCCATATACGTCCAGTTCTGGCGGGCCGAAAAGCGCTCCCCGCCGGGCATGGCGAACTGAACGGCAAGCTCCGAATGCCCCGCGTGGAGCATGTTGACGGCAAAGCGCGGAGCGTCGAGAACATGACCGGCCGCTCCCCTGGCCTTCGTGACGGAGAACAGGAGCGAAGGCGGGTCGAGCGACACGCTGGCCACCGAGGAGGCCGTCAGCCCGAACGGACCGTCACCGCTGTCTGCGGTGATGATGCACACCCCGGCCGGGTGATCGGCAAAAGCGCTTTTGAAGTCTTCCGGTTCAACAGTCACTGCGTACTCCTTCCGACGGTTCAAGGCACTTCGACCCCCGAGTATTCCATCCGCCCGGCGTGGGAGCTTCGCCTGCCTCGCCGCGCTGTCTACCGTTGAGGGCGTGGTCCAGCCTGTTCCCATCAACCGCACGCCCAAGGCCTTCGCGACACTCGCCGAGGCCCTCCGGGCCGTGCAGTCGACCCCGCAGGTGAGGATCGAAGAAATCGCCGCACCCGGCCGGCTAGCACCGTGGGCCGTCGCTTTCTCCGCCCAGGTCACAGCCGAGGGCACGTTCCTCGAAGACGACGCCGTTGACGACCTCGCGACCGGCCGAATCGTCGTCCTCTACGACCCGGCAGCACCGGAAGAATGGCAGGGGCCGTTCAGGATCGTGTCCTATATCCGTGCGGAACTCGAAGACGAACTGGCCGCCGAGCCGATGCTCGGCCACGTTGCGTGGACGTGGCTGACAGACGCCCTGGACGGGCGCGACTGCGATGTGACCGCCGTCGGCGGCACAACCACGAAAGTCATATCCGAAAGCTTCGGAACCCTCGCGCAGCGGCCGACGACCGTCGACCTTGAACTGCGTGCATCGTGGACCCCAGTGCTTGAGGATCCCGCAGACATTTCCGAACACGTTGAAGCGTGGGTCGAGCTCATCATGACCGTGGCGGGCCTTCCACCCATGCCCGAAGGAGTCAGTCCCTTCCCGGGACGCAGGCGATGAGCTCATCTGACGTCGACCCCAACCTTCCACTCCTCGACGAACCCGCCGGCGGCGTGCCGGAGGTCATCAGCACCCCGAAAGCGCTCGCCGACGCGGTTGCTGCTTTGGAGGCCGGAACTGGCCCCGTAGCCGTCGATGCCGAACGTGCCTCGGGCATCCGCTACGGCAGCCGCGCCTTCCTCATTCAGCTCAAGCGCGCAGGAACGGGGATCCTCCTGCTGGACCCGGAAGCCTTTGACAGTCTCGAACCGGTTGGCCGCGCAATGCAGGATGCCGAATGGATTCTGCACGCTTCGAGCCAAGACCTGCCCTGTCTGGCTGAAGCCGGCATGGTTCCCACCCGCGTCTTCGACACCGAAATCGCCGCTCGTCTGCTGAACGAACCGAAATTCGGACTGGCTTCACTCATCGGCGCCCACCTGGGAGTTCGCCTGGCAAAGGAGCACTCCTACGTCGACTGGTCTCAGCGTCCACTCCCCCACGACTGGCTGGCCTACGCCGCTCTTGACGTCGAACTGCTCATTGAACTGCGCGACATTCTCGAACAGAAGCTGCGTGAAGCCGACAAGTGGGAAATCGCTCAGCAGGAGTTCGCACACGCTGCACTGTTCACCCCGAAGGTGTACCCGGAGCCCTGGCGGCGCGTGCACGGTCTGGGTGCAATCAAGAATCGCCGCGGTCTGGGGCGTGTGCGCGCCATGTGGGCGGTGCGCGACGATATCGCCGAAGAGCGCGATGTCGCTCCCGGACGCATCATCGCGGACCGAGCTATGGTGCAAGCAGCGGGAACACAGCTGAGATCTTCCAAAGAGCTGCTGCGACTTCCCGGTCGAGGCCGCCCGACACCCGCGGATGCCCGTGAGCTCTTCAGCGCCGTGCAGGCCTGTAACCGCCTGCCAGAAGACATGATGCCCACGGTGCGCGATCCGCAGAAGTCAACACCGCGGCTGACCAGGCAACAGCGGGACGCGGCAAAGGACATCCTGACGCACATGAAGAGTGCCGTGAACGCGCGGGCTGAAGAGCTCGATGTGCCGCACGACCTTCTCATCACTCCGGCTTTGGTGCGGGAACTGGCATCGCGGGCTGCCCTTGGCGGCGACCACCCGGCCGATGTCGATGCTGTCGAAGACTTCTTGCGGGAGCGCGGTGCGCGCGAATGGCAGATTGCCGAGGCTGCACCGCTGCTGTGCCGGGTGATCGATCAGCATCGCGGCGTACGCGCCTGAGTGCCGGCCGGCTGCAGGCTGCAGTCTCCTGCCCCTGCTGGTCAGCCGGCTGAGTCAGCGAGCTTCGCGCAGGTGACGCTCAGCACCGGGAAGCATGCGCAGAATGTCGTCGACCATGTCCGAAACATCCATGCCGGCATAGGACAGGACTTCTTCGCGCGTTCCCTGCGGCAGAAATTCATCCGGCACGCCGAGTTCGACAACGCCCGTGCGCGAACGGTCTTCGCGCAGCTCCTGACGGATCTGCGACCCGATGCCGCCGATCTTGATGCCGTCTTCGATCACAGCGACGAGGCTGAACTCAGCGCCGCGTTCGATGACGGACTGCGGGACCGGCAGCACCCACCGGGGGTCGACGACCATGGCGCCGATGCCGCGGGAAGCGAGTTCGTCACGCACAGCCAGGGCTCGGTCGGCAAGAGCCCCAACCGACACGATGAGAACGTCTTCACTGCAGTCCTCAGGCACGTCGGCCAACACGTCAACGCCGTCTTCTGTGCGGCGCAGCGCTTCGAATTCACGGCCGACTTTGCCGCGGGAGAAACGCACGACCGTCGGGGCGTCTTCCACTTCGACGGCTTCGCGCAGTTCTTCAACCAGTCGTGTGGCGTCACGCGGGGCTGCCAGCTGCAGTCCTGGGACGATCCGCAGCATCGCCATGTCCCACACGCCGTGGTGGCTTGCTCCGTCCGGGCCTGTCACGCCGGCGCGGTCGAGGACGAAAGTCACACCCTGTTTGTGGAGTGCAACGTCCATGAGCACCTGGTCGAAGGCGCGGTTGAGGAAGGTTGCGTACAGGCAGACCACGGGGTGCAGTCCCCCGAAGGACAGACCGGCGGCCGAGGCCACTGCATGCTGTTCGGCAATGCCGACGTCGAAAACGCGGTCGGGGAATTCGTCTGCGAATTCTTTCAGTCCAACCGGCTGCAGCATGGCGGCGGTGATTGCCACGATGTCGTCGCGCTTGCGCGCGATCTCAACGATTTCCTTGCCGAACACCTCGGTCCACGAGGTGCCGACTGTCGGCTTGGCCTTGCCCGTTGAAGGGTCAATGACGCCGACGGCGTGGAACTGGTCCGCGTCGTCGTTATACGCCGGAGCGTAGCCGTGACCCTTCTGGGTGAGCGCGTGCACGATGACGGGACCGGCATCGTACTGTTTGGCCAGAGTCAGCGCCCGCTGGAGGGCTTCGAGGTCATGCCCGTCCACCGGGCCGATGTACTTGATCCCCAGTTCGTCGAACATGCCGGCCTGCGGTGACGGCGTCGTCACCATGTCTTTCAGACCCTTTTTCATACCGTGCATGGCCGAATAGGCGTAGCGGCCGGGGATCCCGCCCTCCTGCAGGCGTTCCTTGCCCCAGGACAGGATCTTTTCGTAGCTCGACGAAGTGCGCAGGGAATCGAGGTGCGTTGCGAAGCCGCCGACGGTCGGCGCGTAGGAGCGGCCGTTGTCGTTGACGACGATGACCATTTTGCGCGGTGGGGTCGATTCGTCCGCTGCGATTGTATTGAGCGCTTCCCACGCCAGACCGCCCGTCAGTGCACCATCGCCGACGACGGTGACGACGTGGCGGTCGTTCTTACCGCGCAGCTGATTCGCCTTGGCGATGCCGTCAGCCCATGACAGCGCAGCCGAAGCGTGCGAGTTCTCGATGACGTCGTGCGGGCTTTCTTCCCGCGAGGGGTAGCCGGACATGCCGCCCCACTGGCGCAGCGTGTCGAAGCCGGCGAGTCTGCCGGTGAGGAGTTTGTGGACGTAGGACTGGTGGCCTACATCGAACAGCACGGTGTCACGCGGGGACTTGAACACGCGGTGAATCGCCATGGTCAGTTCGACAACGCCGAGGTTGGGACCCAGATGTCCGCCGACGGCTGAGACTTTCGAAATCAGTTCGTCGCGGATCTCTTTGGCCAGAACGTCACATTCTGCGTCGCTGAGTTCCCGCAGGTCATCAGGGCCTCTCAGCCCCTCAAGAAAAGTCACCGCGTGGTCCTCCAGTGCGTGTAGGTGTCAGCAGTCCAGTCTAACCGCCTACAGAAAAATGACAGAAACTGACCGTCAGCACCTTTCAATGGGCGTAGTCTGGCTCACATCAAAAAACCCGATTCGAAGTAGGTGCCCGTGAGCACACCACCAACATCAGCAACAGCACGTCCGCATACAAACGCCAAAACCATCATCGGCACGAGCGTTGGAAACGCGCTCGAATGGTACGACTGGAACGTCTACGCCAGCTTCGCCGTATACCTGTCCAGCCAGCTGTTCAACAGCGACAACCCGCAGTCAGCGTTCCTGGAGACTATGGCGGTCTTCGCCGTCGGCTTCGTCGCCCGGCCATTCGGCGGTGTTGTCTTCGGCTGGATCGGCGACCGAATCGGCCGCAAACACGCACTCACCCTGTCAGTCGTCGCCGCATCCGGCGGCTCACTGCTCATCGCGATCTGCCCAACCTATGAATCGGTGGGTTGGCTGTCCTCAGCACTGCTCCTTGTGGCCCGGCTCATTCAGGGGCTCGCCCACGGCGGTGAGCTCCCAGCCGCACAGACCTACCTTGCCGAACAGGCACCTCGTGAGCACAGGGGCCTGTACTCCTCCAGCATCTACGTGTCCGGCACCTGCGGCCAGCTTATCGGCCTGGCTCTCGGCCTGACCCTGCAGGCAACACTGTCACCGGAGGCCATGAGCGCATGGGGGTGGCGAATCCCGTTCGCCCTGGGCGCCGTGCTCGGACTTGTGGCGCTGTGGATCCGTCGCCACATGGAAGAATCCGAAATCTTCGAAGAGCAGCGCAGGAAAGCACAGGAACAGCCCAAACCAGAGCTGTCAAAGAACGTCTTCATCGAAGTGTTCAAGAACTGGCCCATCGGCCTGCGTGTCATCGGCATGACCGCCGGTCTGACGGTTTCGTACTACATCTGGTCAGTCACCATCGCATCTATTTCGCACAAGTCGTTCGGCTTCACGGAACAGCAGGGCTTCGTTGCCGGCCTGATCGGCAATATCGTCTTCTGCTTCGCACTTCCGGTATGGGGCTGGGTGTCTGACAAGTGGGGCCGCAAACCCACTATGCTCATCGGCCTGGGCGGAAGTGCGCTTCTGTACTTCCCCGCCATCGGCATCATCGCCACCGGATCGTTCCCGCTGCTGGTCGCAGCAGTGTGCACGCAGCTGATCCTGCTGGCGGGATTCCTTTCGCACGCCCCGGCCACCTACGCCGAAATGTTCCCCACCGCCCAGCGCACCGCGGGCTTCGGCATCCCCTACGCCGTGGCCATTGCAGCGTTCGGCGGTACCGCCGGCATGGTTCTCGCCGCCGTTGGCAACCCCTGGATCTTCGCCGGATACTCGGTGTTCCTGCTGATCGTCTCGTGCATCACGATTTCCACCATGAAGGAAACCGCAGGCTCAGACCTCAGCCACTGACGGCAGCGCCGCAGCCCCTGCGGGGCTGAGCTTCCCCATATGACGAGGCGCCGATGATGACGAAGTAGGCGCTGTTC
>NZ_KV786120.1:0-1344 GCF_001806835.1 Brevibacterium sp. HMSC24B04 | reverse complement strand
TTTTTCGGTTGGGGATGGGCTCGCGGCCTATCAGTTTGTTGGTGGGGTAATGGCCTACCAAGACGACGACGGGTAGCCGGCCTGAGAGGGCGACCGGCCACACTGGGACTGAGACACGGCCCAGACTCCTACGGGAGGCAGCAGTGGGGAATATTGCACAATGGGGGAAACCCTGATGCAGCGACGCCGCGTGGGGGATGACGGCCTTCGGGTTGTAAACCTCTTTCAGTAGGGAAGAAGCCTTTGGGTGACGGTACCTGCAGAAGAAGTACCGGCTAACTACGTGCCAGCAGCCGCGGTAATACGTAGGGTACAAGCGTTGTCCGGAATTATTGGGCGTAAAGAGCTCGTAGGTGGTTTGTCGCGTCTGCTGTGGAATCGTGCCGCTTAACGGTGCGCGTGCAGTGGGTACGGGCAGACTGGAGTGCAGTAGGGGAGTCTGGAATTCCTGGTGTAGCGGTGAAATGCGCAGATATCAGGAGGAACACCGGTGGCGAAGGCGGGACTCTGGGCTGTTACTGACGCTGAGGAGCGAAAGCATGGGGAGCGAACAGGATTAGATACCCTGGTAGTCCATGCCGTAAACGTTGGGAACTAGGTGTGGGGTCCATTCCACGGATTCCGCGCCGTAGCTAACGCATTAAGTTCCCCGCCTGGGGAGTACGGCCGCAAGGCTAAAACTCAAAGGAATTGACGGGGGCCCGCACAAGCGGCGGAGCATGCGGATTAATTCGATGCAACGCGAAGAACCTTACCAAGGCTTGACATGCACTGGAATCGCCTAGAGATAGGTGCGCCCTTCGGGGCTGGTGTACAGGTGGTGCATGGTTGTCGTCAGCTCGTGTCGTGAGATGTTGGGTTAAGTCCCGCAACGAGCGCAACCCTCGTTCTATGTTGCCAGCACGTGATGGTGGGAACTCATAGGAGACTGCCGGGGTCAACTCGGAGGAAGGTGGGGATGACGTCAAATCATCATGCCCTTTATGTCTTGGGCTTCACGCATGCTACAATGGTCGGTACAGAGGGTGGCGATGCCGTGAGGTGGAGCGAATCCCTTAAAGCCGGTCTCAGTTCGGATCGTAGTCTGCAACTCGACTACGTGAAGTCGGAGTCGCTAGTAATCGCAGATCAGCAACGCTGCGGTGAATACGTTCCCGGGCCTTGTACACACCGCCCGTCAAGTCACGAAAGTCGGTAACACCCGAAGCCGGTGGCCTAACCCTTGTGGGGGGAGCCGTCGAAGGTGGGACCGGTGATTGGGACTAAGTCGTAACAAGGTAGCCGTACCGGAAGGTGCGGCTGGATCACCTCCTTTCTAAGGAGCAACACATACAAACACACTCC
>NZ_KV786119.1:0-24910 GCF_001806835.1 Brevibacterium sp. HMSC24B04 | reverse complement strand
GCGAACGGTGTTCCGTTCGCGGGCCCCTCTGCATTTCAGCTGAGGCGATCAGCTGTCGGTGGAGGTTTCTGCTCCGGCTTCGCGGGCGGCTCCCCCGTCCGTGTTGTCGCCTGCGCTGTGCGAAGCGGCGGCGTTGGCCGGACCGGCTTCGGCAATAGCACCGGTTTCGTCTTCGTCGTCAGCACCGACCTTGACGGGTACGCGGTTTTCGCTGACGCCCTTGAACGTAAATTCGGCGTCTGCTCCTTCGCCTTCGACATCGACGTAGATGGTCTGTCCGGGGCGGATTTCGTTGAACAGAATCCGTTCGGACAGCGGGTCTTCGATTTCGCGGGCGATGGTGCGGCGCAGCGGGCGCGCACCGAGCACCGGGTCGAAGCCGCGGTCTGCCAGCACCTGACGGGCGTCCTGCGACACTTCGATCGTCATGGACTGGTCGGCCAGGCGGTCGCTGAGGCGGTTGATGAACAGGTCGACGATCTTGATGATGTCGTCCTTGTTCAGCTGCGGGAACACGATGGTGTCGTCAACGCGGTTGAGGAACTCGGGACGGAAGTGCTGCTTGAGCTCTTCAGATACGCGCTGCTTCATGCGGTCGTACGATGCGTCCGAGTCACCTTCCACCTGGAAGCCCATGGGGGTGCCGCGGTTGATTTCGCGGGTTCCCAGGTTGGTGGTCATGATGATGATCGTGTTCTTGAAGTCGATTTCGCGGCCCTGCGAGTCTGTCAGACGGCCGTCTTCCAGAATCTGCAGGAGCGAGTTGAAGATGTCGGCGTGAGCCTTTTCGACTTCGTCGAACAGCACAACCGAGAACGGGTTGCGGCGGACCTTTTCGGTCAGCTGACCGCCTTCGTCGTAGCCGACGTAGCCGGGAGGCGAACCGAACAGGCGCGACACCGTGTGTTTCTCGGAGAACTCCGACATGTCCAGCGTGATGAGCGCTGATTCATCGCCGAACAGGAATTCGGCCAGAGCCTTGGCCAGTTCGGTCTTGCCGACGCCGGTGGGGCCGGCGAAGATGAACGAACCCGAGGGACGACGGGGGTCTTTCAGACCGGCACGGGTACGGCGAATAGCACGCGAGATCGACTTGACGGCTTCCTTCTGGCCGATGATCCGCTTGTGCAGTTCGTCTTCCATGCGCAGCAGACGCGAGGACTCTTCCTCCGTGAGCTTGAAGACCGGGATTCCGGTGGACTGAGCCAGAACTTCCGCAATGAGCTCTTCGTCGACGATTGCTCCGGCGCCCTGGTTTTTCTTCTTCCAGTCCTTTTCAGCGCTGTCGCGCTGTTCCGTCAGGTCCATTTCCTCCTGGCGGGCATTCGCGGCGGTTTCGAAGTCCTGCTTGCTGATGGCAGCTTCTTTGCGCTTCTTGGCGTCGGCGATCTTGTCGTCGAGTTCCTTGAGCTCAGACGGCTGAGACATGCGGGTGATGCGCAGCTTCGCACCGGCTTCGTCGATCAGATCGATTGCCTTGTCAGGCAGGAACCTGTCGTTGATGTAGCGGTCCGAAAGGTTGACGGCAGCAGCCAGCGCACCATCGGTGATGGTCACCTTGTGGTGGTTTTCGTACTTGTCGCGCAGACCCTTCATGATCTTGATGGCGTCCGACAGTGTGGGTTCGGGCACCTGAATGGGCTGGAAGCGACGTTCGAGCGCTGCGTCCTTTTCGATGTTCTTGCGGTATTCGTCCAGCGTTGTCGCACCGATGGTCTGCAGTTCGCCGCGGGCGAGCATCGGCTTGAGGATCGAGGCTGCGTCAATTGCGCCTTCAGCTGCACCGGCACCGACGAGCGTGTGGATTTCGTCGATGAACAGGATGATGTCGCCGCGGGTGCGGATTTCCTTGAGCACCTTCTTCAGGCGCTCTTCGAAGTCACCGCGGTAGCGCGAACCGGCGACCAGCGAACCGAGGTCAAGCGTGTACAGCTGCTTGTCCTGCAGCGGTTCGGGGACATCGCCGGCGACGATCGCCTGGGCGAGGCCTTCCACAACGGCGGTCTTGCCCACACCGGGTTCGCCGATGAGCACCGGGTTGTTCTTGGTGCGGCGGGACAGCACCTGCATGACGCGGTTCTGCTGTTCGCGGCGGCCGATGACGGGGTCGAGGCTGCCTTCGCGGGCTGCCTGCGTGAGGTTGCGGCCGAACTGGTCGAGCACCAGCGAACCGGACGGCTGGCCCTCTTCGCGGCCGCCGGCTCCGGCGGTTGCGGGCTCCTTGCCCTGGTAACCGGAGATGAGCTTGATGACTTCCTGGCGCACACGCGGGAGGTCAGCGCCGAGCTTGACGAGCACCTGTGCGGCTACGCCTTCGCCTTCGCGAATAAGGCCAAGCAGGATGTGCTCCGTGCCGATGTAAGTGTGGCCCAGCTGCAGGGCTTCGCGGAGCGAAAGTTCGAGGACCTTCTTGGCACGCGGTGTGAAGGGAATGTGTCCGGAAGGGGCCTGCTGGCCTTCGCCGATGATTTCGGTGACCTGGTCGCGGACCTGCTCGAGAGAGATGTCCATGCCTTCCAAAGCCTTGGCAGCAATGCCCTCGCCTTCGTGGATGAGGCCGAGCAGGATGTGTTCCGTGCCGATGTAGTTGTGCTTGAGCAGCTTGGCTTCTTCCTGAGCCAAGACCACTACTCGTCGGGCGCGGTCGGTAAACCGTTCGAACATTAGCCCTCCTGGGTCGCTGTACGGTCCGTAATGTCTAGCACCATAACCACGCGGGAGCCGGTTTTATTGCGATTTCGCCCTCAGCCGAAGCGTTTCGGCTGAGGGCGAAATTCTGCTGGAATCGCTGCTGTGTCAGTGGGCTTTGTCGTAGGCCTCGACGATGTCGGCGCGGATGCGGCCGCGGTCGGAGACGTCGTAGCCCTTGCTGCGGGCCCAGTCACGGATCTCCGCGAGGTCTGAGCGGGAAGCCTTCGGGCTGGCGGTCTTGCGGCCGGTTGATGCGGGGCGCTCTGCGCGGCGGGCGACTTTGACGTAGCCGGCCAGCAGTTCGCGAAGCCGCGAGGCGTTGTCTGCGGTCAGTTCGATTTCGTAGAGCTTGCCGTCGATGCCGAATTCAACGGTTTCGTCGGCATTTTCACCAGTCAGATCGTCAATGAGGACGGTCGTCACCTTGCGAGCCATCGTGTTGGTCCTTTCGTGGATCTTCAGAAACGTCCTGCGGCTCGGCTGCGCTGTCACGCTCAGTGGTTTCACGCTGCGCGTTTTCGCGCTGAGCCTTGTGGATTTCCATTTCTGCGTAGTAGCGGTCCATTTCCTTCCGCTCTGTGCTGTCGGACTTGATAATGGCACGCAGAACGTACCAGAAAAGAAGCCCAACCACGATGGAAGGAAGAAGCACCCTCAAATATTCCACAGGAATCCCTAACGATCAAAACCTATAAGAGCCATTGAAATGAACAGTGATTATATTCTCAGTAATCCAAAGGCTTAACGAATGGGAATAGTACGGTTTCGCGAATACCGAGGCCGGTCAGCGCCATGAGCAGGCGGTCGATTCCGATGCCGACACCGCCGGTCGGGGGCATTCCGTGTTCCATTGCCCGCAGGAACTCTTCGTCCAGCGGCATGGCCTCGTCGTCGCCCTTGGCAGCGTCCTTGGCCTGTGCTTCGAAGCGCTCCCGCTGAATTACCGGGTCAACGAGCTCCGAATAGCCGGTTGCCAGTTCAAAGCCGCGAACGTAGAGGTCCCACTTTTCGACGACGCCCTTCTTTTCGGGGTGCTCACGAACAAGCGGCGACGTGTCGACGGGGAAGTCGGTCACGAAGATCGGGCCGTCGAGCTTGCCTTCGTGGAAGTGCTCCCACAGTTCTTCCACGTACTTGCCGTGGGACTTGAATACGCCTTCCATGTCGACATTGTGCTTGTCGGCAATGCGCACGAGTTCTTCAATGGGCGTTTCCGGCGTAATGTCCTCCCCGGATTCCGCGGCCAGTGATTCGTACATTGAGATCCACGGCCATTCACCTCCGAGGTCATATTCAGTTCCGTCATAAAGGGTGACGGTGGTAGATCCGGTGGCGTCAATTGCTGCGTTCTGAATGAGCTTTTTAGTCAGAGCAGCAGCGGATTTGAAATCGCCATACGCTTCATAGAATTCAAGCATTGCGAATTCCGGAGAATGTGTGGCGTCGACACCTTCATTGCGGAAGTTGCGGTTGATTTCGAAGACCTTGTCAAGGCCGCCGACAACTGCCTTCTTGAGGAACAGTTCGGGTGCAATGCGCAGGAACAGCTCCATGTCGTAGGCGTTGATGTGGGTTTTGAAGGGCCGTGCGGCCGCACCGGACGGGATCACCTGAAGCATGGGGGTTTCGACTTCGATGAAGCCTTCGTCTTCGAAGGTGTGGCGCAGGGACGACATGACCTTGGAGCGGGTGCGCACCATGTCCCTGGCTGCCGGGCGCATGATCAGGTCCAGGTAGCGCTGGCGTACGCGGCCCTCTTCGTCGAGCTGGGTGTGCATCGGCGGCAGCGGACGGACGGCCTTCGAGGCCATCTGCCAGCTGTCGGCCATGACGGAAAGCTCACCGCGGCGCGAGGAAATAACGCGGCCGTGGAGGAACACGTGGTCGCCCAGGTCGACATCGGCTTTCCACTGGCTGAGGGCTTCTTCGCCGACTTCCTTCAGCGACAGCATGCCCTGCAGCTGGGTGCCGTCGCCGGCCATGAGGGTTACGAAGCACAGTTTTCCGGTGTTGCGCTGAAAAACTACGCGGCCGGCAACGCCGACGACGTCCTCGGTTTCTTCGCCGGCTTCAAGGTGCGCGTACTTGTCGCGGATTTCGCCGAGGCTGTGGGTGACGCCGACCCGCACGGGGTAGGCTTCACGGCCTTCTTCCAGCAGCCGAGCGCGCTTTTCCTTGCGGATGCGCAGCTGTTCGGGGTCGAGGTGTTCGGGAGTTTCGGCGTCTGCGCCGCCAGCGGGCACAGTTGCGGCATTGTCAAGATTTTCAGGCATGGTCTAAGGATAGCGAAGGAGCCGCGTCCTGAACCAAGCCGAGCCCGGTGCCGAAAGCCTGCCGAGGGCTTACTGAACTCAGCTGAAAGACCCGAGCGGGAACCTGTCCCCCGGCGCACACATCGTGACCTTCCCATCGAAGACTTCGCGAACTTCCGCCTCGATATCGGGAATGTGGTCGGGGTCGGCCACGTGAGTGACCGCAAGGTGCTTCACTCCGGCTTCTCGGGCCAGCTGACCGACCGTGTGTCCGTCGAGGTGACCGTGACCTGTCACATCGATGTTGTCTGCAGCCCGGTAGGTGCACTCCGCCAACAGCAGCGAAGCACCGCGGGAGAACTCGACGAGTTCATCAGTCAGGCCCGTGTCGGCGGTGTACACAAAGCCGTAATCGGGAAACTTGATGCTCATGGTCGGCACGGGGTGGTCCGCCAGGATCGTCTGCACGCGGTGGCCCACAACTTCGAAGCCCTCTCCGGGTTCGCGGACTTTCATTTCAAAACGGCTGCCCAGGGGCGTCTTCATCGTGTCCAGCGTTGGGATCCCGTAGACATCGTCGAGTTTGGGCAGCCGGGAAACCAGGTCCTCCGGCGCGTACAGCGGCAGCGAGGGCAGCACCTGCGGGAACGAACGCCGGTACGCCAGCACCGGAAGGTCTGCACTGTGGTCCGCGTGCGAATGTGACACGAGGAGGGCATCGACCTCGTCGAGTCGGCGGTCTTTTGCCAGGCCGCCGATCACACCGGGGCCGCAGTCGATGAGGATCGATCCGCGAGGTGTGGTCAGCAGGTATCCGGATGCTGGACCCAGATACGTGGGCGCGGTTGCCGATGCTCCGATTACTGTCAGTTCTGCGTTCATTTCTCCACCTGAGGTACGTGCCTGCGTTCACTTGCTCGAATCAGCGTCCGCTGTCCGATTTCCATGCGGACCCGAGCGTCCGCCGGGACCCGAAGTCCATCTTCGAGTTCTGCCTTCACAACGAATCCGTCACCGCGATATTCGACTTCGCGCACAACACCGATCACACCGCCGGCATGCGAGGTGCCTGTCGGCACGCTCTCAGCCGGCAGCCCCGCTTCTTTGGGCTCACCTTCCACGGGAACCGCTTCGAAATCGACTGAGCGAATGGCCAGGCCCATAGTGCCGTCGGCTGCTTCGCCCTGTCCGTCATCGAACTTGACGGGCACTGACAATCCCGGCTTGATGACTGCGCGCTGCGAATCGGTGTATTCGACCACCGGCAGGATAGTTGCGTGGCCGAGGAACTCCGCGGCCCACGCAGAATTCGGGTGAGCCCATACGGATTCGGGTTTGCCGGACTGTTCGATGCGGCCGCTGTTCATCATGACCAGGTGATCGGCCATGGCAAGCGCTTCTTCTTGATCATGGGTGACGATCACGGTGGTGACACCGGCTTTGCGGATCATTTTCCGCAGGTCTGCTCTCAGCTGTCCGCGCAGCTGCGGGTCGAGCGCGCCGAGCGGTTCGTCGAGCAGAAGAACCTTCGGGTTGGGGGCCAGCGCACGGGCAATGGCAACGCGCTGACGCTGCCCACCGGACAGTTCGTCAGGAGCCCGGTCGGCCAGTTCGGTGATCCGACACAGCTTCAGCATTTCCTGCACTCGTTCTAGGCGCTGTGCCTTGGGCACCTTCTGAGCACGGAGGCCGAATGCAATGTTGCTTTTGACGTCCAGGTGTTCAAACAGTGCATACTGCTGCGGCACCCAGCCCACTCGCCGGCGGCTGACGGGCAGGTGCGTAACGTCCTCCGTGCCGAAGCTGATCGTTCCCGAGGTCGGCGCAAGAACGCCGCCGATGGTTTTGAGCAGAGTTGTCTTTCCGCAGCCCGAAGGTCCCACGAGAGCCGCAATATCGCCGACACCCAAAGTCATATTGATGTTCTCCAGCGCTGCCCGATCCGTTCCGGGATAGGCAAAGCTGACGTCCCCTACCGTCAGGCCAGGATGCGCAGTTTCCTGACTGGATGCTTCGGCAGATGTTTCGACGGTGACGGCTGTCATACCGCCCCTCCCTTCTGAACCTGAAACTTCTCCAGCACGATTGCCGGCGGGATGACCATTGCCAAGAAGATTGCGGTCTGCGCGGCGGCCAGCTCGATTCGGCCGGTGATGTAGGTGTCAAACAGGAACACCGGCATCGGCTGAGCGCTGGGAGTGAAAAGAAAGAACGTGACGTTGAATTCACCCAGCGACATCGTCACGACCATGACCAGTCCGCCGATCAGTGCCCGGCGGACCGCCGGCAGCGTGACTGAAAAGAAGATTTTGGTGGCCCCCATGCCAAGCGAAGAAGCGACAAGTTCCTGTTCCTTGAGCCGCTCAGAGTTCATCGCTGGAATCAGCGCGCTGAGGAGAAACGGCAGGGTGTAGAGAACGTGGCCGGCCACCATCAGCCATCCGCTTGGGCGCAGCACTGGATAGCTCAGGATCAGAGCGAGACCGACGGCAATACCGGGAATCGCAATCGGCAGCGTCGATACTGACTGCAGCAGACCTCGGCCTGGAAAGCTGTGGCGCGTGATGAAGCGGGTCGCAGGAAGAGCTACTAAGAGGTCGACGATCATGACGATGACCGCAACCTGCAGGCTGATGAAGACTGACTGGTCCATACGCTGCCAAGCCTGTGACAGCCACTGACCTGTCACTCCTCCGCTGAACCCTGTGACCCAGTTCTTACTGATGGCAACAGCAAGAACGATGGGCAGGGGCAGCAGAGTGACGGTGCACGCCGCGATTGCGAAGATGAATCCCACCGCCTGTACGGGATCTTTTGTTCCCTTCGGGCTCCTCTTCTGCGGCCGGCTGGTGCGAGAGGTTCCGACGCTGCTCTCGGCTGCTCCAGGCCGCTGCGCTGCGGGTGCTGTCATGTTCTTACGCTCACAATCCGTTTGCTGCCCCACGCGTTGAGCCCGATGAGCACTGTTGTTGTCACAACGGCCAGGATGATGCTGAGGGTCGCGGCGAGCTCGGGGCGGAAGTTCTCTGTGAAGGCGGCTGCAATCTCAAGCGGCATCACCCTTTGGCCTCGGGCAAGGGTCGCTGCCGTTCCGTACGCGCCAAACGCTGTCGCGAATGCCAGCCCGCTGGCCGAGGCAATCGCCGGCCGGAGAGCGGGAATGATGACGCGGCGGTACACGCCGACGGTGCCTTCACCCAGGCTCCGTGCGGCCTGAACAGTTTCGGGGCGGACAGCGGCAGCCGCTCCGCGGACGACCAGGACGATGCGGGGAATCTGAAAGTACAGGTATCCGAGCGTCAGTCCCGCCCAGGTGTAAGCGATCTGCAGGTGTCGCTGGCCGATTGCGCTTTCAAAAGCCAACGGCACCACACCGGTGTTGCCGACGAGCAGAATGATGAAGAAGCCGACCACGATTCCGGGCAGGCTAAGCGGAATGCTCAGGGCAACCGCCATCCCCCTGGTCAGTGCGGTGTCCTGGGTTCCGATGTAGAGCCCGGCCGGCACGCAGAGGATGAGTGCGAGGACCGTTGAGAGCAATGCCAGCACTGCGGTGACGAGCATCGCCTTCTGGTAGCGGGAGCTGGTGAGTGCCCCGATGTAATTGCTGAGGGTGAAGTGACCGCTGCCTTCTGTCAGGCTGGCCAGCCCCAGTGTGAGCAATGGCCAGATGAGCACGGCTCCGAGCACTATGAGCAGCGGAACCGCCAACAGAGCGGCAGCGGCCTTCGAACGGCTGGTCATGTTCAGCCGGTGACCTTCTGGAATTCTTCGATTACGCCGTCCTGAACTTCGTTCATCTTGTCGAAGTCGGTGCCCTTGACGAGTTTGTTGTACTCCTCGTCAGACGGGAAGGCTTCCTGAGCGGATTCGGGAAGCTCAATGTCCTTGACCGGCTTCAGGTAGCTTTCGGCGAACAGCTTCTGAGCTTCGTCCGACAGGACGTAGTCGAGGAGCTTCTTGCCGTTGTCTCCGTTGGGTCCGCTCTTCACCAGGCTCATGGTGTAGGGAATGCTCAGCGTGCCTTCGCACGGGTAGACAACCTCGATAGGCGAGTCTTCTGCTGCAAGCTGGTAGCCGTTGAAGTCAGCGTCGATGAGGATCGGGATTTCACCCTGCTGAACTGACGAGGTGGCGGTCTGGGCGGGGTTCTTCACGCCGTTGTCAGCCATTTTCTCTGCCCATTCGAGTCCGGGCTTGAAGTCATCGAGCGAACCGCCGAGGGCCAGGTTGGCTCCTGTCAGCACCGAGTAGCCGACGGCTGCCTGGGCGGGGTCGAGGTAACCGACCTTGTCTTTGTACTTGGGGTCGGTGAGGTCGTTCCAACACTTGGGAACTTCGACGTCGCCGAGTTCCTTTGTGTTGACGAGCATTGCCACAGCACCCTGGTGGACGGCGGTCCAGTTGCCTTCGGGGTCTTTGAGGTCTTCGTCGACGTCGTCGAAGCCTTCGGGCTTGTAGGGCTCAACGAGGCCTTCGTCCTGAGCCTGCATGCCGAAGACGATGCCGTAGTAGGCAACGTCTGCTGCCGGCGATTCCTTTTCAGCCGTGAGAGCAGCCAGCGTCTGACCGGAGTTCTTCGGGTCGTTGGGGGCTTCGATCCCCGTGGACTCGGTGAACTGCTTCAGAACGTCGTCCCAGTTGGCCCATTCCTGGGGTGTGTTGTACGAAACGACGGTGCCCGAGCCTTCAGCGGAACCTCCTCCGCTGCCTCCGATGGAGCAGGCGGCAAGGGCGAATGCGGACAGGGAAGCCAGAACTGCTGCGGACAGTGAACGGCGCATGATTTCTCCTTTGTGTGAAGTTCTCGGTGGTTGTGTCAGCGACCGAGGCGCTGGTGAAGGTCATCAAGGCGGTCGGTCATGAACATGTCGACGTCCATGTCGATTGCCTTCTGGTTGTCTTTCTCAACAGCGTCGGGCCAGCCCCAAGCGGAAACGGTCAGCCCGAGTGATTTCGCATAGGCAACGGTTTCCGGTCGCAAAGCGTCGAGGTTGATGTTGATGGCGTCAAAGCCCTGTTTCGCGGTGGAGGAAACCCACGTCCGGCTGACGGGACCTTCGCCTGTCCAGGTGCGAACACGCATGAGTTTGTTGCCGGTTTTCTGATCTTTGATTGTCTTCAGGCCCAAGTCGCTGAAGCCGGACACCCAAGCACGGCTCGATTGGCCGTGTTCCTCGATTTCCTGTGCCAAACGGCGAGCACCCTTCACGGTCGTCAGACCCGTGTGTTTGAACTCGTACACGAAGTTCGTTGCAGTCTGCTTGCCGAAAGCGGCGAAGACATCGTCGAGTGTCGGCAGCTGGCAGTTCTCTTCGATTCTCTTGGGCGAACCGGAGTCAATGAGAGCAGTGCCGCCGGGGCCCTTGCAGAGGTTGTCGTGCGACAGATAGAACTTGTCGCCGGCGATGTTGTAGTGGACGTCGATTTCGACCCAGTCGGCGCCCTTGGCAATCGCGGATTCGACCCCAGCGAGAGTATTGTCCGGGTGGTGTTCCTTGTCGCCGCGGTGAGCGACGCTTCCCAAAGCCGTCCCGCTGTTCTGCGCTTCAGCCGCAGCAGCGGGGCCGGCGGTTAGAGCACCAGCAAAAAGCACACATGAAGCAGCCAGCGAAATGACTGTGCGGTGGAACATTGCCTGTCCAGGCCTCCGTCGGTCGGGCGGGGCAATTCATGCCCACTCAAAAGACAACGAGGCCCAACCTAGGAATGATCAATGTCTGCTTGGTGATTCGAGGGTGAACACTCAGCTTCAGCGAATGAACTCAGAGGGCGGAGGCGTCCCCGCCCGTTCAGCACCGCAGCTCACGTCGGAAGAGCTCAGACCAGGAGGTCGAGGATGTTCTGTGCCTGCTGGTCGGTGATTGTTCCGTTGGCAAGCGCCCGCTGGACCGTCGCACGTGCCACAGCACGGTAAGAATCGCCCGTGCCGGCCAGTTCTCCCGCTGTTTCATCAAGCGCTGTCAGGTGGGCTCGCACCGTCGATGCGTCACCGCGAGACACAGGTCCCGTCAATGTGCGCACTCCGCTGCGCAGCACATTCGACGTGCTCGCCGCCACCAGTTCCCCCAGCACCTGCCCCGGGTCTTCGATCCCGATTGATTCGAGCATCTCCATGGCCTGGGCGATGACGACGCTCACGTGGTTTGACGCGTGCGAACACGCTGCGTGGTACAGCGCGCGATCAGCTTCGGCCACAACGAAGGGTTCCCCGCCGATTTCCACCGCGAGTGCCTGCCCAATAGCCAGGAACGTCTTGGGCCCGGTCACAGCGATCGAGGTGCGGCGCAGCCTCTCGAGGTCCATTGAGGTTCCCGTGAACGACAGGGCCGGGTGCAGCGCGAGTGTGATCGCTCCTCGGGCGGCAGCGGGCGCCAGAATGTCCGCCCCGTACCGGCCCGAGAAGTGCATGACGATCTGCCCCGGCGAAAACCGTCCGAGCTCAGCAAGACCGGACACAAGATCACCCAGCTGATCATCCGGCACCGTGAAGATGACCAGTTCGGCCCGCTCGAGGATTTCCTCCACCTCGAGAATGGGGATGCCCGGAAGCATCGCCTCCGCACGGTCCAAAGTGGCCTCGGAGCCCCCTGTGACTCCCACGATCGCGTGCCCGGCCCCTCGCAGGGTTGCGCCGATGACAGCACCGACTTTTCCGGTGCCGATGATGCCGACTCCTAGGCGAGTTTGGTCGTCCAGGTTCACGTGTGTCCTCTCAGGCGGCGTCCATGGCGGCACGCGCGCGCTGCGTGTGCTGCGCGTAGTCGAACAGGAGCTTCCGTGCGGTGTGTTCGTCCAGGTGTTCAAGGTACGGCCTGACCGGACCGCGGGTGGAGTGCAGGTAGATGGTTGCGACCTTGAAGGACCTCTGGATGGGCCCCTGATTCCAGCCGAGCGACTGCACACGGGCGTGCGGTACGAAGATTGCCCGGCGGGCGAATCGGCCGGTGCGCACAGCCATGACCGCCTTGGTGACGGCCCATCCGGCGCGGGCGCGGTTGAGCGGGTCAAGCCAGCGGGTTCGCCCCGGCTGCTGGGCGAACAGCCCCGGCACTCCGGCGGGTTTGCGGAAAGTGCCAGCGAGAGCCTCGTGGACGACATCACCGGGAGCAACAGCGTGGCCGGAGTTGAGTTCGCCCACACCTTCGGGCAGCACCAGACCCATGAGGGTCTGGACGTCAGTCAGCGAGCCCACCGGCAGAAGAGTCTTGCCTTCTTTGCCGGAATCGCCCGCCGTGTTGAACATGACCCGGTACCAGCCGGCTATCCGCCACATGAATGGCTGGCGGATTTCAACGGCCTGCAGACGATCAAGCGGCACCAGCACCCGTTCGGTGGAGAAAACTCCCTGGCTGATCTGCACGCCGTCGCCGGTTAGCTTCGCCGAGAAGTTCCCGTGCTTGAGGTTGCTGGTGACCATTTGGAATGTGGCGATCACGAAGCCGAATGCCATGGGCGCCATGGTGGTGAGAACTGCGAAAAGGGCTTCGATGTTCATGTAGCCGCCCACAGCAAGTGCGATGCACACGCCGATTGCCGCAATCGCCAGCAGAATCAGTGCGAGGGAAAAGACAACGCCGGTGGTAAGAAAGGCTGCCAGGATGGTTCGGTGCAGCGGAACGCTAATGAGTTCGCCGTCGGGTTTGATCCGCCCGTTGCGCGTGTACGGCGCGATGAGTTCCTGGACCGACCCG
This sequence comes from Brevibacterium sp. HMSC24B04, assembly GCF_001806835.1. Lineage (NCBI taxonomy): Bacteria > Bacillati > Actinomycetota > Actinomycetes > Micrococcales > Brevibacteriaceae > Brevibacterium > Brevibacterium sp. HMSC24B04. The sequence goes on along the minus strand of NZ_KV786119.1, from coordinate 12,273 downwards.
GCAAGGTCGTTGCCGACACCCTCCGCGTGCCCGCTGAGGGACGACACGATCTTGGCGCCTGCCGGCATGCCGGGTGCGTCTGGGTTGTGCTGGGTGCCGCTGGCATCCCGCCCCTGATGACTGGGCTGGCCGGGTTGGTTCTGCAGGCCGGGATGACCGTACTGGCCGGCATCGGACGAGGCGCCACTCACCTGCCCGCCTGCATAGCCGGCTGCCGGGGCGGTCGGGTGGGCGCTGTCGTGTGCAGCCCCTGGGAGATAGTCTGCAGGGCCGGCCGGCGCTGCGGCCGCCTTGGCGGTGCGGACGTTTGCCAGGATGATGTCGCGCAGCTGTTCGGCCTGTGCCTTCTTCAGGTACAGGATGGTGATGTTGGAGTCACTTCCGCCGGCAACATCAAAAACGAGTGTCGCCAGACCGAGAATGCGTGCCAGGAATGGCTGTTGGACATCGACGGACTGGATGCGCATAAAGTTTGCGTGGCGATGCGCCTTGGCCACGATGCCGTGTTTGAACTCAACCACCCGGTCGTCATAGCGGTAGGCGGTCTTCTTCCACTGCAGGTACAGCAGGCCGACACCGGCTGCGACAATGACGAAGATGCCCAGCAGCGGCAGCAGGAAGAACAGAACCGGCACACGGCCGATAGCTTCCGACCCTTCGCGCAGAGCACCTCCGCCCGTGAAGATCGAGCCGATCAGGTTCGGCAGCAGATTGCCGGCGAAGATGACGATTCCGAAGAATGCCGCAACCAGGAAGCCTCCCATCTGCATGACGGGAGTCATCGGGTGAACCCTGTGCCAGACTCCGGGCTCGAGGCGCTGTGTCGTCCCTGCCATCACAGGCCCGCCAGACCGCTCTGGCCGCGTTCAGACAGCAGTTCGCGCAGACGGTCAGCGTCGGCGCGCTTCAGGCCGGGCACGGTTGCATCCGACCCTGCTGATGCTGTGTGCAGCGTGACGGTGGCAAGCCCGAAGAATCGTTCCAGCGGGCTTGCGGTGACATCGACGTACTGCATGCGCGCATAGGGAACGACGGCGGTTCTGCGGTACATGATGCCGCTTTCAATCAGCAGGTCCGTGGGCCGGACTTTGTAGCCCATGGCGCTGACCTGACGGAAGATGAAGATGCACCGCACAAGCGGGCCGCCCAGTGTGAACAGCAGAGCAAGGATGAGCATCCACGGTTTGGCGAAATCGAGCGTGAAGTAGGCCCCGATGGCCATCGCACTGGTGATAGCCGCACTGATGATCGTGTTGAGCAGCCGCACCAGGGCAAGCCGCTTGTCTACGGGGATGAGGTCGGGTTCGCGCAGGGGAATGCTCATGCGGCTGCTCCTGAAGGATCGTCCGGCGGCAGTTGGCAGAAACATTCGACCACGATTCCGACGGTCATCAGAGCCGCGGCCACAACAAAAGTACCGAACATGGCCATTGCTGAGCCAGTGCGGAGAAAACCAGCAGACAGCAGAATGTAGATGCCCGAACCCAGGTACCAGCCGGACAGTGCCGCCCCGGTCAGCGAGCACGCTTTGGCCATCATGGCGACTCGGGCGGCCTGCAGCGGATCGATCGGCTGCTTACGTTCGCCGTCGTTCCACCTCTTGATCGGAATGCCGAGCACCAGGAGCGTGCCGCCCAGCAGGAGCATGCCGACGATAGCCGGCCACGGAACCTCCGGAAGCGGACTGCCCCAGCTTTCCAGAACCCAGGAGCCAGCGGCCCCGACCATGAGCCCGATGGCCCCGCCGGTCAGAAGGTTCGATGCTTTAGTCGGACGCATGTCAGTCCAATCGTCGAACGGTCTGCGCCGGATCGGCTGTCTGAACGCGTTCTCCCGCAGCGCTCACAGGGATGTCTTCGCGCTTTACGCTGATCTTGGCTTCCGGACGCATCTCTGCCCACGGTACGAGCACGAAAGCACGTTCGTGCGCCCTGGGGTGTGGCAGGGTGAGAACCGGGTCGTCGCTGAGAATCTGCGCTTCGGGACTGTCGATGTCCTTGTCTGCCGCTGCCAGCCGCACGATGTCGATGTCGAGTGTGCGCGGCCCCCAGCGGACCTCGCGCACCCGGCCCTGCGCCACCTCGATCCCCTGCAGGGAAGCCAAGAGTTCGCGCGGACTGCAGTCAGCTTCAATGACGGCCGCGCAGTTGACGAAATCGTCCTGCTCCACTCCCCCGACGGGCGCGGTCGAATAGAACCCGGAGGTCTGCACGACGCGGACCCGCGGCAGGCGGTCAATGGCGCGCAGGGCGTCTTCCAGCTGCCCGCGCGGGTTGTCTTGGTTGGCTCCCAACGATAGGACCGCTGTTATCGGCTGGTCTGACGAGGTGCCACTCCCCTGAGCGTCTTCACACGCCATTCCGCTGCTGACGGCTTCTGCCCGGACTGTGACGTCGGTGAAGTCGTGCGCGATCGGCGCCGATGGTTTGTGCACCGTGACTTCCACCCGGCAAGGAATCGCGATGGTCCCAGCGATGGCGTCTGCGATGCGGGCGGCGAGTGCTTCTATCAGGTCGTAGCGTTCGGTGCTGACGATCGAGGCGGCGAGGTCGGCCACTGCCCCGTAGTCGACCGTGTCCTCCAGGCGGTCGGTGCTGGCGGCGCGGCTGAAGTCGCCGCTGAGCCTGACGTCCACACTGAATTCCTGGCCGTCGGTCTTTTCGAAGTCGAAAACCCCGTGGTGGCCGTAGGCGCGCAGGCCCCTCAGGTGGATTTCGTGCGTCATTGCCGCTGCTTCTTCAGCTGGTAGTCGTGACCGGCTTTGTCGATTGCGTCGCACACAGCGGCAGCCACATAAGAGGTGCGGGCATCGTGCACGCGCACAGCCCACGCTCCCGCGCGGGCGGACACGGCGGTGATTGCCGCGGTTGCGGCATCCCGGTCAGCTTCGCTGGCGGCTGCCGGGTTGTCGGGATTGATGAGTGACGCCAGGAAGCGCTTGCGCGATCCGGCGACCAGCAGTCGGTAGCCCAGCTGGTTGAATTCGTCGATTCCTGCCATCAGCTGCCAGTTGTGCTCGGCGTCTTTTGCAAAGCCCAGACCGGGGTCGAGGATGATGCGCTCACTCTTCACCCCAGCTTCCAAAGCCGCGTCTACGCGCTCCAGAAGTTCATCGCGGACCTCGGCGACCACATCGTCATAGGTGTGGGTGGCACGCGCATCGGTCAGCAGGCCCCGCCAGTGCATGACGATGAGCTCAGCATCAGATTTCGCTGCGACGTCGAACATGCGGCTGTCCATTTTGCCGGCCGAAACGTCGTTGATGATGTGCGCACCGACGTCCAAGGCGTGCTCCATGGTGGAGGCCCGCATCGTGTCAACGCTGACCGTCACACCTTCGGACACGAGCTTTTCGACGACCGGCACGACGCGTGCGATCTCTTCGTCTTCCGGGACTCGGGTGGAGCCGGGGCGAGTTGATTCACCGCCGACGTCGATGATGTCCGCGCCCTGTTCGACAAGGTTGAGCGCGTGCTCAACCGCTTTGTCGTAGTCGAGGTAGCGGCCCCCGTCGGAAAAGGAGTCAGCCGTTACGTTGAGCACGCCCATGATCTTGGTGCGCATGTGCTTCACCCGCCCTGAATCAGACTGATGGCCTCTGCGCGGCTTGCGGGATCGCGCAGCTGTCCGCGCACCGCCGAGGTCAGGGTTTTCGCGCCGGGCTTCTGCACACCGCGCATCGACATGCACAGATGCTCAGCTTCGACTACGACGATCACGCCGCGGGCGTTGAGGTTGTCCACCAGGGCATCCGCGATCTGAGTGGTGAGCCTTTCCTGCACCTGCGGGCGTCGGGCATAGACCTCGACCAGGCGGGCGAGCTTCGACAGCCCCGTCACACGACCCTCCGGGCCGGGGATGTAGCCCACGTGGGCCTTGCCGTGGAACGGCAGCAGGTGGTGTTCGCACATCGAGAACATTTCGATGTCTTTGACGAGCACCATTTCGTCGTACCCGATGTCGAAGCTGACTTCGAGGAGGTCGTCTGCTGTCTGGCCCAGGCCCCGGCACAGGTCGGCATAGGACTTTGCGACCCGCTTGGGCGTGTCTTTCAGACCGTCGCGGTCGGGGTCTTCGCCGATGGCTTCGAGGATGCTGCGGACGGCAGCTTCGATCTTGGGCAGATCTGCCATCAGCGGTCGTCCTCTGAACCGTGCGGAGGCTGCTGGTCAGGGTGCTCCGGGTAGCCGGGGTACTGGTAGCCGGGGTTCTGCTGACCCGGCTGGCCGTAGGGATCCTGCTGAGTGTTCTGGCCTGACTGTTCAGCGGAGCCCTGTGCGTCCTCTTCCTGCTGGCGGCGCTCTTCAGCGCGGCGAGCAACGGCATCGCGCCAGTCGCCGGCGTTTTCGCGGCGCTCCGGCGGTGTGATGGGCGGAATGTCAGAGACCGGGCGGTCTTCACTGGTCAGCCACACTTCGCGCTTCGGTGCTTTCTGCACGTCGGCGAAAATGCGCTTGAGATCAGCTTCGTCGAGGGTTTCGCGTTCCAGCAGTTCGTAGGCCAGCTGGTCGAGGATCGCGCGGTTGGTGTTGAGAGCCCAGTAGGCGTCGGCGTGGGCTGAGTCGATGAGTGTGCGCACTTCTTCGTCGATGATGAGCTTGGTGGCCTCTGCCGTGCCGACTTCGCCCGTGCCTCCGCGACCGGCGAACGGGTCGCCGCCTTCGTCGCCGAGCTTGACCATGCCGATCTTTTCGCTCATGCCGTACTGGGTGACCATCTTGCGGGCCGTGCTCGTGGCCTTTTCGATGTCGTTCGACGCACCGGTCGAAGGATCGTGGAACACGATTTCCTCGGCGGCACGACCGCCGATCGCGTAGGCCAGCTGGTCCAGCAGTTCGTTGCGGGTGACCGAGTACTTGTCTTCTGTCGGCATGACCATGGTGTAGCCGAGAGCCTTGCCGCGCGGCAGGATGGTGATCTTCGTGACCGGGTCCGTGTGGTTCATCGCCGCAGCGACCAGCGCGTGTCCGCCTTCGTGGTAGGCGGTGACCATGCGCTCTTTGTCGTTCATCAGGCGGGTGCGCTTCTGCGGACCGGCGATCACACGGTCAATGGCTTCGTCCATGATCGTGTTGTCGATGACGGTCTGGTTCGAACGCGCTGTGAGAAGTGCGGCTTCGTTCATGACGTTTGCAAGGTCAGCACCGGAGAAACCGGGCGTGCGCTTGGCAACGGCGTTCAGGTCGACTTCATCAGCCAGGGGCTTGCCCTTCGAGTGGACCTTGAGGATGTGCGCACGGCCCTTCATGTCGGGAACTTCGACGGCAATCTGCCGGTCGAAGCGGCCCGGACGCAGCAGGGCCGGATCAAGCACGTCGGGCCGGTTGGTGGCCGCCATGAGGATGATGTTCTTCGTGGGGTCGAAGCCGTCCATTTCGACCAGCAGCTGGTTGAGCGTCTGTTCGCGTTCGTCGTTTCCGCCGCCCATGCCGGCGCCGCGCTGACGGCCGACCGCGTCGATTTCGTCGATGAAGATGATGCACGGCGAATTGTCCTTCGCCTGCTCGAAGAGGTCGCGCACACGGCTGGCGCCAACACCGACGTACATTTCGACAAAATCCGAACCGGACATCGAGAAGAACGGAACCCCCGCCTCGCCGGCTACGGCACGGGCAAGAAGCGTCTTACCGGTACCGGGTGAACCGTACAGGAGAACACCCTTGGGGATCTTCGCCCCGACGTCGGTGAACTTCTTCGGTTCGGACAGGAACTCCTTGATTTCTTCGAGTTCCTCGAGGGCTTCGTCAACACCGGCGACATCGGCGAAGGTGACGTCAGGTTCTTCCTTCTGGATCATCTTCGCCTTGGACTTGCCGAAGTTCATGATTCCGCCCGCGCCGGCAGACATGCGCGTCAGCAGGAACCAGAACACGAGTCCGATCAGCAGGAACGGAACCAGGTTCAGAAGAAGAGACGTCAGGAACGACCGCTTGGGCACCTCGTCCGTGAAGCCCTTGGAAACATCAGCCGAATCAACGGCCTTGATCACCTGTTCGCCGCGGGGCTCAACGTAGAAGAACTGCACCCGCTTGCCGTATTCGCGGTCGCCGACCTTGAAGTCGTCCTTCAACACCATGTCGACGCGCTGATCGCCGTCGACGACCTTGACCTGTTCGACTTTCTTGTCTTCGAGAAGCTGCAGACCCTGATTGGTGTCAATGCGCTTGAAACCGCCCCCGGCCAGGAGCGAAGCTCCGATCGACACGATGATGAGGGCAAGAACAACCCAGACAAATGGGCCGCGAGCCCACTTCTTGACAGCGGGCGTGTTCACTTTCTTATCTGCCATTGGCTCTTCTCTGTGCGGTTCCGGTCGCGGTGGGCGGGTGGTTCGGGTCAGCTGTAGACGTGCGGCGCCAGGGTGGCGACGAACGGCAGGTTGCGGTACTTCTCCGCGTAGTCGAGGCCGTAGCCGATCACGAATTCGTTCGGCACGTCGAAGCCGGTGTAGCGGACGTCGATGTCGACCTTGATGGCTTCGGGCTTGCGCAGCATGGTGCAGATCTCAACGCTGGCAGCACCGCGGGACTTGAGGTTCGACAGCAGCCACGACAGGGTCAGGCCGGAGTCGATGATGTCTTCGACGATGAGCACGTGGCGGCCCGTCAGGTCGGTGTCGAGGTCTTTGAGGATGCGCACGACACCGGAGGATTTGGTGCCGGAACCGTAGGAGGACACTGCCATCCAGTCCATCGTGACGTGCGAGTGCAGTGCGCGTGCAAGGTCGGCCATGACCATGACAGCGCCCTTGAGGACACCGACGATCAGCAGATCTTTGCCTTCGTAGTCGCGGTCGATTTCAGCAGCCATTTCCCGCAGGCGGGTGTTGATCTGCTCTTCCGTTACGAGGATCTTCTCGATGTCCGATCCGAGGTCGTTCTGGTCCACTCGGTGTCCTTTCTGCTCGCGCCAGCCGAGACGCCCATCAGCATACCCGCTGGCCCTCCGTCTGGTGTGGGAAACCTTTGTCACTTCTGCGCTTGGGTCGGTCACCGGGCACGAGGCGGAGGTCACCACGGTCGGTCCGCTCAAGACTCATGCCGCTCGGCATGGACAGGGGCTGTGGGCCGCCGTTCAGAGCTCGCCACGCGCCGAGGACGTGTTCTGCACTGACCTGATCCGGTGTGCGCAGCTGCTGATGAAGCCACTTCTGGATGACGCGAGTGCCCAGTGCTGGCGGCAGCTGTGCCGTCTGTGCGCTCAGATGATCGGCTTCTATCAGGCTTTCTGCCATGCGGGCCGCCCGCCGGTCCAGATAGTCGGCATCGAAGGCTGCGAGCTCTGCCGTGCGCGCCAGGTTGCCCTTCACGCCCTCCCCCAGGTGGTCGGTCAGCGCTGGCAGCACTTGTTGTCTGAGGCGCACGCGCGTGTAGTCGGGGTCGCGGTTCATGGGGTCGTGCCACACAGGGATGCGCTGTGCGTAGGCCGAAGCCACCGTCTGTCGGCGCTCAATGCCCAGCAGGGGCCGCCACACGGTTCCGGTTCGCGGGCGCATACCGGCAAGTGCGCGACTGCCCGAACCGCGCAGCAGGCCCAGCAGAACAGTTTCTGCTTGGTCGTCGCGGGTGTGGCCGGTGAGAACGGCTTGCGCACCGGCTGCGATGCGCGCGTCCTCAAGTGCCCCGTAGCGGACAGAGCGGGCATCGGCTTCCAGGCCGCTGGCTGTGCGTTCGACCTTCACTGTGCGCACAATTGCGGAAACCCCGAGCCCCATGACCATTCCGGCTGTGCGCACTGCGATGTGCGCTGACCCCGGCTGCAGGCCGTGGTCAACGATGACAGCGGTGAATGAGTGCTCGGTCGTCACATCCAAGTGTGCGCACGCTGCCGCGAGCGCCACCGAGTCCGGTCCGCCGGAGACCGCGACGATGAACCGGCCGGGTTCATCAGGCAGGCAGTCGGCAACGGCACGGCGGATGACGGCTGAATCGGGATCCAGGCGAGGACGGCGATGCTGCGGCGCGAGGCCGCCGCCAGCCTTGCGCTCGCCGCCGTTCTGACCGCGGCCGCGCTGGCCGTCGCCGCGCTGGCCGCTGCTGTCCGCATTGCTTCCCATAGGTCCTACAGTGTGCCCGGAGGGTCTGACACAACCCTGGACACCCACATTTCAGGGTCCTGCAGCTCGGCCGCGCTCGGCAGAGCATCCGGTGATGACCACACGCGGTTGAAGCCGTCCATTCCCGCCTTGCGGATGACGCTGCGCACAAAATGCGCCCCGTCTTCGTACTGGGCGAGCTTGTCATCCGATCCCATGAGCCGCATGGCCGCCGCGCGCAGACCCGAGTCCGAGCGGCGGTTGGCATTGAACACGCGGCGAATGCGGCGAACACTGGGAATGACTCGTTTGCCGGCGCGGTCCATCATGACGTCGGCATGGCCTTCCAGCAGCGTCATGATTGCGGTGACGTCTTCCATTGCGCACCGCCCCTCAGGGCTGAGTGCCGCGGTCGCCAGTGACACTTCGCCGCGCAGCGCTTCTGGCAGCTGGCCCAGAAGATCCCCCAGTGATTCGTCCGTGTCCAGCAGACGGCCGATCCGGTCGATCACCTCGTCGCGAATCCACGGTGCCAGTGCCAGCTGCACGCGGTGCGTGGTTTCGTGGAATGCAACCCACAGGCGGAAATCGCGCGGTTCGAACTCCATGCGTTTTTCCATTTCGAGGATCGTCGGGGCGTTGAGGATAAGTGCTCCCGGTCTGCGCATGGGCTCGTACTGTCCCAGCACTCGGCGCGAAAGAATTCCCAGGACAGCTCCCAGCTGCACGCCGTTCGTCCGCGCTTCGGCTCCGGAGCGCGCAGACCTGAGCTTCTGCCGAGCCGTGTTGAGAGCAGTGCCGATTCCGCCTCGGGAGCGGGTGCTGTCACCGGCTGCCGTGCCGGACTCCGGAGAGTCCAGGTGTTCCAGCAGCTCCGTGAGCATGAGCGCATTGGCCTTCACCCAGCCCATCCGGTCGACCACGAGCACCCTGTCGGATGCCGCGCGCTGCCGGGCGGCGTCTTCGACCTCGCGACTTAGACGCATGGCGTCCAGAAGCAGGTCGAACGAGGTTTCGGCCGCTTCGCGCATTTCCAGCACCAGGGCCTCACCCTCTGCAGCCGTCACCTTGGGGCCGGCGGGAGTGGATTCGCGGGCAGCGGCGAGCGCGGACGGAACGTGGATGCGCACTGTCACCGGCACCCGCACTTGGACAGACCGGTTACGGCTTCATCGATGGCCTGGCGGGCACTGCCGACTCCGCCTTCGGTCATCATCGAAAACGCCAGCAGGCGGCCATCTGCCGTGAGAACGGTTCCCGACAGGCTCGCAACAGTTGCCAGCGTGCCTGTTTTGGCTGACACGTTTCCGGCGGCCCCGCCTTCTGCGTAGCGGTAGATGAGCGTGCCGTTGAGTCCGCCCACCGGCATGCCGGGGATGAGCTGCGAGAGGCTGTCATCGGACTGTGCGGCGGCCACGACGATGCCGGTCAGGTCGTGTGGCGAAATTCGGTTCTTGTACGACAAGCCCGATGTGTCGTGCAGGCGGATGCTGCCGGTGTCGACGTTCATGTCTTTAAGCTGCTGCAGGACTTCCGCCGCCGCTGAGCTCACGGAGCCTTCCGCGCCGCGAGCCAGCGCGACTTCACGGCCGAGGGCTTCCGACACGATGTTGTCTGAGTGCTGCAGAGCGTGCCGCACGATGCTGGACACCGGTGCTGACTGGACTTCGGCGATGATGGCCGGACCTTGCTGCGTGCCGGCGCCGTCGTCGTTCTTGTCTTTGCCGTCATCGCCGGCGCCGTCCGCGTGCAGCGGCGCGGCTTCTTCGGCTGGCGGTTCGGTCTGCACATCAGGGTTGCGGATGTCGACCTTGAGGCCCTGGTCGGTCAGAGCGTCGGCAAAGTCGCGAAGCGCATCGCGGGCGGGTTCGGGTGTGCGCGGCGCTTTGTATTCGCCGGTCTTCGACCCCATGGAAACCATGAGCGGGTCCATGTTCGTGATGAAACCGTATCCGATGTCGTCGCGGTCCCAGTCTTTGCTGAACCGCGGGCCGGTGTAGCGGGAAACGTCCGCGTAGACCTCGACCGTGTCCACACCGCGCTTTTTGAGTTCGTGCGCAGTGTCCTCAGCGAGTGTGCCCAGGCCTGCACGGCCGTTGACGGCGCCCGGTTTGGATTCACCCTTCCCGAGCATGACGTCGCCGCCGCCCACAAGAGCCAATGCAGCGCTGCTTCCCTCTGTGGAATCCAGGCGGGCCGATGTGGTGAACGTGTGATCAGCACCCAGAGCCCCGAGAGCCGCCGCTGAGGTCAGCACCTTCGTCACGGATGCCGGGGTGCGGTCCGCACCGGCGTCTTTCGTGTAGAGGACTTCGCCGGTTGCGGCATCGCGAATATCGATGCCGGCTTTGCCCTTGAAGCCGCTTTTCTTGAACGCGTCTTCAACGACCCGGGCGATCTTCTTCGGCACGGGCGCATTGGAGTCGAGTTCCGCAATATCAAGCGCCCGAGGTGGAGTTCCGGAAAGTGCGGGAGCTGGGCTCCCGCCGGAGGTCGGCACAACGGTGAGAACGCCGGGAACTGCGTCGAGGGCATCGAGAGCGGCGTATCCGGTCAAAGCGGCCACGACAATCGCGGCAGTGCCGCCGATCGCCCCTGCACGCCCGCGCCCACTGCGGCGCTTGTTCTTGCGGGCACGTGATCTGCTCACCGATTACTCACCTCTTTCTGGCCTTCACTATGCTAATTGTGACGCCTGTCAATCATGGAATCCTTAAGGATCATCCAGCTGTAAGGAGAAAATCTCTTGGAACTTCTCGCCACCATCGAAATCCCGCAGGGTTCGCGCAACAAGTACGAAGTCGACCACGAAACCGGACGGGTCAAGCTCGACCGCTACCTGTTCACCTCGATGGCCTACCCCACTGACTACGGCTTCTTTGAGGACACGCTCGGCGAAGACGGCGACCCGCTCGACGTTCTGGTCCTGCTGCACGAATCCGTGTTCCCCGGCTGCCAGCTGGATGCCCGCCCCATCGGCGTCTTCCGCATGGAAGACGAAGCCGGCGGCGACGACAAGGTCCTCGCAGTCCTCGCTGACGACCCGCGCTTCGACGCCATCCAGGACGTCAAGGATGTCGACAAGTTCCAGCTGGACGCCATCGAGCACTTCTTCGTCCACTACAAGGACCTCGAACCGAACAAGTTCGTCAAGGGCTCCGAATGGGCTGGCCGCGAAGTCGCCGAAAAGATCGTTCAGGAATCGATTGACCGCTTCAAGGCCGAAGCCTGACCGCTGTTAAAACCTGACTGCTGAAAGCGGGTGGGAGCGGAAGCCGCTCCCACCCGCTTTTTCGTGCCTCCGGGCCCCAGCGGAACCCGAAGATGACGGCAGGTGGCGAGCGGCGCCTCGTCAGATAAGAAGCGGCCTAACAGCGAGCAAAACAAGAAAGTTAGGCATACCTAAGTCACGTGAAAATGAGATCTGTGCCACGCTCAGAGTATGAATCTGGACCATGTTTCGTTCGCCGCTCAGCAGGACGGTCTGCACGCCACGGCTGACCGTCTGGCAGAACAACTCGGCATCACCTACTACGACGGCGGAATCCACCCGCGGTTCGGAACGCGGAACCTGATCTTCCCGCTGGCAAACGGGCACTACCTCGAGGTCGTTGAAGCCCTCGAGCACCCGGCAGCGCTGGCAACCCCGTTCGGGCAGGCCACAAGGGCGCGGTCTGACAGGGGCGGCGGCTGGATGGCGTGGTGCGTCAGCGTCAACAACCTGGCCAAGGTTGAGGATCGCCTTGAGCGCAAAGCCGTCGACGGCAACCGCACCCCGGAAGGCTCAGAGGAAATCCACTGGAAGCAGATCGGCGTGAAGGGCGTCATCGCCGACGGCCAGCTGCCGTACTTCATCCACTGGGTCTCCCCCGCTGAACTGCACCCATCAGCCCGCCCGCAGAACAAGCTGGACGGCAGCGGCGAACTCACCGGCGACGACGCTGTTGCCATTGAATCGCTGCAGATCGCCGGAAGCCGCGACCGCGTGCGCGACTGGCTGGGCACCGACGCCCACAAGCCCATCCCGGAAATCGGCATCGACTGGGTGGCTCCGCACGGCGAGCCGGGCATCATGTCCGTCACCTTCACCACACCGCAGGGCCGCGTCGTTCTGTAAGGGGCGCGGCGGCTGCGGCGTGGATGCGCAGTGTCGCCGTTCAAACGCAGTTTCACGCTTTAATGCAACTTTGCGCCTAAATGCGCCGCCGGTCGAACCCAGATTCACGCTTTAATGCAAC
>NZ_KV786118.1:0-24718 GCF_001806835.1 Brevibacterium sp. HMSC24B04 | reverse complement strand
CTTAGCAACAACTGCTAACGGGAGTTTCTGTTGCTAAGGGGAGTCTCTTTGCGGCTACAGCGTGGATTCGTGGCTAACGGGTGCGGGATCGGACCTCAGCGCTTGGGGCGAGGCGTGTCTCAGCTGACGGGTGCAGTGCACCCAGCCACGACCGTGTTTGGAACAATGAACGCTATGACTGACCTTTCTTCACCCCGTCTGCGCGCACCCGAACTCGTGGGGCGCCGCTGGATCAACACTGGCGGCAAAGACCTTTCGCTGCAGGATCTGCGCGGCAAGATCGTTCTGCTGGACTTCTGGACGTTCTGCTGCATCAACTGCCTGCACGTTCTGGATGAACTGCGCGAAATCGAAGAAAAGTATCACGACGAGCTCGTGGTGATCGGCGTGCACTCGCCGAAGTTCGAATTCGAGCGTACCGTCGAAGCCGTAGACCAGGCGGTTGAGCGCTACCAGGTGGAGCACATTGTGCTCGACGACCCCGACCTCGTGACATGGCAGGCCTACACCGCCCGGGCGTGGCCCACGCTGGCGCTCATCGACCCCGAGGGCTATCTCGTGGCGAAGATGTCCGGCGAAGGCCACTCGAAGGGCATCATCAGCCTCATTGAGGGCCTCGTCGAAGAGCACCGCGCCAAGGGCACACTGCGTTCCGGCAACGACCCCTACGTGGCACCGGAGCCGCGCGAAGGCGAACTGTTCTACCCGGGCAAACTCATCCGCCTGGAAACCGCCGGCCACGAAGGCAACATCCTCGTGGGCGACTCCGGCCACCACAGCCTCGTCGAATACGCCCCGGACGGTGTCACGAAGCTGCGCCGCTACGGCGCGAAAGAACGCGGCTTCGTCGACGGTCAAGCGCTCGCCTCTGACGCCTCGACAGGCACCGAAGCCGCGCAGGCGCGCTTCTCCGAGCCCGGCGGCATGGCTGAACTCAGCCCGGAACTGGCTGAGAAGGTCGGCTACCACGTGGTTGTCGCCGACACCGTCAACCACGCACTGCGCGGCCTCAACCTGGACACCGGCGAAGTCACGACAGTTGCCGGCACCGGCGAACAGTACATGGTTGGCGCGGCTGACAACACCGTTGAGGGTCGTAGCACCGAACTGCGCTACGACGGTCCGGCCCGCGGCATTAAGCTCTCCAGCCCGTGGGACGTGCAGTTTGTTCCTGCAACCGGCGATGTCATCATCGCCATGGCCGGCAACCACACCATCTGGGCGTTCAACCCGGAAAAGGACACCGTCCGCCTGTTCTCCGGCACAATGAACGAAGGCCTGACCGACGGTGGGCCGGAAGAAGCCTGGTACGCCCAGACCTCCGGCCTTGCGCTCACAGCCGAAGGCCAGGTGCTTCTGGCAGATTCGGAAACCTCGGCACTGCGCAGCCTCAACCCGGCAGACGGCACGGTCGAAACCTATGTGGGCACCGGCCTGTTCGACTTCGGCTTCCAGGACGGACCGTCAGCCGAAGCTCGCCTGCAGCACCCGCTGGGCGTGGCAGAACTGCCGGATGGCTCGATTGCGATTGCCGACACTTACAACGGCGCCATTCGCCGCTACGACCGCACGCGCGACGAAGTTTCGACCCTCGCCCGGGATCTGCGCGAACCTTCCGACATCCTCGTGGTCACCCCGGAAGACGGCGATGCGTACCTGCTGGTTGCCGAATCCGCCAACCACGCGCTGACCGCCGTGACGATCCCTGCCGAAGCTCTTGAGGTCAACGAAGGGCAGAAGCAGACCAAGCGTCCGCCCACGGAAATCGGCACGGGCACCCTTGACATCGAAGTGCACTTCACCGTCCCGCAGGGCCAGAAGCTCGACGATCGCTGGGGAGACCCCACGTGGCTGCAGATCTCTTCGACCCCGCCGGAGCTCATTGCCGACGGCGCCGGGGGAGCGGAGGGCCAGACCCGCACCATCACCCTGGCCGAAGGCTTCACGGAGGGTGTTCTGCACGTGACGGCCCGCGCGGCATCCTGCGATGGCGAACCGGGCGGCGAAATCCCGCTGCACGCGGCCTGCCACCTGTACCAGCAGGACTGGGGCATTCCGCTGGTCATCCGTGAGGGCGGCCCCGACCGCCTCGACTTGGACCTCCGCGGGGTCTGACCCCACTCCCACGCACGAGGTGCCGCCCCGGTGAGTTTCCGCAACTCACCTAAGCGGCACCTCGTCATTTCAGGGTTCGATCTGTGCGTTAGCTATATTCTGCTCTGTTGTGCCCGCAGAGGGCTCTCAGAGCTCGCCATAGGTGTGATCACGCGGGCTCTGCGGTTTGGCGAGCCCCTGCCATAATGCGGAATTGCGCCCGTAGTCCGCAAAGAGCTCAGGAAGAAGCGGGTCAGCGACTTTGGTTCGGCACGCCATATCGTCGAGCGAGGCGATCACGTCAAGCACGGACCGAGACTCGAACTGGCCGAATTTTCGCTTCGCCTTGTTGCGCACATTGTTCGGTGTTGGCCCGGCATCAAGGACAGAGTGGTGCCACAGGCGGCTGTGGTGCGCACAGCGGTTGCGAAGATAGACGATCCTTGCTCCGGTCGATGTCGCGCAAGCAGGATATGACGGTCGGTTCACGGCCCTCGATCTCGGTGTAGAAGTCCTTGTCGAGGTAGCGGCCGTAGGCTCCATGCTCGTCGGCAATAGCCCGGGCGCACTCAGTTTGGTCAGCCACGATGAGGCCTCGGCTGACTAGAAGGTCGACCTGCTCGTCCCAGGACAGCGGCGGTTTCACGGGATACCCCCAGAATGAAAAGGCCCCTCCCATTTGAGCTTCACCGAGCGGCTTGGGAGGGGGTCGATTAGTCTCATTTTAGCAGAACCACGACTTGGTTTCCATCCACGCACGAGGTGCCGCCCCGGTGAGTTTCCGCAACTCACCGGGGCGGCACCTCGTCATTTCAGGGTTCGATCTGCTCGACCCGCACCTTGCCGTCCTCAGTGAGGATGATGCGGGCGGAGATGAGCTCCGTGACTTCTTCGCGGAAATCAGTTTCCGTGCCGGTGCGGGAATCCCGGTAGTTCCCGGAGATGATGAACGTTGCCTCAGCTGGGCGCATGCGCAGACCACCGGCCTGCTGAGCCTTCTGGCTGTCACCGTCATCACCGTTAGAGGAATCCCCGGAGCTGCCCAGTGACGTCGACACCGTCATGCTGGGGTCGCGCACAAGCTCGACGTCCGGAACTGATTTCAGCTCCCAGTGCACATCGCCCAGGATCATGTTGTCTGTTTCGTAGCCGAAAACACAGCCGGTGGGCATGAGTACTTTCTGCTTAGTGCAGTCTTTCAGCTGCGCCCGCAGCTGTGCCTGGGCTTCTTCGCTCAGCGCCGGAGTGGGCTCAGCCTCGACCGTGACACTGTGCTCTTCACCGGGTTCAACCACGTCAACCGTCTTGTAGCCGGACTTCACGTACTTCTGGTTGAAGCCGACCCCGTACTGCAGGGGAAAGAGAACCGGAACGGCGTTCGTGCCGTTGGCCATGGGCTGACTGTTGATGTTTGCGGCTTGCGCCTGCGGTCCTTGAACTGACAGCGTGGGCCAGTCCTCAACGCGGATTCTCCACTGGCTGAACAGTCCCCACGTGCGCGGAATCCGTTCGAGCGTGAAAACCGTCGAATGTGGTTTCGACCCCAGGACGTAGTCCGCCCTCACCCTGGCCATGGTGTCTCCGGATTCCTCAACGTCCGTTTTGATCTGCGTGGGCACACCCTGCGCACCGCCGATCACCTCGTCGGTCATGCCGTCGGTGTTCTGCAGGTCCGGCCCCAGAACAAGTCCGCGTACAGCAGCCCCGTTGCCGTCAGCCAGAGCGTTCAGGTAGCGGCTGACGGTGGTCGCCGGCGAATAGCGGGTCAGATTGAAAACCGGCACACTCACAACCGCCAGAAGCAGAAGGACAGCAGAAGCGCTCAACCACTTGCGCATGTCATTCCTTAGCGCTCATGACAGCGGTCGGTGAAGCATCCTCTACGGGATAGGCGCGCATCTGCTCGGTGTCCACTTCGACCCACAGGCGGGTGCCCGGGCGTACGGCAGTGCTCTGCTGGGCAATGTCCGCACCCAGGTCCGGGTGGAGAACACCCCACGGAAGTTCAGAGTTGTCAGCTGCTTCGGCACTGAAGTCGAACAGATCAGCCTGCAGTGCCAGCCCCACCTCGGTATCGGATGGCGAAAGCGTGACCTGCACTTTTGAGTCTTTGTCGTGCAGGCCGACAACGAGGGCTTCGAAAACAGCCTCGCCGTCGAAAATCGGGGAGAATTCGTCAAAGGACAGACGGACCGCACCGGTGGGAATCGTGACGAACACCTTGCCGTCCAATTCAGTTTTGGCGCGCACCTGCGAATGCCCAATTGAAAGCCAACCGCGCCGAGCCAAACCGGAGAACACGTTGACCCCGGCCAGGTCTGCGGCCAGGTTGGAGCGCGGAGTGCGCAGCTGCTGGCCGAAATCACCGGCGTCAGCAACCTGATCGAGTTCAAGAACGACTGTTCGGCCGCCGATGATTCCCGCATCGACGGCCGAGTCGAGCGCAAAAACAGCCCCCAGTTCGAAGTGATCCAGTGCGTCCAGCAGTCTTCCTCGTATACCTGCTCGGGCACGTGCGGGGATCCCGTCAAACGGCCGGTTCAATGCCAGCCAGGGGGTGTTCTGCGTGAGTGCGGCGGCGATAGTGACCGCTAAGCGCAGTCTGGCGCGAGCCGCGGGGTCGAGTTCCTCAGCCCGCCGCCCGTCGACGGTGATGCCGAAGAAACGAGCGGCCAAGCGCACATGCTCAAGCCCCGGCCGGACAGCCGCACGGCTGCCGGTCAGGGCGCGAAGCTGGTGCTTGGCGTAGCGAATGAGGGTGTCTGACGCTGTGGCTTCCCCTGCCAGAGCGCAGACCTCAGTTTTGGCGCAGACGGCCCGAAGGGCAGTCTCGACGTCCTCGCTTTGCCCCATGATGACGAGGCGCTCCGAGGTGCCGATCGGGCCGTCTGTCAGCGGTGTTCCCGAGAACACGACATCGCTGAGGTCAAGTTCAGTCATGTACTCAAGATACCGGTGGTGTCAGATGCCGCTGACCTTGCGTCGGGTGACGACGATCGATGCCGCACCAACCACAACGAGTCCGGCACCGAGTGCAAGACCGGTGAGGTCGCCGCCGGTGCGCGGCAGCTGGGAGCCGGTCGAGCCGGTGCTCTCCTGCGACTGTGCGTAGTGGTCGTCCGGAGTGGTGTTGGGAAGTTCGCGGCGCTGCTCGGCACCCGAGGTGTCTTCCTGCACCTGTTCGGACGTTGTGGTCTGCTCAGAATCGTCAGCCTGTGCGGCTTCGTCAGTCTTGGCGTCGGCTGTGTCGCTGTCTTCAGCCTTGTCGCCGGCTTCGTCTTCAGCCTTGTCGCCGGCCTCGTCAGCCTGGTCAGCGTCTTCGGTCTTATCGCCTTCGTCAGTCGTGGCGTTGGCGTCGCTCGCAGCCTGGCCGTTGTCTTCCGGCTTCTGCTTTGCGCCGTCTTCGGTCTGATCAGCGTCGCCTACAGCCTCCGGGTTTTCAGCTTCCGGTGCTTTCGGCTGCGCGTTCATGCCGCTAGCCTCAGATTCAGATGCCGGCCTGGGGCCTTCATCCGTTGCGGACGGCTTGTCTGCCGGAGTGGTCGGCTTCTGCTGTTCCGGCGTCTGCGTTTCAGGCTTCGGTTCAGGTTTCGGTTCCGGCGCAGCCTTGAAGACTGTGAACGAGGCAGCGGCAACCTGTGCGTTTTCCTCAATATCGACGCCGGATTCCTTGTCCTTGTCGAGCTTCCGGACTTCATTCCAGTCGAGCTTCTCGTTCGACTCGGCTGCGGTGGACTCAGTCTTCTTGTCAGACGAATCCTTGGCGGCGTCGTCCTTCTTGTCAGCTTCGGTGGTCGGCGACGGGGTTGCCGTTGCGGTCACCGTGGTTTCGCTCGACGGAGTGCTGGACGGAGTGATCGAACCCGCGCCGGCGGTCGGTGCCTCAGACGGCTTGGCGGTTTCCTTGTCGGCCTCGTCAGCCTTGTCGCTCACGACTGCCTTTGCGCCTTCAACCGTCACCTTGTAGGTGCCGGTCACAGCGGTGCCCTTGTCGTAGATCCACACCGAGGCGGTGCCTGCCGAGTCGGTCTTGGCCGGAAGTTCAAACGGCTTGGCAGTGCCGGGCTGTTGCACCTTGAACGTATAGGTGGCGCCGGGCAGACCGTTCTTGAGGGTCAGGGTCACGCCCTTGCCCTCTTTCGCGAACTCTTCCGACTTCTTCTGCGCAGCTTCCTTCTGCTGCTTCGAAGCCTTTTCGCCAACCTCGACCTGGGCGACCTCGTCCTTGCTCAGGGTGAAGTCGGTGTCCTCAACGCGGTTCTTGCTGAACGACAGGGTCGAGGTGGGCAGCTGATCCTCAGTGACCTTCGGCTTATCAGCTTCATCGGACTTGTTGTCAGCGTCGTCCTGCTTTTCGTCTGCCTTGTCTTCTGCTGCCTTGTCGTCGGCTTTGTCGCCGGCCTCGTTCTTCTTGTCGCCTGCCTTGTCTTCGGGCTTGGCAGTTTCGGTGGCGGACGGGCTGTCGCTGGGTTCCGGCGATGCGGAAGTCGAGGGGGTCTCCGACGGGGTCGAGGTTTCGCTCGGCTGTGCCGACTGGGTCGTCTGGCTGGGAGCCGGGGTCGAGGTTTCGCTCGGCTGTGCCGACGGGCTGGCGCTCGCGTCTGCGCTCTTGTCCTCTGCCGGGGTCGATGCGGAATCAGCGGATTCCGATGCGCCTTCCGGCTTAGCAGAACCTTCTGGCTTTGCCTGCTGTTCGTCTTCTGCCGGCTTTTCGGCAGTGTCTTCGGCCTTGTCGCCGACGTTGAACTTCGCCAGTTCGGTGGCTTCGTTTGTCTTGAGGTCCGTCAGGAACAGACGGTAGCTGCCCTCGGGGACCTTCGAGCCTTTGTCGGTCGAGAAGAAGTAGGAGCCCTTGACTTCACCGGCCTGCGAAACGGCCAGCTTGGTGTCCGGGGTGTAGGAAATTCCGTCGGTGCCGATGACGGTGACAGTTGCCTTGTCTCCGGGGGTGAAGCCTGTTCCGGTGAACTTCAGACCCTGCTTGCTGTCGGCAATCTGCTCGGCGGCAATGGAGTCCTGTGCGAGCGAAACGCTGACTTCGCCTTCTTCAGAGTCAGATGATGACGTAGTGGAGTTCTGGCCGGAAGCTGTATCCGGGGCCTGATCCCCGGGAGCGGCAAAAGCGGGAACGGCTGCAAAGCCTGTAACCGCGGCCACTGCGGGGGCAAGAACAAGACTGGGAAGAGTCTTCACAGTTAGCCTTTCGGTTGTGTTGCAAACACACCCAACAAAGGCGACGACACCTACCCACCCAACGAGGTTGAAAGGGGAAGGCACCATCGGTGCGGGGTGTAGGTCAGTTTCCAACTGTAAACGATTTCTGGCCAGATGTTAAGAAAGCCCTCAGCGTTAGTGGTGTACGAGCGACTGGCCGGGCGTTGTAGCCTGGTGACGTGAGTCTCCTATCTGATGGCGAAATCCGCGCCGAACTTGCCGAAGGCCGTATCCGCTTGGACCCGCTGGATGAAAGCCTCGTCCAGCCGGCATCCGTCGACGTGTGTTTGGACCGCAGCTTCCGGCTTTTCGACAACCACAAGTATTCGGTCATCGACCCTTCCCAGGAACAGCCCGAACTGACCCGCCTGATTGAAACCGACGGCGACGAACCGTTCGTGCTGCACCCCGGCGAATTCGTGCTCGCCTCGACCCTTGAGGTCGTGACCCTGCCCACCGACATCGCGGCCCGTCTGGAAGGCAAGTCGAGCCTGGGCCGCCTGGGTCTGCTCACACACTCCACCGCAGGCTTCATCGACCCAGGGTTTTCGGGGCACGTGACCCTCGAACTGTCGAACGTCGCGACCCTGCCCATCACCCTGTGGCCGGGCATGAAAATCGGCCAGCTGTGCTTCTTCCGCATGGGAGCGCAGGCTGAGCGCCCCTACGGAGCCGACCCGGCAACCGCCAACCGCTACATGGGCCAGCGCGGCCCCACCGCATCGCGGTCCTTTGAGAACTTCTACCGCGCACAGGTGAACCCACAGGATCCGCGCTGATGTCGCAGACCGCTGATGTCGAGACGCTGCGAAACCAGCACCTGCTGCTGGTTGACGACACTGTTCTCGACAGCGACGTCGACGTTCTCCTGTCGAACGTGCTGCCGCGCCTTGCAACTGATGGCGGCACGCGAAAGCTCAGCCGCTATTCAACACTGACAGGCCCGCTGGAAATCACTGAGAGCGCTGCCGAACAAGCACAGATCCCATCCGTGTTCGCTGCAGCCTACGCGCTCTCGACGCCGAGGGAGCGTGAACCGGAAGCCCCACCGGAATGGTTCGTCCACTCCGAGGGAATCGAAAAGCTGTTTCCCGCCGGCCTGCCTATGCGCGAAGAAGAGCGCGGCGTCGACTTGCTCATTGCGCTCGCCCGCCGCCTCCACGCAGCGGTGCGCATCGCCGATGATGCCGAACCGGGCGGACACGAGCGGATCATTGTGCCCGATCCCGACGCCCACCCCGAAATCACCGTCTACTCCCAGTACTGGATCACCTCGGACCTCCTGCTGCCCCTGATAGAAAAGGCGATCCCGGAAGGTCAGGTGGTCGACACCTCGGCCGATGTTCCCGAAGACCAAGAACTCGACGGCTACTCCCTCGACATCGACCTGGGGGAGGGGCGAGGGCTGATTGAACTGGGCGTCATGGTCGAAACCGCCCTGCCGACAATCGTGGAGCGCTTTTCCGACGGGCCTCAGACGGCCTACTCCATTCGCTGGCACGCGGACGATGACGACGATTCCTCCCGTCAACACCGGCGCATGCGCAACACCGCCGGAAGCATCATCGGCGACCTTGCCGCAGCTGTCGTCGACGCCACCGGCGGAACCGCGGTAGACCGGGACGGATTCCTACTGGCTGACCACCAACTGGAGGGGTGACGTTCACGCGTTCCCGCCGGGTATGTAAAAATGTCAACTGATTTTCACACCCGGAGGGCGCGATGACGACAATTCTTCTGAGTTTCTTTGTCGCCGCCCTGTTCGCCCCGCTGCTGTTTCGTATTTTCGAGCGCGGGGCGTTCTTCATTCTTGCGGCAGTGCCCGCCGCCGGCTTCCTCTACACGGTCCTCAACGCCGAGCCGGTGCTCGGAACCTCCGGTTCGCCGCCTGTGCGCCAAGAGCTTTCGTGGCTTCCCGAACTGGGAATGAGCGTCGTCTTCCAACTGGATGCGCTGTCGTGGATCATGTCGCTCATCGTCACGGGTGTCGGCGCGCTCATCTTCATCTACAGTGCGCGCTACTTCGAAGCGGACGACCGGTCGCTCAGCAGGTTCGCCAGTGTCCTCATGGCCTTCGCCGGCATGATGTACGGCCTGGTGATCGCCGATGAGCTGCTGGTCATCTTCATCTTCTGGGAAGGCACAACGGTCTTCAGCTACCTGCTGATCGGCCATTTCAACACCCGCGTGCAGTCCCGCCGCTCCGCACTCCAGGCGCTCATTGTGACCACGTTCGGCGGACTGGCGATGCTCGTGGGCATCGTGTTCTTGGCCGCCAGCTACGGAACCATGAGCCTCACGCGGATCGTGCAGGTCGGCTACCCGGACACCGGCACGTACCCCATGGTCATCGCGGGTGTTCTTCTGCTGCTGGTCGGAGCGATGGCGAAATCCGCCCTTCTGCCGTTCCACTTCTGGCTTCCCGGTGCGATGGCCGCACCCACTCCCGTGAGCGCCTACCTGCACGCCGCGGCAATGGTCAAAGCGGGCATCTACCTGATCCTGCGCCTGGCTCCCGGCTTTTCGGCCATGCCCGGTTGGCAGCCGGTCCTGCTGACGGTCGGCATCAGCACGATGCTCCTGGGTGCCTGGAGGGCGCTCAAGCAGTACGACCTCAAACTCGTTCTTGCCTACGGCACCGTGTCTCAGCTGGGACTCCTTGCCGTCATGGCCAGCTTCGGCACTGCCAGTCTCACCCTGGCCGCCCTGGCAATGCTCGTCTCCCACGCGCTGTTCAAATCGACGCTGTTCCTGGTGGTCGGCATCATCGACCACTGGGCGGGAACCCGTGACCTGCGCAAGCTGTCCGGCTTCGGCCGTGAAGACCCCCTGCTGGCCGCTGTCGGCACGATCGCCGCAGCATCTATGGCCGGTGTGCCCCCGCTGTTGGGCTTTGTGGCAAAAGAAGCCTCCTACGGCACTTTGCTGGATGACGGTTCGACCGGTGCGGCGATCGCGCTCATCGGCATTTTCGTGGGTTCGGTCTTCACTTTCGCCTACGCGACGCGATTCGTGTGGGGTGCGTTCTTCACCAAGTCCGGAGTCGAGGCGGTCGCGCCGGGCAACACCCATCCGATCCTCATCCTGCCCACCGTCGTGCTGGTCGCGGGAATCTTCTCCTTCGGCCTGTTCCCCGGCGCGCTGCAGGTGCTTCTGCAGACCTACACGGCATTCGTCCCGCCGGCTGCGGGAGAAACAGAGCTCGTCGAACTCAGCCTGTGGCACGGCGTCAACCCAGCACTCGGCCTGTCGGTCGCGACCATCATCCTGGGTGCTCTGATCGCCTGGGTGTCCGGGCGCGATGCTCGCCTGCACAAGTACGTTCCCGAACTCGACTTCAACGAGGGCTACCGTCGTGCAATTCAGGGGCTTGAACGCACTGCCGCTTTCGTCACCGCCCGCACGCAGCGCGGTTCGCTGCCCTTCTACCAGGCCGTCATCCTGCTGGTGACCGTCGGCTCCCTCATCACCGCACTCGCGCTCAACCGCACGTGGCCCGATCAGCTGGTGCTTGCCGACAGCTGGCAGCAGTGGGCAGTTGCCGCCACGCTCATCGCCGCAACCATCGGCGTGCTCATGATGAAGAAGCGCTTCGCCGCGGTCGTTGTCGTGAGCATATCCGGCTACGCCATGGTGGCGTTCTTCGCCTTCCAGGGTGCACCCGACCTCGCCCTGACCCAAGGCCTTGTCGAAACCATCACGCTCGTCGTGTTCATCCTCGTGCTGCGCCGACTGCCCAGCAATCTGACCAGCGGCAAACGCAAACGACCCTTCAAGCAGACGGCGCGCATCGGCCTGGCAGTGGCCTTCGGCGCTGTTATGTCGATCGGCACGATCGTGGCCATGGCCGCTCGCTCAGAACGGCCGATCTCGACTGACTGGGGTGCTCTCGCATGGTTCGGCGGTCACGGCAGGAACATCGTCAACGTGACACTTGTCGACATTCGAGCCTGGGACACTCTGGGCGAGCTCGCCGTGGTGGTCGTGGCCGCCACCGGCATTGCGAGCCTCATCTTCATCAACAACAGGGGCACCTCGCTGCAGCGCATGCAGTCAAGCACAGACAGCGACCTGGGGCGCAAGCGCGGCATCCTGTGGCGCTTCAACCCGGTTTACGACGCCGTGTCCAGCGAGGGTGCGGACGTGTCGCGCTACCCGCAGAACTATCGAAACGCTCCGGAAGCCGCAGACGAGGTCGCCCATCGAGGCGCGTGGCTGCTGGCCGGCAGGACCCTCAATCCGCGCAACCGGTCGATCATCCTCGAAGTCACCGTCCGCCTGCTGTTCCACCCCGTCATGGTGTTCTCCGTCTACCTGCTTTTCGCCGGCCACAACCTGCCCGGCGGCGGGTTCGCCGCGGGGCTCGTGGCCGGACTCGCCTTCATCATGCGCTACCTGGCCGGCGGCCGATGGGAACTCGCCGAAGCCGCACCCATCAACGCCGGCCTCCTGCTGGGATTGGGCATGACGATGGCGGCACTCACCGCCGTGGGCGGACTGCTGTGGGGAGACGCCGTGCTGTCCAGCGTGTTCGTGGAAATCCCGCTGGGCCCCCTGGGCGACATCGCATTCGGCACGTCGACCCTGTTCGACATCGGCGTCTACCTGATCGTCCTGGGACTCATGCTCGACATCCTCCGCACGCTCGGTGCGCAGGTCGACCGGCACCAGGAAGAAGACGAAGACCGACTGACCCAGGCGCTGTCAGATGTCGACGAAGACTTCGACACATCGCGCATGCACGCCATCATGGGCCGCATCGACCGACTGGACGGTGCCGGCCAGCACAGGGGTGATTCACTGTGACAACACCTCTCGTCATGGCCCTGGCCATGGGCGTCATGTTCGCCGGCGGCGTGTACCTCATGCTGTCGCGCTCACTGACCCGCGTGCTGCTGGGCATCGTGCTCTTCGGCAACGCCGTCAACCTCCTGCTGGTGCTCACCTCCGGAAAACCGGGGCGGGCGCCCCTGACGAGCGAGGAAAACCTGTCCACCGCAGGCATGTCCGACCCTCTGCCGCACGCGCTGACTCTCACCGCCATCGTCATCACCTTCGGCGTGACCGCGTTCATGCTCGCGATGATCTACCGATCCTGGCGACTCATGCGGCGTGAAAACCTCGACGATGACCTCGAAGACATCCGCATCGGCCTGAAGTCGCGCGCAGCAATGGGCGATGAAGGCGACGTTTCCGAAGACCAAGACGACACCGAATTCGGCGGTGACGCCGAATTCCCCGTCACCGGGGCCCGCAAACTGGCAGACCTCGACGGGGATCCAGAATCCCAGCCGACAGAACACGAACAGCCGAGCGGCACCTCGGCAGACCAGCAGGACAAGGGAGGAGACTCATGACACTCGCAGCCCTTGTTCCGCTGCCGGTGGTGCTGCCGCTGCTGGGAGCGGGCATCAACCTGCTCGCGGGTATGCGCGTGCGCCTGCAGAACCTGGTCACGGTCATCACGCTGGTGCTCGTGCTCTGCATCAGCGGTGCGCTCCTGTGGGCCACCGATGCGCAGGGCATCCAGGTGGTCGCCGTCGGCGGGTGGGAACTGCCCTTCGGCATTGCACTCGTGGTCGACCGACTGTCAGCGCTCATGCTGGTGGTCTCGATGCTCGTGACCCTGAGCGTGTTCATCTACGCCGTCGGGCAGGAGATGACCGACGACTCCCAACAGTCGCCCGTTTCGGTGTTCAACCCCGCCTACCTCATCCTGTGCGCCGGTGTTGCCGGTTCATTCATCGCGGGTGACCTCTTCAACCTCTACGTGGGCTTCGAAATGCTGCTGGTGGCATCGTTCGTGCTCATCACAATCGGCGTGACCCCAGAGCGAGTGCGCGTCGGCGCCACCTACATCGTCGTGTCACTGCTGAGCTCGCTCATCTTCTTGGGGTCTATCGCGTTCATCTACGCGGCCACCGGAACCGTCAACATGGCAGACCTCGCGGTCAAACTCAGCATGCTGCCCGAGGACGTCCAGCTGTTCCTCCACATTGCGCTGCTGTTGGGCTTCGGCATCAAAGCCGCGGTCTTCCCACTGTCGTTCTGGCTGCCCGACTCCTACCCGACCGCCCCGGCCCCCGTTACCGCGGTATTCGCGGGCCTGCTGACGAAAGTCGGCATCTACGCCATCATCCGCACCGAAACGCTTCTGTTCTTCGGCCAGTCGCTGCGCACACCGCTGCTCATAGTGGCCGGGCTGACGCTCATAGTCGGCATCCTCGGAGCTGTCGCCCAAACCGACCTCAAGCGAATGCTGTCGTTCACACTCGTATCCCACATCGGATACCTGCTGTTCGGTGTTGCCCTGGGCACCGAACTGGGCCTGGCCGCCGCGCTGTACTACACGGTTCACCACATCGTCGTGCAGACCACGCTGTTCCTGGCGGTCGGACTCATCGAACAGCGCACGGGAACCACTAAGATCAGCGCGCTCGGCGGCCTCATGACCCTCTCACCGGCCCTGTCCTGGATCTTCCTGATACCCGCGCTCAACCTCGGCGGCATTCCGCCGCTGTCAGGGTTCATCGGCAAGGTCGCCCTGTTCTTCGCGGGTGTTCTCGACGCAGACTGGCTGACCATCACACTCGTGGCCATCGGCGCGCTCACCAGCCTGCTGACCCTCTACGTCATCGGCCGCACGTGGAACCAGGTGTTCTGGCGCTCGCCGGTAGAGGCCCCGGAAAGGCTGCCGGAAACCGAACGGCTGATTAAGCAGATCAAGGCCGTCAAGGGTGCCCGGGCCATCGGTGCGGAAGAACCCGCCCGGCAGAAGCTTCCCGGGGCTATGGCCCGTCCGGCAGTCCTCATGCTCGCGGTGTCGATAGCACTGACGGTCTTCGCCGGCCCACTGTGGAGGACTGCCGAAAACGCCGCCGTCAACCTCATCGACCCGCGAATCTACGTGTCAGCGGTTTTCGAAGTCGGCCAGAACGGCACACCGGGACCGGACGGAAAGTCCGTTCCGCCGGGCTACGCCGACGACATTTCCGAAGCCTCCGAACAGCAGGCAGGGGCAGATGCCGCGGGAGGTGAGCAGTGACGAACCAGAAACCCGAATCCCAGAAGTCCAAGAGCGCAGCCGCACGGACTGCCGATAGGAAAGCCCTGCGGTGGGCGCTTGTGCGACAGCTGCTGCTGACCACCGGACTCGTGATCCTGTGGATCATGCTGTGGGACGGCTGGTCGGTCGTGCACATCGTCACCGGCATCATCGTCGCCGTCATTGTCACGCGTCTGTTCTACCTGCCGCCGATCGAACTGTCCGGCCGCATCAACCCGTGGTACTTCGCGGTGTATCTGGCGTGGTTTGCCTGGCAGCTGGCGCGCGGTGCCCTGCAGGTTGCCGCCGTTGCACTGCGGCCGCGCAAAACCAATCCCGGCAGCGTTATCGCTGTCGACCTGCACACCAGGTCCGACCTGCTGATCACGATCATTGCGCAGACCGCGGGGCTGATCCCCGGCACCTTCGTGACGGAGGTCGACCGCGCTCGCGGTGTGATCTTCCTCCACGTGCTCGACTGCAACACCGACGAACAGATCGAAAGCGCCCGCGAACTGGCCCTGGAAATCGAGGTGTATGTCATCAAGGCGATGGGTTCGCTCCACGACATCCACGTGCTCAACGAGTCCCGCATCGCCCAAGGGCAGAAGCCCGTTCTGGGTGGGCGCACCGTGAAGGACGTCAAAGCGAAATCGGACGCCAAGACCAGCGGCGAGGGCAAGCCCGGCGTGAAACCAGCCGGCGCTGACACCACCAGAGGGGACGGTGCCTGATGGAGTTCGACCCGCGCGTCGCAGCAATCGTCTTGCCCGTGGCTTTTGTGCTGTTCTCGGTTGCCGCTGCGGTCGCCATTGTGCGGATTGTCCGTGGACCGGCGATCCTTGACCGCATGATCGCCACTGATGTTCTGCTGTCGACCATGATGTGCTCGTTTGCAGTGTTCATGGCTGTGACTGGCCGAACTGACCTGCAGTTCATCCTGCTGGCGATGGCGTTCTTCGGCTTCGTCGGCTCGGTCGCGGTGTCACGCTATGTGGCACGCTCCGAGAACACGCCGCCGCCGGCACCACCCGCCGACCCCGACCAGACCAACCCGAACCAGCCCGCCTCAGCCGACGGCACCTCGGGATCCGCACCCTCAGCCGGCGGCACCTCGGCCGTAAGCCCGGCAGACACCGACCCAGCGAAGGGGGTCGGCCCATGAGCCTCGTCGTTTCGATCATCCTGAGCGTTTTCATCCTGCTGTCCGGCGTTCTGTCCATTGCCGCGGCGGCCGGGCTCATGCGCTTTCCCGACCTGTTGTCGCGCCTGCACTCTGGGTCGAAACCGCAGGTGTTCGGGCTCATCTCCGTTCTTCTCGTCGTCGCTGTCACCCAGCCGAGCTTCGGTCTGATCACCACGTGCCTGCTCATTGCGGGCTTCCAGATGGCCACCGCCCCGGTCGGTGCGCACATGGTGGGTCGGGCTGGCTACCGCACCCGCCATCTGCGTCGCGCGCAGCTGTACCGCGATGAGCTCGCCGACGCCGTGTCGCGTGCTGAAGCCCGCGAAGCGACAGCTCTGGCGGAGTCTGCCGAGCCGGGGGCAGGTGACACTGATTCTCACGAGGCGCCGCACGGCTCTGCGGAGGATGCTCGCGGATCGCTGGACGTGGGCGGTGCGGACCCCTCGGGTCCTGAAAGCCAAGCTGCGCACAGCGAGGGCGCCGGCGCAGATTCAGCCGCAGAAGATTCCAATAGCGGGACAGTCAAAGGAGATGTCCGTGAGTGACACAGAAGGCGCAGTACAGGAAAACCAGCTGCTGACGACGGCGCGGACCAGGCCCGTGTTCGGGACTTTCGTCATCGAATTCTTCAGTCCCGGCCTGCCGACCCTGCTGAAGCAGGCGGGGGCCGATTGGGTGCTGTTTGACCTAGAGCACTCCGGTTTCGGTCTGGATTCCGCACGCGCGCCGATCGCAGTGGCCCGACAGGCGGGCATCACAGCCGTGGTGCGCGTGCCGGGGCCGCAGCAGCACCTGGTGTCGACAGCGCTTGACGCGGGGGCTGACGCGATTATGGTTCCGTGGGTTGAATCGGCCGCGGATGCCAAGCGAATCGCTTCGTGGATCAAGTACCCGCCGCTGGGTGTGCGCGGTTCGGCATTCGGCATTGCCGGAGATCAGTACGTCGGCGGACCGGCAGAAGCTGCACAGCGCGCAGCAGACGCCCGGACGTTCTTCCTTCCGCAGATCGAAACTCCTAGCGCCGTAGAAGAGGCCGACGCGATTGCCGCGCTGCCCGGTGTCGACGTGCCGTTCGTCGGCCCGCTCGACCTGTCGACCAACCTGGGTGTGCCGGGTGATTTCACCGCCCCGGCGGTGGAACGCGCTCTTGAGCGAGTACTGGAAGCCTGCGCTGCACACAGCAAGGTGCCCGGCATCTTTGCGCCAACCATCGAACTGGCGCGCCGCTGGTCCGATATGGGCTTTCGCATGGTGTCGCTTGCGGCGGACACGGCTTTGCTGAGCTGGGCCTTCGCAGATGGGCTCGAGGCGATCCGCAAGGGCTGAGCTTCCGAGAGCGGCGTTTTGGGAGCGTGTCAAAATGGGGGCATGGATGCTCTTATGCTCATCAACACGCATGAATCCGCAGTTCCCACTGAACCGCTGATCCAGCTTCTGGGCAAAGCCCGCATGGCTGATGGCGTCATTGCCTACGTGACCGCCCCGGCCGAAGAATCCGCGTTCGCGGAACCGGTGGAAGGTGCCGCCCCGGTCGCAGCAGAACCGACGGCGGACGACCTCATCCTGGCCTCACCCACCCCGGACGCTTTTGAGTCCTATGACGACCTCGCCCTGGGCCTGCAGGACATGGGTATCGAGCGTCTGATTGTGGCAGGTGCCGATTCGGCACCTGACGCAGAAGGCCGAGGTGCCGTCTGGGCTACCGCTGCTGCCGCTCTGGCGCACCAGTTCAGCGTCGTGTTCGTTGAATCGGCTGTTGTTCTGCCCTCAACGGGGGATCGCCCCGCCTGGATGCACGACGCCTTCCAGCTGGGTGCTGTCGAAAAGCCTGCCGAGGACATTTGGCTGAAGATGTAGTTTCTGCCTACGCACAGCAGAGGGGCCGCGGATCAATCCGCGGCCCCTTCAGTTTTCAGTCGAAGTTCAGCCTGCCGGCTGAATCAGACGCATTCGATCAGGCGTCCGGGTTGGGTTCGCCCTTGAGCTCACCCTTCTCCCACTGTTCGACCCAGTCCTTGTTGTCGTCCATCCATTCACGGGCAGCCTTGTCCTGTTCCTCGCCGCCGTAGTTTTCTTCGGAGAACATGACGTTTTCAAGGCTGGACAGGTGCTCGTCGTCCAGAACGAGGTTCTTCAGCAGCTGAGCAACCTTCGGGTTCTGTTCGCCGAAGCCTTCCGAGGAGAACGAGTAGATGACCTCAGCCTTGCCCATGACGCCCTTGGGGTCTTCAAGGTCGCGGACGGGGAAGGCGTCGTATGCCCAGTGCGGACGCCACAGGGTGACGGCGACGTCCTTGTCTGCTTCAGTCGACTTCTTCAGCTGAGCCAGCATTGCCGGGGTCGAGCTGAGCTTGAGGTCCATGTCGGACAGCTCGTAGTCTTCGACAGCCTGCTTGGCGGCCTTGGAAAGACCAGCGCCGGGCTCAATTCCGTAGATGGTGTTGCCGTAGTCGCCGCTCATCGACTTGAGGTCCTCGATTGTCTTGGCCTTCGAGTCTTCGTTCACGGCGATCGTGAGCTTGGCGTTGTTGTACCAGCAGCCCTGAGCTTCGAGCTTGTCGCCGAACTTCTCGATGTAGTCGGCGTGGGTCAGCGGCAGCCAGCCGTCGACGAGGAAGTCAACGTCGCCGTTGGCAACTGCGGTGTAGCCCGGGCCAGCGTCGAACGCCTTGATTTCAACGGTGTAGCCGTCGTCCTCAAGCTTGTTCTTCAGCAGGTTCGAAACGGCGAAGGACTCGTCCCAGCCGTTGAAGGCACCGATCGTGATTTCCTTGTTGTCGTCGGCTTCTTCACCGGAAATGTCCTTGGCCTCGGAACCGGGGGTGCATTCAGCCCAGTTCTGGTCGCCGCCAGCGGTGTCTCCGCCGCTTTCAGCGCCTCCGCCGCAGCCGGTCAGAACGAGTGCGGAAGCAGCAAGTGCTGCTCCCATCTTGGCAATTCTCGGAAACTTCATGTTTCTCTCCTTAGTTCGCATCGGTCATTGGTCGGTCTGGGTCAAACTGTGGTGTGATCGCTGTTTCGGCTGCCCAGTGCGGCCGTCACGCGGTCAAGGAAGATGGCCAGGACAACGACTGCAACACCGGCGTCGACGCCCAGGGCTACGTTCAGCTGCGAAATAGCGCCGATGACAGCGCCGCCGAGGCCCTCAGCGCCGGCCATACCGGCCAGAACAACCATCGACAGGGCCAGCATGATGACCTGGTTGACACCGGCCATGATTGTCTTGAGCGCCAGGGGCAGCTGCACCTTGAACAGAATGTGGCTGGGTGTTGCGCCGAAGGCCTGAGCGGCTTCGACGACTTCACCGTCAACCTGGCGGATGGCCAGCTCCGTGAATCGCACGCCGGGCGGCAGGGCGAAGATGATCGTCGCGATCGCGCCTGGAACCTGGCCGACGGAGAACATGACGATTGCCGGAACCAGGTAGGCCAGGGCGGGCATCGACTGCATGAAGTCGAGGATCGGCCGCACAATGGTCGACACGATCCGGGACTTTGCAGCCCACACACCGATCGGCAGCGAAATGACGAGAGCGAAGATCACCGACACCAGCACGAGCGCGAACGTGCTCATGGCGTTCTCCCACTGGCCCAGAGCCAGGATGAGGTAGAAGCCCACAGCGGTGACAAGGCCCAGCCGCCATGTGGCAGCAGCCCAGGCGATCGCCGCGAAGATCAGGATCATGATGAACGGGTGCGGTGTTGCCAGGACCCAGTTCAGTCCCGAGTACATGCTCGACAGCACCGTGGTGACCGCTGAAAGCAGCCAGTCGAAATGAGCCTGGAACCAGATGAGGAACGTGTCGACCCATTCGCCCAGAGGCAGGTGAGGTTCAAGCGGGTTCATGCTCACGCTTCCTTTCCAGTTGCGGTGTCAGGGGCATCGCCATCGTTCGGCTCCGGCTGCAGTTCCTGTTCGGGTTCCTGCTGCAGCTGCGGGTCCGGGACCGTCGATACCGCGGGAAGTTCGCCGGTGGCAGTGGACTCGGTGCCCATGGCCTGCAGCAGTTTGACCCGAGGCACAACGCCCAGGAGCTTTCCTGCCTCGTCGATGACGCACAGCGGCACCGGGGCTTCAGCCGACGGCGCGAAGAGGTCCGCGATCTGCGCATCCGGCGGACACGTGAGGATGTTTTTGGTGTAGATGATGTTGTCCAGGGTGCGCTCGCCGCGTTTGGCCGCTGCCACTGCGTCTTCGTCTGTGACGAGCCCCAGCAGCTTGCCGCTGCGGTCGGTGACGAGAACAGCGGACTCCTGGGTGTTCTGCATTTCCCTGATTGCCACGTTCGGTCCCACGGTGTTGTGGACGACGTTCGTGGGCGGGCGCATGACTGACTGCGCGGTGTAGACGCGGGAACGGTCGACGTCCTGAATGAACGACGCGACGTAGTCGTCAGCCGGGTTGGTCAGAATGTCTTCGGCCGTGCCGATCTGGGCGATCCGACCGTTGCGCATAACGGCGATCCGGTCGCCCAGGTACATGGCCTCATTGAGGTCGTGGGTGATGAAGATGATCGTCTTCTTCAGTGTGTGCTGGAGTTCGGCCAGCTGCTGCTGCATTTCGCGACGGATGAGCGGGTCGAGAGCCGAGAACGCTTCGTCCATCAGCAGGATGTCGGTCTCCGCGGCAAGGGCGCGGGCCAGGCCGACGCGCTGCTGCATACCACCGGACAGTTCGGACGGGTACTTGTCTTCCCAGCCCTTCAGGCCGACGATCTCAAGCCATTCGTCTGCCTTCTTCAGACGCTCCGCCTTGTCCATTCCCTGCAGCTCGAGTGAGTAGGCCGCGTTTTCGCGCACCGTGTGGTGCGGCATGAGGGCGAAGTGCTGGAAGACCATCGAAATGTGGTCGCGGCGAACCGCGCGCAGTTCGGTGGCGTTCATCTTCGAAATGTCTTTGCCTGCAATCTCAACGGAGCCGGCGCTTGTGCTCCACAGTCCGTTGAGGGTGCGGATGAGGGTCGATTTGCCAGACCCGGAAAGGCCCATGACGACAAAGATCTCACCGCGTTCGACTTCGAAGCTCGCATCGATGACGGCTGCGGTTCCCAATTCGCGCAGGTCATCGCGGTCTTCGCCGTTTTCAATGCGGCGAATCACTTCTTTTTCGTTTTGGCCAAAGACTTTGTAGACGTGCGATGCACGGACTAATGCCACTGCGTGGCCACCTTCCGTTTGAGGGTGCACATCCGCGCCGGGTGGCGCGGGAATTGCTGCCGGCGGCCGAAAAAACGGGGCAACACCGGTATTCCACTTTAAACACAGAGCCTTCTCAGGCGGACTCAAGGGGCGGGTCAGATACGGCTGGCTTTCTGAGCAAAAGCTGAAACACCCCCTCTGACCAGGGGTTTTACTGGTTCTCCGTTGTTATTGAAACGTTACGCCTAAATCTTCTCATAGCCGCGGACAGCGGGCATTCTGCCGCTCGATAGAATGCCGGCATGACTGCCGAACAGAAACACCGCATGCGGCGTGCCCGCATGCTCCGCGGTTGTGCCGCGGCATTCTTTTCGGTGTTCATCGGTCTGGTATTCCACACGGGGGCAGGCGGTGCGGCCTCCATCGCGGCGAGCATCTTCGCTTTTCTTGTCGCGTCCTGGCTGGGAATCATCCTGTCGGCACTTCGCCTTCGCATCACCTCTGTCGTGGCAGTGGCCGCGGCCGGGCAATGGCTTCTGCACGTCTTCATGACCTTCGCCTCGACCGCCGCACCCACTCCGCGCGGTTCAGGGTCTTTGCTGGAAACGTCCGTCCACGCGCTCTGCATGGGGCTCGTGTCCCCGAGCGCAGGAACCGCCACCCCCTCCGCCGTGAATCACGCGGACTATTCCGGTCCGCTCATGCTCGCGGCCCACGCGGCAGCCGTTGTTTTCACGGCCGGCTACGTGCTCTTCGGGGAACGGGCGCTCGAGGCGGTGCTCACAGAAATCGTGGGCCCGCTCGTCTTCGTCTTTCTGGCCGGTGCGTTGCCGCGGGTTCGCCGCGTTCAGCGCCCCGGTGTGTTCCGCACCCGCAGTGCCGGCACCTCGCAATTCTTCAGCTCGGTATCGCAGCGCGGCCCTCCCGCTGCTGTCTGACACACACGGGGCTTTCTGGAGAAAGCCCACACCCGGCCGCGCAGGAAAAGACTGCGGGCGGGCACACCCACCATCTTCTGCGGCCCCGTGCCGCATCCCCGGGGCTTAAGCCCCCTGTTGTGCACCCGTGAGCGGGTGCGAAAGGACAACCATGAAACTCCGCAAGACCCTTATGGCCGCTCTTGCCGCTGCAACCCTGGCCCTGGCAGGCTGTGGTGGAGGCGGTACGGCAACAGCCGCCGCTGACACACTCAAGGTCGACGAACCGTGGGCAAAGGCGGCCACTCAGGACAAGGGCATGACCGGTGTCTTCGCAACGATCGAAAACGAAGGCGAAGAGACCATCACCATCACCGGTGCCGAATCCGACGTCGCAGGAAAAGTGGAACTGCACGAAACCACCGGCGATGGCAAGGGCGGCATGAGCATGAAGGAAAAGGAAGGCGGCTTTGAACTCGCTGCCGGCGACACGCTCGAACTCAAGCCCGGCGGCGAGCACATCATGCTCATGGACCTCAAGAAGGACATCGAGCCCGGTGAAGACATCAAGATCACCGTCAAGACATCGGCGGGAGACTTCGACCTGACTGCTCCGGCCCGTGAATTCACCGGTGCTAAGGAAGAGTACGCACCGGGCGAAAACGACCACGGTGAGCCCATGGACCACGGCGACGACAAGAAGTAAAGATGACTGAGATCTCCAGACGCAGACTCCTTGGTGCTTCGGGCATCGGGGCCGGTGCTGGACTCGCAGCGGGCATTGGCGGCACCTATGGCGTCATGGGTGCCGCCGCCCGCGGCGGCGAAGACAGCGCAGGCTTTTCCGGCAAGCAGACCGTTCCGTTCTACGGGGTCCACCAAGCCGGAGTGGAAACACCACCGCAGGCGCACGCCGTCTTCCTCGCCGTCGAACTGAAAGAGCACGTTGACGCGGCGGCCATGCGCCGGTGGCTGCGGATCCTCAGCGATGCCGCCGCAGCACTCACGCAGGGCAAGGCGCCGCTTGCGGACACAGAACCTGAAATGGCCGCCCAGCCGGCATCGTTGACAGTGACGTTCGGCTTCGGTCGGAAAGTCGTTGAACTCGCCGGCGCTGACAAGGTGCCGGCATGGCTGAAACCGCTGCCGGACTACCCGATTGACCGTCTGCGCCCCGAACTGTGCGGCGGCGACCTGCTCATGCAGATCTGCTCGGACGACCCGCTGACCCTGGCCCACGCATCGCGCATGCTCATGAAGGACTCGCGCGCGTTCTCAGAGATCGCCTGGGCCAAGGAGTCATTCCGCCGTGCCTATGGCACCGACCCGAAGGGCACCACGGTCCGCAACCCGTTCGGTCAGGTCGACGGAACCGTCAATCCTGAAATCGACACCGATGACTTCGCCGCTCTCGTGTGGGGTGACCCCAACGCACCCGCAAGGCCCGGCACCTCGGGACGGAAAAAAGCCGAATCGCCGCGCGGAACAGCGCCAGCTGACCTCGGCTCGGCACATCCCGACTGGATGGCCGGCGGTACAACCCTCGTCCTGCGCGACATCGCGATGGACCTCGAAAGCTGGGACTTGGCAGATGAACCGGCCCGCGACTTCTCCGTGGGTCGGCGCATGAAAGACGGCTCCCCGCTCACGGGTGAACACGAACGCGACATCCCGGATCTCGAAGCCGTTGGCAGCGATGGGTTCAAGAAGATCTCGCCGGCCAGCCACGTGGCGCGTTCGCGCAACGACAAAAAGCCCGCAGAGCAGATCTTCCGCCGCGTCTACTCTTACCAGTCGCTCAGCAAGGGGCCCATCCGCGACGATGTTGAGGGAGTGCGTCAGATCAACGATGCGGGGCTTATGTTCGCCAGCTTCCAGGCGGACATCGAACGGCAGTACAAGCCGATCCAGCAGCGCCTGGCAGAGGCCGACCTTCTCAACGTGTGGACGTTCCCGATCGGTTCGACCGTGTGGGCGATTCCACCCGGAGCATCTGAGGGCGGATACATCGGCGAGACTCTGTTCGGATGATTGCCTAAGCTGGGGGCATGCTCAGCCTTCCGTTCATCGCCCGCACCCCGCAGAACATCAAACGGCCGAAGATCATCGTGCCGTTTGCGCCGCGCACCCTCGAGGAAATTCGCAGTGTGGGGGACTGGGCGGCGCGCGCCCGAAAAGCTGGTGCAGATGCCATGGAATGGCGTGTTGACGCGCTGGCGGACAGTGTTGATCTGCTCGATGCTGATGGGTCGGCTGCTCAGGCGCTTGAGGAGGCCCAGCTGGCCATTCAGGACCACCGGCTGCTTCCCGTGCTGATTACGGTGCGGACCGCAGCCGAGGGTGGGCAGGCTGATCTTGACGACGCCGCCTACGCGAAGGTCATCTCCGGTCTCATGCGCCGTACCCAGTTGACCCCGCCCCTGGGCACGCAGCCGCGCATTGCAGTTGATGTCGAAGTTGATCGCGAACCGGCAGCCCAGCTGTGCAAGCAGGCGGGAGAGCTCGACGTTCCCGTTGTCGCTTCCCACCACGACTTCGATCGCACCCCGGACACCAGAATCCTGCTGGCGAAGATCCGCGACATGCTCCTCATGGGAGCGGACGCTGCGAAGATCGCCATCATGCCGAAGGAGCCGAGCGATGTTTCGCGGCTTCTCGAGGCATGCGCGTCTGCTGTCGAAGTGGCCGAGGTGCCGGTCATCGCCATCTCGATGGGTCCCCTGGGCAGGTCCACCCGCGTGTTCGGCGGGGACTTCGGTTCGGCTGCCACTTTCGCCCCACTGGGTGAGGAATCGACCGCACCCGGCCAGATTTCCGTCGAAAAGCTGCGCTCCGTCTGGACCGAACTGTACTGACCAAACCGGGCCGGCACCTCGGCAGGGGATCTGGCGAGCAGGTGGCGACTGAGCCACCAGGCCCCGTTTCGACACACCCGTTAGCCGGGATCAGCGCTTTAGGCACGAAT
The DNA here is from genome assembly GCF_001806835.1 of Brevibacterium sp. HMSC24B04. Taxonomy (NCBI): domain Bacteria; kingdom Bacillati; phylum Actinomycetota; class Actinomycetes; order Micrococcales; family Brevibacteriaceae; genus Brevibacterium; species Brevibacterium sp. HMSC24B04. The sequence continues at coordinate 159 of NZ_KV786118.1, read as the reverse complement.
CCACCCGTTAGTCGCAAGGGGACACCCGTTAGCCAGAATCCACGCTTTAGCCGTTAGGAAACTCCCGTTAGCAACAGAAACTCCCGAAAAGCAGTACTGCTAACAGGTGTTTTTGTTGCTAAAGCGTGTGTGGGTGCAGAAAAGGGGCCGAGGTGCCGG
>NZ_KV786117.1:0-14370 GCF_001806835.1 Brevibacterium sp. HMSC24B04 | reverse complement strand
GTGGGGCTCACCTTTCCAGGTGAGCCCCACCTCGTGCTTTGGGGTCAGTCCAGAAGCCGCGACCTGATGAGGAACCGCAGCCCCGTGGGGCTTTCGATGCTGAAGCCACCGCCCCTGCCGGGCACTGCATCAACCAGCAGGTAGGTGTGCTTCCAGTACTCGAACTGCTCCTTAGACATCCAGAAGCCGATCTCCGCAGACTCTGCGGACACGTCGGGCAGAGTGAACGTGCCCAGAAGCACGTCCGAATCTCCGGTGAGGAACTCACCTTCCGGATAGCACATGGGAGCAGACCCGTCACAGCAGCCGCCTGACTGGTGGAACATCAGCTGGCCGTGCTGCTGTATCAGCTTCTGCAGCAGCTCCACCGCCGCCGGGCTCAGCCCCACGCGCGAGCGCTGTTCACCATCGATCTCAGGCCGCGCTTCGACTTGCGCGGTCACTGTGGCGCCGTCCTGGTCTCCGGTGATGTCGTCAGCCATTGTCAGAAGAATCCCATGGGGTTTTCGTCGTAGCTGACCAGCAGGTTCTTGGTCTGCTGGTAGTGGTCGAGCATCATGAGGTGGTTCTCACGGCCGATGCCGGACGACTTGTAGCCGCCGAACGCAGCGTGCGCCGGGTAGTTGTGGTAGTTGTTCACCCACACGCGGCCGGCCTGAATGTCACGACCCGCACGGTACGCGATGCCGCCGTTGCGCGACCACACACCAGCGCCCAGGCCGTAGAGCGTGTTGTTCGCTTCCTTGATGACAGAGTCGTAGTCGGTGAACGATGTCAGAGCGAGGACGGGGCCGAAGATCTCCTCCTGGAAGATCCGCATGCTGTTGTCGCCCTTGAAGACCGTCGGCTGGACGTAGAAGCCGTCGGCGAGGTCACCGTCGAGGTGGTTCTGCTCACCGCCGATGAGCACTTCGGCACCTTCGTCCTTGCCGATCTGCAGGTACGACTTGATCTTCTCAAGCTGATCGTTCGAAGCCTGGGCGCCGATCTGCGTATCCGTGTCCAGCGGGTTGCCCTGCTTGGTGTTGCGAACGCGCTCAAGGCCGAGCTCGACGAAGTCGTCGAAGATGCTCTCCTGCACGAATGCGCGGGACGGGCAGGTGCAGACTTCACCCTGGTTGAGGCTGAACATCGCGAAGCCCTCGGCCGCTTTCTGCCGGAACGTGTCATCAGCTGCCATGACGTCTTCGAAGAACACATTGGGGCTCTTGCCGCCCAGTTCCAGGGTGACCGGGATGAGGTTCTGCGATGCGTACTGCATGATGAGCCGGCCGGTGGTCGTTTCACCGGTGAACGCGATCTTCGCGATGCGCTTGTTCGAGGCCAGCGGCTTACCCGCTTCGACGCCGAAGCCGTTGACGATGTTGACCACGCCGTCGGGCAGCAGGTCCCCTATCAGCTCAATGAGCACCATGATCGAGGCGGGTGTCTGCTCGGCTGGTTTGAGAACCACTGCGTTGCCGGCTGCGAGCGCAGGCGCAAGCTTCCACACCGCCATGAGCAGCGGGAAGTTCCACGGAATGATCTGGCCGACCACGCCGAGCGGTTCGTTGAAGTGATAGGCGACGGTGTTGTCGTCAATCTGCGACAGGCGGCCTTCCTGGGCGCGGATTGCGCCGGCAAAATAGCGGAAGTGGTCGATGGCCAGAGGAATGTCAGCCGTCAGCGGTTCGCGGATCGCTTTGCCGTTGTCCCATGTTTCAGCAACGGCGAGCATTTCGAGGTTCTCTTCCATCCGGTCGGCAATCCGGTGGAGGATGAGCGCACGTTCAGCAGGGCTTGTTTTGCCCCACGCGGGTGCGGCCTTGTGTGCCGCGTCGAGTGCTGCTTCGACATCGTCAGCGTCTGACTGCGCGACTTCGCAGAAGACTTTGCCGGTGACCGGGGAGGGGTTTTCGAAGTAGCGACCGGCCTTCGGCGGCGTCCACTGCCCGCCGATCCAGTTGTCGTAGCGGGATTTGAAGGTCACCTTGCTGTCAGGTGTATTGGGTGCTGCGTAGACCGTCATGATTCTCTCCTTTGAGATCTCAGGTGCAGTGCTGCAGGACATCGGTGTCCTTCCCCTAAACTACGCACCTGCCCGCGGGCAGACAAGAGGTGTCTCAGAATCCGCAGCAGACGCACGAGGTGGGGCTCACCTTGCTAGGTGAGCCCCACCTCGTGCGCTTCGGTCAGCTGTTGAGCTGCTGGTAGACGTCTTTCGGCACCCGGCCGAGCGTGTAGAACTCGGGGTTTGGCCGCATTCCCGACACTGTGGCCATGCGGTTGGACAGGCCGAAGAACCCGGTGATGGCGGTGATGTCCCACACGTCTTCGTCATCGAAGCCGTGCTCGGCCAGACGGGTGAAGTCGTCTTCACTGATGTCTGCGGGGTCGGTACAGACTTTCATGGCGAAGTCGAGCATGGCCTCTTCGCGGGGTTCAAGGTCGGCATGCTTGTAGTTGACGGCCACTTTGTCTGCAATGTCCGGGCTTTTCTTGAACAGGCGCAGCAGCGCCCCGTGGGCGACGACGCAGTACAGGCACCCGTTGGCTGACGAGGTGGCTGTCACGATCATTTCGCGGTCGGCTTTTGTCAGGCTGCCGGTGTCTTTGTCCATGAGCGCGTCGTAGTAGGCGAAGAACGCGCGGAACTCTGCGGGTCGGCGAGCCAGTTTGATGAATACGTTGGGAACGAAACCGGACTTTTCGGCTTCTGCTTCGATCCGCTGTCGGATGTCGTCGGGCAGGTCTGTCAGAACTGCGTCAGGAAATCGCTCAGTCATGTGAGCCAGGTTACATGCGGTCACGTGGTTTGGAAGGCAACGTTTCACATCCGGAGATCTGGGCCATTTGGTTCGAAATTGGCATAGAATTGAGGAAGGGTATCGCGCAGAAATCTTCGCCGCCGTCACTGTTGACTATTGAACTGCGATTTTCAGCAGCGATCGTCGTGTCCACACAGAGGAATGGAAGGTCATGCGCAAAGGCATCATCATCGCGATCGTGGCAGTGGTCGCACTCGTCGTAGGCGGGGTCATGTTCGCCGCCCTCGGAAAGAAACCCTCCACACTCACGCTCAAGCCCAACGTGCACATTGCCGGTGGCAAAGACGGCTTCGCCGTCCACGATGTCACCGAGGACAGCGTCACGATCGACGAGGACAGCTCGATCGCAGAAGGCGCAATCGTCGCCGGAGGAACAGGCAAAGCAGCACCGAACGGCTTCCTGCGCAAAGTCACCTCCGTTAAAAAGCAGGACGGCGAAATGGTGCTCGAGACTGAGCAGGCTGCTCTGACTGATGCAATCAAAAAGGCCGATGTCAACCTCGATATCACCATCGACCCAAACGGCAACCACACGCTTGACGACAACGGCCAGACCAAACGGAACCCGCTTGGCGCGGCACCGGCACACGCAGTACCGGCCGCGAGCGATGGGGAAATCTTTTCGTATTCGGGTGACGAACTCGACGCCACCGGATCTTTGGCCCTGTCGCTCAACATGAGGGTCGCCGAAAACGGCAAAATCGACTTCGAGACGAAAGCCGACCTTAACCTCGACAGTGAGTTCAAGCTGCAGAACCCGGGCGATTGGAACAAAGACCTCTTCACCAAGCAGCTTCTGCCGGTGACGGTCATTGTTGACGATTTCCCTGTAACTCTGGTCAACGAGCTTTCTGTTTCGGCCAACGGCAGTGTTGACACAGAAGCGGATGCGACCGTCAAATCAAGTCTCGAGCGGACCGTCGGGTACCGTTACCTGTCCAGCGAAGGTCTGTCGCCCATTGACGAAGAGAGCGAGCAGACATTTGAAATCGCCGCGGCGGATCAGGACAACCTCGATGCTTCGGGGCACGGCGCGGTCAATGTGAACCTCACCAGCAGCGTCTTCGGGATCGCCGGCCCAGAGATCACAACCGGCATTGACACTGACTTCGATGCTTCGCTCGAAAAGGCCGAACCCGGAACAGGCGAGTCTGAGCTCATTAAGCTTCCCGGCCTTGACGGCACCTACGCCGGAAGCGCCGATGTGACGGCGACCGCACCCCTGGAAGCCAAGTTCAACGCGAGCGAAAAAGCCGGCAACCCATTTGACGACAAAAAGAGCCGGAAAATGGTCAATGCCGAACTGTTCAAGGCAGAAGAGCCGCTGGAGCTCTACACCTACTCGCGCGAAATCTACCCCGAAGGCTCTGAGGGTCAGAAGGTGTTCGCCGAGCTTGAGGGCAAGGACTTCATCTTCTCGTCCGGTCGCGGCGCCTGGCGCACGAGCATCACCATGGAGAAGGGCGGCAAGTTCAAGGGCTCGTACCTGGATTCCGATGTCTACGACAAGTACGCCGCTGAGTTTACGGGTCGTTTTGAAGTGGTCAAACGCGTTGATGAGTACACGTACAAGCTCAAACTCAAGGACCTGAAGACAACCACTCCGACGGGTGAAAAGGCATACGAGGACGGCGGCACCGTCGAATACTCCGAGCCATACGGCTTTGAAAAGGGCACAGACTTCGACCTTTACCTGCCCGGGCACCCCACGGAAGGTCTCCACGAGGAATACCTGTACTGGTCATACGCCTGCAAGAGCAACGAATCGGCCATCGACCACTACGGGCTGTTCAACGTCGAACCCGAGTACGGCATGTGCACGGTCGACGATTGATTCCCGGGGTCTCGCCACGCGGCACGAGGCACTGACACCTCGGGCGTTGCCGCCACTCGGAGAGTTCCGCTACTGCTTGGCGTCTTGGCGTGGGATGACGACCCTGCGGTAGATGATGAGCAGTGACGCTGCGACAGGAATCGATGCGATAGCCCCGAGCACTCCACCGAGCGTCGCTCCGGCAATCGCGGCGATGATCACGATCGGCCCGGGAACGTCGGTCACAGCCTTCATGATGCGCGGGTTGAAGACGTAGGCCTCAATCTGCATGTACACCAGGTAGTAGATCGCGGCGATGAGCGCCAGGGTGGGTGAGCTCATCAGGCACGACACCACGATGATGCATGATGCCGATATCGTGCCGACCAGCGGGATGAGCGAACCGAGGAAGGCGATGAACGCCAAAAGGGCAGGCAGCGGAGCACCGATGATGGTGAGGAACACCGCCGACAGCACTCCGTTGGTGGCTGCAAGCGCGCTCTGGCCCAGAATGTAGCGGCCGACTGAACTGGTGATCTCCTCCGTGACGTCCTCAACATCCTCGCGTTTGCGTGCCGGCATCAGACGGTAGAAAGCGGACTTGATGCGGGGCAGTCCCGCCGCGAAGTACAGGGTGAGGATGATGACGATGATGACGTTCGTGGTGAACGTCATGACTCCCGCACCGATCGTCAGAACACCGCCGCCGATGCTGGCGAGGTTCGCAGGATTCGAGGCCCAGGCGCCGGCGTTTTCGAGGCTCTCGTTGAGGTCGATGCCGAACGGCAGGTTCTCTTCGAGCTTCGCAAACCACGGTTCATGCATGATGTCGTCGATGATCCGCGGGATGTCGCCGATGAACTGCTGCACCTGCCGCACCACCGGCGGGACGACGAGCAGCAGGACGCCGGCTGCGACGATGACGACGGCCAGCGACGTGATGGTGACAGCCCATCCGCGTTTGATTCCCCGGTTGTTGAGGAACCGGATGACCGGCTCAAGACCGAGTGCGAGGAACAGCGCGCAGGCAATGCAGACGATGACACCGGCGAGGTCGTCGACCAGATGAAAGAGCCCGTATGCCAGTCCTGCTCCGAGCATGCCGAGGAACCCGATGACAAACGGGTTCGCGTTCCGGCCGTTGATCGTGATCGCACTCACCCGATCAGTCTAGATCCCACGGGCCGCAGTTCTCAGGCCTTCTTCGACTTCGCCAAACCAATCGCAATCAGCAGGCTCACACCCATGAACGCGCCAGTCATCGCGGTGACACCCCACCATCCGAAATCCTGCCAGGCAAGCGGCGTGAGGTTCCCCGCTGCTGATGACCCCATGTAGTAGAACAGCATGTACATGCTCGCGGCTTGAGCGGGCAGACCGAGGCGGGCGGCACCTCGGGAGGGGACCCAAGCAGACGCGATCGAGTGGGTGATGAAGAACCCCGAGGCGAGCACCAGCAGACCAAACACAATGACCGCCAAAGGCGAGGCCGCGAGCAGTCCAACACCGACCAGCGCAGTCAGAGGACCGAAGACCATCACCGCCCGCATTGAGTAGCGGTTGGCCAGCCGGGCCGCGTGAATGCGGCAACAGCAGCCACGCACCCACAGCACACGCAACGGCAGCAAGTGCTGAGACAAACAGAGCGAAGTGAGCCGCGTCCAGCCCTAGGGGCGCACCCAGATCCAGCCGTTCGTGCAGGCTGACAACACCGGACGTGATGAGGCGAGCGCTCAGACCTCCGAGCGTTGTGCCGAAGATGTAGATCCCCGTGGCAGCCGTCGCGTAGTCCGGGTGGATTTCCTCTTTCAAATACACCGCTGCGGTGGCGGGCAGCCCGGCCAACAGAACACCCATGGCAAAGCGCAGAACAAGGAAGGTCGGCCAGTCGGTGACAAAGGCGCTCACCAGGCCCAATGCGCTTGCTGACAGCAGGGAGAAGCGGATGAGTGCGACCCTGCCGATCCGCTCGGAAACGGGGGCTGCCGCAATGAGCCCAACCGCAAGACCCGCCGTTGCAACGGACACCGAAAGGGCTGACTGTGACGGGGAGATCCGCAGGTCCCGCGTGAAATAGGGCAAAATAGCTTGCGTGTTGTAAAGCAGCACGAAGGTTGCCAGGCCCGCGACGAGCAGACCGATTTCGATCTTCTTCGTCTGCCGGTGCCCGCGCGGATATCCGTCGAAGCTGCTCACGAAGTTCACGATACTCAGCGCTCGGCTGATATTGCCGGCAGGTACAGTCTGACGCCCGAGCCTGTAAGAGGAGAAACACGTGTCCACCATCCCCGAACACACCGACGGAGCAGCCCCCGCGGATTCGCTGCTCGCCTGGATAACCCGTCCGGCATCGCTGACGCTGCCGGACTTCCACCTGTCGGCCGAGGAGCTCCGCAGCACGCTCACAGCTGTTCTCACTCAGTTCCAGCAGGATCTCGAGGCGATCGCCTCGGACGAATCACCCGCCGACTTCTACAACACTGTCGTCGCCCTGGAAAAGGCAATGGAGCCGCTGCGCCGCCTGTCCGCAGTGGCCGGTGTCTTGCAGGGTTCAGCCCACACGGACGACAACAGCGACGCGCTTGCGGAAATCGATGCGGAACTGTCCTCGGCTTTCCTCGGCGTTGAGCTCAACTCCGCCCTGTTCAACAGGCTTGAGGCGATCAACGACGCTTCCCTTCTGCCGGAAGACCGTCGTCACCTGCAGCTCCTCCTGGCTGATTTCATTCGCGCCGGCGCCCGCCTGGACGATGACGGCAAGCAGCGCGTCGAAGCGGTGTCAGCGGAACTGACCCGTTTGGAGAACCGCTTTGCGAACACCGTCCTGGCTGAAACCAACGCTTCGGCTTTTGTGATTGAACGCGGCGGCCCGTACTCACCTGACGGGCTGACTGAGGCTCAGCTGGCCGCCGCCGCTGCCCAGGCGCAGGAACGCGGTGTTGACGGCTGGGTGCTGCCTTTGGAGTCGACGACGGTGCAGCCGCCGGCTGAATCACTCACCGATCCGGAGACCCGCTCGGCGCTGTTTGCGGCATCCGCTGATCGGTGCAGTCGCGGCGGTGAGGGTGACACCCGAGGTCTGGTTGCAGACATCACGGCGCTGCGCGCAGCTCTGGCCGGTGTGCTGGGCTACAGCTCGTTCAGCGAGTACGCGATTGAACCGCAGCAGGCCGGCAACCCGGAACAGGCTTCGAGTCTGCTCATTTCGCTGCTGGAACCGGCCAATCAGCAGCTGCAGCGTGAACTCGACACCATCGAAAAGACCGCGCAGCCGCAGAGGCTTGCCGCGGAAGACATCCCGTTCTGGCTGCGCCGCGTAGGTTCGCAGCTGTACGGCATCGACCACAGCGAAATCAGCAAGTACTTCGAGTTCAACCGGGTGCTGCACGACGGTGTTTTCTACGCCGCGAGCGTGCTGTACGGATTGAGCTTTGAAAACGTCACCGACCGTTTCGCAGGCCGCCTGTGGGATGAAACCGTCACGGTGTGGGAGATCTCCGAGGGCGCCAAAGTCTTGGGCCTGGTCTGCATCGACCCGTACACGCGCCCCAGCAAGCGCGGTGGGGCGTGGATGGCGGAACTCGTGACCGGCGCCCGCCTGACGGGTGAACAGCCCATCATCACCATGACGATGAACGTGCCCCGCCCGGCACCCGGCGAACCGGCCCTGCTGAGCCTGGACGACGTCAACACGCTCTTCCACGAGTTCGGCCACGTGTGGCACGGACTGTTTGCCGATTCCACCTACCCCAGCCGGGCAGGCACCTCGGTCCCCCGGGACTATGTTGAGTTCCCGTCGCAGCTGAACGAAATGTGGATGCTCCACCCGGATGTTCTGCCGAACTACGCCCGCCACATCACAACGGGCGAACCGCTGCCGGAAAATCTGGTCGAGCAGATCAAGCAGGCGCAGAAGTTCGGGCAGGGCTTCGGCACGATCGAATACCTGGCTGCCGCTCTTCTGGACCTTTCGTGGCACGGTCTGGAACCAGGCGAACAGATCGAGGCGGTTCTCGACTTCGAATCCGAGGTGCTGTCTGCCGCCGGGTTCTCGCCGTCCGTGCAGCCGCGCTACCGTTCGCCGTACTTCATGCACGCCTTCAGCTTCGGCTATGCGGCCGGTTACTACTCGTACCTGTGGTCAGAACAGCTGGCCGCCTACGTATCCGAATGGTTTGACCAGCAGGGCGGCCTGAAGGCCGAGTCCGGTCAGGCGTTCCGCCGCGCTGTTCTGGCACCGGGCTTCTCGGTTGACCCGGAACAGGCCATCACCCAGTTCTTCGGCGAACAGCCCACCGTCGACCCGCTGCTGCGCCGCCGCGGTCTGCCAACCCGAGAACAGACCCAGGCCGAGGTGCCGGTCGGCTCCCCCGCCGACACCTCGGCAGCCGCCGGCTCCCCCGCCGACACCTCGGCACCCGCCGGCTCCCCCGCCCAGGCACCTGCCGAAACCCACCCGGAAGCACCTCGGGAGGTCTGAACCGTGCACGAACGCAATCAGCGAGTCCAGGCTGACCTCGACAAAGCCGGCATCACCGGGGAGATCACGATCTTCACCGAGCACCTGCCCACCGCCGCCGATGCGGCCGCCCACCTGGGCATTGAGACAGGTGCGATTGCCAACAGCCTCATCTTCCGGCTTGACGGCGAACCGGTGCTCATCATGACCTCCGGCGCGCACCGCGTGGACACGGGCTTTGTCGAAGAGCAGACCGGCGGGAAGATCAGCCGGGCCAACGCGGACGTGGTGAAGGAAGCCACCGGGCAGGTGATCGGCGGGGTTGCCCCAGCAGGCCACACCAAGCCGATTCGCACGTTCATCGACCGAGCACTCGCGGCCTATCCCATGCTGTGGGCGGCCGCCGGCACCGCGGATTCGATGTTCCCGCTGACCTACGCGGAACTGCTGCGCCTGACCGGCGGAGAGGAAATCGACGTTGAACGCTGACACCCCGAGTTCCGGAAGACAAGAGCCCCACGAATCCCGTCCGGCTTCCGCACAGTCAGCCCAAAAAGCGGGTGCGCGACTGGTTGCCTTCGCGTCTTCCCGCGGCCGCTACTACGCGGTCGTTCTGGCGTTCTTCTGCGTGGCTCTGCTCGTGTCGAACATTTCAGCCACGAAGGTCATCGCGTTCTTCCCCATGGGCGAAAGCACCGACAACTACTGGATTGTCGCCGACGGCGGAGCTTTCCTGTTCCCGTTCGTGTACATCATGGGCGACGTCATTTCCGAGGTGTACGGCTTCGCAGCCGCCCGCAAGGCCGTCATCATGGGCTTTGTGTCGCAGCTGGGGGCCTCACTCATCTTCCTGCTGGTCATCATCGCCCCGCCCGGCCCCGGCTATGACGGGCAAGAGGCTTTCGCCGCGGTGCTCGGCTTCTATCCGCGAATCGTCGCGGCATCGCTTGCCGGCTATGCCGTAGGCCAGATGCTCAACGCCTTCGTTCTTGTGCGGATCAAACGCCGCATGGGCGAGCGCGCCCTGTGGGTTCGCCTGCTGGGTTCGACGGGTGTGGGCGAAGCAGCTGACACCGTCATCTTCTGCACCGTGGCCTTTGCCGGTGTGATTCCCGGCGGTGAGTTCATCAAGTACGTGCTGTTCGGCTTTGTGTACAAGGTCGCGGTCGAAGTGCTGTTCCTGCCCGTCACGCAGGTGGTCATCCGCTGGTTCAAGAAGCGCGAGGGCACCTACTCGATCGAAACCGACGCCGAGCGCAGGGCTGAAGGCGCCCGAGTGTGAACGCGCTGTCCCGGCTGAGTTCGCTTAGTTCGCAGGGCCTGCCCCTCTGGGGCCGGGCCGCCCTGGTGGCCGCGGGTGTGGCGGCCGGCGCGACAGCCGGCTGGCTGTCGAGTTCCGCGTGGATGAACGGGGTGCAGGCCCGCACCCGCCGCGGATGGTGGAAGCACTTTCACGAGGCGGAGCTTGCCTTCTTCCCCGACGGCTCAGTTGGGCCGGTGTCAGGTTGGGCCGGTGACGCGCGCCCCCTCAGGGTCAATGTTCTGGGTGATTCCGCAGCCAGCGGGGTGGGCGCTTCCAGTGCTGACCGCGGCTATGTGGGCATCGTGCTGAGGCGTTTGGCATCTGAGGCCGGCGCACCCGTGCTGGTGTGCAATATCGCCCAGCCCGGCGATTCCTCGTGGCTTCTGATGGAAGAGCAGCTTCCACAACTCAAAGCAGGGCGCATGTTCACCCAGGCCGATGTCACGATGTGCGTCATCGGCGGCAACGACATCGCCGACCGCGCCTTCACTGACGAGGGCTTCGCGTGGACTGCTGAGCGCCTATACCCCGCACTTCCGGCAGGGACCGTCGTGTCAACCGTGCCGAGCTTCGGCCTGCCCGTATTTGAGCGCAAGTGCCGTGCGGCAAATGCCCTCATCCGCCGTCTGGCCGCTGAAAACGATCTTGAGCTTGCCGAACTGCACGCAGCAACAGCATCGCTGTGGTCGCGCAGCACCCTTGGGATTCCGCGGCAGTTCTTCACAATGGAATCGGATGTATTCCACCCCAACGATCACGGGTACACCGTGTGGGCAGAAGCTGTGTGGCCGGCCGTCAGGCGCGCGTGGCTGCGAAGCTCTTCCGCAAAGATGTTCGCCTAAACACAGTCTGTACGGGTACGTACGCGCACAACATGTGTTCAGGCGGACACGTCTCCTGAGGCCGACGTCAAAACAGCAGCGCCCGGGCTCCTTGCGGTACCCGGGCGCTGTCTGCTTCTCAGCTCTGGACTTTCAGATCTGAGCTCAGTGCGGCTGTGTCAGCGGTGCTGATCAGGCGTCTTCGTGTTCGTCCGTTGCAGCGTTCTTGCTGGAGCAGCTCTTGTAGCACTCGCGCAGGTGAACGCCGAGGTCGGCGTCCACGTTGGTCCAGTACTCGAAGAACTGTTCGCGGATGCGGTCGACGGTGATGGCCATGCACTGTCCGCACAGCGTCTCCTTGAAGCGGTCCTTCTGCTCGTCGGTGAAGACGTCGCGGTAGAGGATGCCTGCCTGGCCGAAGTCATCGTCGTCCTTGCGCAGGGTTGCTGCAGCGCGGACGAGCGAGCCGTCGTTCTCCCAGCTTGCTTCCTTGACCGACTCGTCAGCCACTGGGCCACCTTCGGTGCCGTAGGAGTGCGGCGAGTACACGCGGTGCTCAGCAGGCGTGATCGCGTAGTTCATGTGGCCTTCGTGCATGTAGTTCTTGGCCTCGGTGGCACGCGGCTGGTTAACCGGCAGCTGGTTGTAGTTGGTGCCGACGCGGTTGCGCTGTGCATCCGGGTAGGAGAACACGCGGGCCATGAGCATCTTGTCCGGCGAGATTCCGGTGCCCGGAACCTGGTTGCCCGGCGTGAACGCAGCCTGCTCAATCTCCTGGAAGAAGTTCTGCGGGTTGCGGTTCAGGGTCAGCGTGCCGACCTTGATGCGCGGGTAGTCGGCCTTCGGCCACGTCTTGGTGAGGTCGAAGGGGTTGAGGCGGTAGGTCTTGGCCTCTTCGTACGGCATGATCTGGACGTACATGTCCCACTTGGGGAAGTTGCCGTCCTTGATCGAGTTGAAGAGGTCGCGGCGGTGGTACTCGGCGTCCGAGCCTGCCAGCTTCTCGGCTTCTTCAGCCGTCATGTTCTCTTCGCCCTGCTGGGTCAGGAAGTGGTACTTGACCCAGAAGCGCTCGCCGGCTTCGTTGATCCACTGGTAGGTGTGCGATCCGTAGCCGTTCATGTTGCGCCACGTGCGCGGCAGACCGCGGTCGCCCATGAGGTAGGTGACCTGGTGGCTGGACTCAGGCGAGAGCGTCCAGAAATCCCACTGCATGTCCGCATCGCGCAGGCCGGAGTCGCCCAGGCGCTTCTGCGAGTGGATGAAGTCGGGGAACTTGATGCCGTCGCGGATGAAGAACGTGGGCGTGTTGTTGCCGACGATGTCGAGGTTGCCCTCGGTCGTGTAGAAGCGCAGCGAGAAGCCGCGGACGTCGCGCCACGTATCAGGCGAGCCCTGCTCACCGGCAACGGTCGAGAAGCGGATGAGCGTCTCGGACTTGGTGCCGGGCTGGAAGACGGCTGCCGAGGTGTACTTCGACACGTCTTCGGTGACTTCGAATTCGCCGAATGCGCCGCCACCCTTAGCGTGCGGGTTGCGCTCCGGAACGCGCTCGCGGTTGAACGATGCGAGCTTCTCCAGCAGGTAGTGGTCGTGGAGGGCAGTGGTGCCGTCCGGGCCCATCGTGAGCGAGTGCTCGTTGTTCTGGACAGGCGCACCTGATTGGGTGGTCAACCGGTGTCAGTCATGTGCTGATTCCTTTCAAGGGGCGATTGTGGATTCGGAAACTTGCGAGCATTCGGCACACAGGCCGTAGAAGGTCACTTCCGTGACCTCCGCTGCGAACCCTGCCGGCGGGTGAATGCACGGCGGGGCCTGCGTGGCACACGGAGTGTCTTCCACTGCGCCGCATCTGCGGCACACAGTGTGGTGATGGTTGTCGCCGTGGTCGAGTTCGAAGAGCGCAGGGTGTCCTCCCACTTCGATCTTGCGCACAAGCCCTGCACTCTTCAGTGCTTCGAGCACGCCGTACAGAGTTTGGAAGCTCACCGTGGGCAGGGTCTTTCGGACGTCGTCGAGCAATCGTTCGACGCTGAAGTGACCGTGCCCGCTGAGCGCTTCCAGCGCTGCAACGCGCGGCGACGTGACACGCAGACCCACAGCCTTGAGTGCCGCACGAGGGTCCTCGTGCGCATTCAGGGTCGCTGATGGATCTGCAATGTTCATCACTTTCGGCCTAGTCGCTCTTTTGAATAGTTCAAACAAATGTAGGCAAACGCACAGTGAAGAGTCAGCGCAAGCACTAGAGTTCGTCACATGACACCGGAGTTGCGAATTACCGATCTCATCCCAAGCCTTCAGCAGCTCGTCGACCTCTATGACTCTGTCGGCTGGTTGGCCTACACAAGGGATCCCGAGGCGCTCGCGGCGTCGGTCGCCGGGTCTCAGTGGCTGAGGTCAGCGTGGTGCGGAGAATCTCTCATCGGCCTCATTCGCATTCTCACCGATGGCCACACAATCGCCTACCTGCAGGACATCCTCGTTCACCCCGAGGAGCAGCGAACAGGGGTAGGCAAGGCGCTCATGGCAGAAGCAGCGGACGCGTTTTCTCATGTTCGCCAATTCGTTCTCATCACTGATGACGAAGAACGCCAGCAGTCTTTCTACCGAGCCTGCGGTTTCAGCACAGCCGCCGAAAACAACATTCACGCCTTCGTGAAGTCCCAGTAACCGTCCACAAACCCTCGGCCTTCTGTGTCCTTGAGATACAGGTATGTGGGGCAAAATGGCTGACAACAAGGTCAAGATGCGACCTTTTGACATCGCTGAACGCCTGCAGACGAAGGAGCAGGTGGCCTACTGTCTTAAGGCTGTGCTGGAGGATCAAGACCCTGATTTCCTCAAGTCAGCTCTGGGCGACATCGCTCGCTCCAAGGGCATGGCAAAGCTTGCCAAGGAAATCGGCCTGGAGCGCGAGTAGCTCTACAAGTCCCTGAGCGCAGAAGGCAACCCGTCGTTCAAGACGCTGTTCAACCCCATCAAAGCCCTCGGCATGACGATGCGCATCGACTACGCCACGAGCGACAAGAAGATCGAGCTCGACCCCGACATCCCCAAGCGCAGCGACGCGTCAGCCTGAGAGCAGAAGGCGGGCGGCGCCTCGTAAGCCCAAAAGCTGAAACCGAACAGAGCCCAGCGCGGCTAGGGCGTGTCTGATAAATGTCGGG
>NZ_KV786116.1:0-3598 GCF_001806835.1 Brevibacterium sp. HMSC24B04 | reverse complement strand
AGGCGCTGATCGCGCGGCTTCGGGAACTGACTGCAGATCCCGAGCGTGGTGATTGGCAGACCTGGATTGCCCGATACGACCTCGCCAGCGACAGCTTCGACCACACGTTCCTATGGCCTGGGGAAGACGACGGCTATAACGTCCTTGCCTATGACACCCCGATGTCGGCAATTGAAAAGCTGAACCCGGCCCACCGGGCTGAGTAACCGCAAAAGCCAAATTCGCCGCGCGTTCTTCTCGCCCGGTTGAGGTCGCTCCCTGCACCCTATTGGTTCTTCAGTTCGCCTCTAGGCGCGATCACAATGCGCGGGCTGTGCTGCGGCTGCAACCAGGTGACGAGCGTGACCATTTGCTTCTCTGTCACGGATACGCACCCGGCGGTCGAACCTTTACCGTGCTTGTGAACGAAAATCGCGGAACCGCGGCCCTTTTTCCTAGCAGAGTTGTAGTCCACCACGGCCACGTGACTGTACTGCGGGATCTTGGAGAACACCTCGGCGTCCTTAGCGCGGCAATTGCTGTTGGGCGCACTCATCCACGTGTTGTAGTGGCGTGAACCAGACCGTGAACACCATTGGTCGTTGCGGTCGGCGCGACGGTACTTGATCTTGGTGCCTTTGGGTTTTGCTTTGGTGCCGAAGGTGAAAGGGATGCGGTATTGCCCCATGGGTGTCTTGCCGTCGCCTTCGCGTTTAGCCTTCGCGGTCGCCAGTCCCTTGGTCAACACGGATTATATAATTGACGGTAACCGCTTAATTCAACGTGTCCACACCGATGCCGAAACAATTTATCCTGTAGTCGCCGACCCTTTCTGGATCCCTGCTTTAGGTGTTATGGCGAATTTTACCCGTCATGCATTGACTCAAATGGCTGCTAGAAGCGTTAGTAAAGAATTGGTGAAACAGGTAGTAAGAAATGGTGCTAAAACAGCAGGAAAGAAAGGAACTTCTGTGTTCACTCAAGGTAAAGTCAAAAATAGAATTCGCGTTATTGTAGCCAACAAGACTGGTAATATTATTACTGTCACGAAAGGATGAACTTATGCACATGACCTACGATCGGGAAGTCGATGCTGCCTACATCACTTTCGGTAAGAATGTTGGAGCCGGTGAAGCGGCACAGCAGGTTTCATTCATAGAAACGCCTAACGGTCAAACGCAAGTAACAATAGACGTTGATAAAGAAGGCTACCTTCTCGGGATTGAAATACTTTCAGCTTCAGTTGGCTTACACGCTGATGTAATCAGTGAAGCAAAGCAGCTGTAGACTTCGTCTTTTAGGTATTTCCTACGAAAAATAGTGTAGGCAACTTAGGCTCTGTTATTAGCTCTTCACAGTGATCCCTACCGCAATTTAGCGGTAGGGATCACTTGCTTTAAAGATTAAATTATGAAAAAACTTACTGCTATATTTCGGAATCGGAACACTGCTAATCACTCTTTACCAAACAGTAGATATAGTTTCTTTTTTGGGTCTTCCTCAACTAGGCGTGCGGTAACTGAGTATTCCGCTATGCAACTAACCGCTGTTTACAGTTGCGTGCGGATCCTCGCCGAAGCGATCGCTGGCCTGCCGTTGCATGTGTATCGGCAGCGTGGCGATGGTGGGAAGGAGAAGGCTCTCGACCACCCTTTGTATCGGCTGCTGCATGATGAGCCGAACCCGGAAATGACCAGTTTCGTATTCCGTGAAACCCTTATGACGCACCTGTTGTTGTGGGGTAACGCGTTCGCCCAGGTGATCCGCAACGGCCTCGGCGAAGTGATCGCACTCTATCCGCTCATGCCAAGCCGCATGGCCGTCGGCAGAGACTTGGGCACCAGGCAGCTCTACTACGAGTACCAGACCTCCTGGGATGAGCCCGCCGGGAAGTATGAGACCATCCGGCTAGCCCCCTCGGACGTGCTGCACATCCCCGGCCTGGGTTTCGATGGGCTAGTGGGGTATTCGCCGATTGCGATGGCGAAGAACGCGATCGGCCTCGCCCAGGCCACTGAGGACTACGGCGCGTCCTTCTTTGCTAACGGTGCCGCCCCCGGTGGTGTGCTGGAGCATCCGGGAACGATCAAGGATCCAGCCCGGGTGCGGGATTCGTGGCAGGCCACGTTCGGCGGAGCCCGTAACTCCAACAAGATCGCCGTCTTGGAGGAGGGCATGAAGTACACGCCGATCAGTGTGTCTCCGGAGCAGGCGCAGTTTTTGGAGACCAGGAAGTTTCAGATCAACGAGATCGCCCGGATCTTCCGCATCCCGCCACACATGATCGGCGACCTCGACAAAAGCAGTTTTAGCAATATTGAGCAGCAGTCGTTGGAGTTTGTGAAGTACACGTTGGATCCGTGGGTGATCCGTTTCGAGCAAGCCATCACTAAAACCCTCCTGTCGGAGCGTGAGAAGCCGTCGGTGTTTGTGAAGTTCAACCTCGAAGGCCTACTGCGCGGTGACTACCAGTCCCGCATGGAGGGGTATGCGGTGGCCCGCCAGAACGGGTGGATGAGCGCCAACGATATCCGCGAGTTAGAAAACCTTGACCGGATCACACTCGAGGCTGGCGGCGACCTGTATTTGGTCAACGGCAACATGCTGCCCCTCGGTCTGGCTGGTGCCTACGCCGCCAACCAGCCAGCTGACGAAAGCCCGCCACCAGAGGATCCGCCCGATGAGTCCCGAGACCACCTTGTAAGGAGGAGGATATGAGTAGACGTTTCTGGAACTGGGAGGCGCCCCAGCCAGACGATCAAACCACTAGTGACCCGGATGGTGCTTCCGTCCGGGTTTTGCGTATTAACGGCCAGATCGCAGAAGAGTCCTGGTTTGCTGACGACATCACCCCAGCCCTATTCGCGTCCGAGTTGAATGCTGGCTCGGGGCCGGTGACGATCTGGCTCAACAGCCCTGGCGGTGACGTGGTTGCGGCAGCGCAGATCTATAACCTGCTCACCGCTTACCCCGGCAAGGTGACGGTCAACATTGACGGGATCGCCGCGTCTGCTGCGTCGGTGATCGCGATGGCCGCCGAGACGGTGGCGATGAGTCCGGTATCGATGCTGATGATCCACAACCCTGCCACCCTCGCCATCGGCGACAAAGACGAACTCGCGAAAGCCTTGTCGATGCTCGAGGCGGTCAAGGATTCGATCATTAACGCCTACCAAGACAAAACCGGCCTGTCGCGGGCGAAACTGTCGCGGATGATGGACGCCGAAACCTGGATGGACGCCACCGCGGCCATCCAACTCGGCTTCGCAGACCAACTCCTCACCACCGAACGCCACCCGC
This sequence comes from Brevibacterium sp. HMSC24B04, assembly GCF_001806835.1. Taxonomy (NCBI): domain Bacteria; kingdom Bacillati; phylum Actinomycetota; class Actinomycetes; order Micrococcales; family Brevibacteriaceae; genus Brevibacterium; species Brevibacterium sp. HMSC24B04. The sequence continues at coordinate 319 of NZ_KV786116.1, read as the reverse complement.
TGACCAGCCAGGATCCAGATGGCGAAGAGGAAGAGGAGAAGGAATCCGGCAAGCCCCAGTCAGTTCCACCAGGCCAAACGAACGCGGACCAGGGTGTGGTGTTTGCTCGCCGGCCGTGTGAGCAGCGCCTGATCGCCGCCTGTGCTAGCAAGCCTCCCGAACCCAAACCCAAACCCAAACCTGATCCTGTTGATTCTGTGCAGCCCGCTCGGCCTTGTGGTCGGCGGGTTGTTGGTGAGGAGACCCAGATCACCACAGTGTCCTCGCTGAATCCGGCGTTCAACAAGGCGCTGATCGCGCGGCTTCGGGAACTGACTGC
>NZ_KV786115.1:0-14681 GCF_001806835.1 Brevibacterium sp. HMSC24B04 | reverse complement strand
AATAGAAGCGGAACTAAACCCAGGACGCTTCACAGAACGAGCTGTGGGAGTGCGCCCTGCAAGCACACGGGCCCTTAGATAGGGATAATGGGCAGTAGCTCAGCTGCCGGTTTCGTAGGCGGCTCTCAGATAAGGAGTTCTGCTATGTGCCGACCAGTCACCTGCCGGGTGTGCAGCAAAACCACGTGGGCTGGATGCGGTCAGCACGTGGCCGATGTCAAAAAGCAGGTGCCGGCCTCGCAGTGGTGCGACGGCAAACACTCGGACGCAGAAAAAGGGCAAGCGGGTTCGGGCGGAGTCTTCGCTCGCCTATTCGGCCGCTGATCCCCAGCCGGTCGGCTGGCGGTGAGCCGACCTCCACCTCGGTCGCTTTCGGGGCACGAGGTGGAAGGAGAGGGAATAAGGTTCCCGCGCCTTTCGTTCCCAACTCAGCAAGATACCGCGAGACTCTGCGTAAGGAGTGTTCATGTCCGACATCACCGCACCCTTCCTTCCCGAAGCCGGCACAGTGACCATGTTCACCACATCGTGGTGCGGCTACTGCAAGCGCCTTATGCCCCAGCTGAAGCAGCAGGGGATTGAGTTCCGCGAAGTCAACATCGAAGAGATCGAAAACGGCGCGCAGGTTGTGGAAGCCGCCAATGACGGCAACCAGACCGTGCCCACTCTTCTCTACGCGGACGGCACCACCCAGACCAACCCGGGAATCGGCGAAGTCAAGAAGAAGCTCGAAAGCCTCGCTTGAGAAGCACCGCTCATACCTCTTTGCCGCAGCGACCAGGACCCCTGGCGCTGCGGCTTTTCTGTGTTCGGATCCGCCTTCGCTGACCTCAGCAGAAACCGACGTCCCAGCGGCCGTGTCAGAGGGCTTTAGTACCCTATTGGCATGCCCCCGAATGATCATTCCTCTGGTTCTGCGGACTCCAAACGAGCTTCGTCAGCTGCCGTGCTCGCCCGCCGTTTGGCCATTCCGCTCTTCACGGTCGTCGGCGCCGCTTTCGGGGCCTGGGCGCTCATGTACACCGGCGCCACGAATCCCATGCTCGTCGGGGACTCTGGTCCGCTGGGCCGCATCGGCCTGCCGATCGCCGAATTCTTCTTCCAGGCGGCCAGCGTGGTGGTCATCGGCGCCATCATCCTCATGATGCTCATCCTGCCGCGGTCGAAACCGCAGCGCCGTCGCGGTGCGGGAGCGCGCAGGGCAGAAAAGAAAGCCAAACAGCTCGCGGCGAAAAAAGCTGCGGCCGGCAATGCATCGGCCACTGGGAAAGCAGCGGCTGCTGCAACATTGACTGCTGAGGCCACAGCAGCGTCCGCTTCTGGTGCAGACGCGTTCAAGACTGACCGCAAAGCGGACCGCGACGTCGAACTCGACCCATCGTGGGCGGCAGCGCTCCTGACAGCGCAGATCGGGTCGATTTTCCTTGTCCTGTCCTCGGTTGCCACCCTGATTCTGCGCTACGTCAACACCGCCGGCACGGCGGCGACAAACGCAACGCAGGCCGAATTCTCCGCCCAGCTGGGCGCCTACATCACTCAAATCGACTCGGGCCGACTGTGGTCGCTGGTCGTGGTCACCGCCATCGTCATGTCGATGATCCTGTTCGCCACCCGCAGCTTCGCCGGCATTGGCTGGACGGCGCTTCTGACGGTGCTCATCCTGCTGCCGCAGGCGCTCATGGGTCACGCAGCAGAAGCCAAGGGGCACTTCGAAGCCGTCAACAGTCTGGGCCTGCACCTGGTTGCGGTCATGGCGTGGGTCGGCGGACTCGTGGTCCTCGCGCTGATCTCACCGACCCTTACGGGACGGCAGGACCTGGGCGAAATCATTAAGCGCTACTCGACGATCGCCCTGTTTTCGATCGTCATCATGGCCTACTCCGGCTTCGTCAACGCGACACTGCGCGTCAAAGGCCTCGACGACTGGCTGACCCCCTACGGGCAGCTGGTTATCATCAAGGTCGTCTTCACCGTCATCCTCGGCCTGATCGGGTTCTGGCACCGCGAACGGATCATCGGTCGGCTTGGCTCGAGCATGCGCGCCGCCGCAGAATTCTGGCGTTTGGTCCTTGCCGAGATCGCCATCTTCGGTGCGGTTGTCGCCATCGGCATCGTGCTCGCCAGTTCGCAGCCGCCAGTCCCGCAGGAGCTGCGCTCGCAGCCCACCCCCTCGGAAATCCTTTCCGGCGAACTCCTGCCGCCGGAACCGCTGTGGTACAACTACTTCCTGCAGTGGCGCTTTGACCCGCTGTGGGTGGTCATCGGCGTCGGGGCCTCAGTCCTGTACATCATGGGCTACCGCGAACTGAAGAAGCGCGGCGGACAGTGGCCTCTGTGGCGCACCATTTCGTGGGTGGGCGGCATGGCCATGCTCATCTACGTCACGTGCGGCGGTCCCATGGTGTACGGCCGCGTGCTGTTCTCCGGCCACATGATCCAGCACATGCTGATTGTCATGCTCGTGCCGATCCCCATGGTTGTGGGCGCTCCCATCACGCTGCTCATGCGTGCCATCCACCCCCGCCAAGACGGTTCGCGCGGTGTGCGCGAATGGATCCTCATCCTGGTGCACTCCAGGTACATGCGCTTCTGGGCTCACCCGATTGTCGCGTCGATCAACTTCTCCGGTTCGCTCATCGTCTTCTACTACAGCGGCATCATGTGGTACGCGCTGAAGTACCACCTGGGCCATGAACTTATGATCATCCACTTCCTGGCGGCGGGCTATATGTTCGCGCAGGCCATGATCGGCGTGGACCCCGGCGTGAAGCGCTTCCCCCACGCGGTGCGGTTCGTGGTGCTCCTTGTGACCATGACCTTCCACGCCTTCTTCGGCATTTCGATCATGACCACAGAAGTGCTCATTGAACCCGAGTGGTACGGCAACATGGGCCAAACGTGGATCAGCGCCCTTGACGACCAACAGCTGGGCGGCGGAATCGCGTGGGGCATCGGCGAATTCCCCACACTCATCCTGGCGTTCACCGCCGCGGTCCAATGGTCGAAGGCCTCCGACCGCGAAGCCAAACGAAAAGACCGCGCAGAAGCCCGTTCCGGTGACGCCGAACTGCGCGCCTACAACGAATACCTGGCCTCACTGGGCGGCAAACGCTGAATCTCGCCACCCTGTGCGCCCCGGCACAGCGGGAGTGCGCATATTCTCAATGCCGAATGGCGGTACGAAGGCCCTTTGCGGCTCAGTGTGCGCTTATAGTGGGTCATCTCACAATTGCGTGAGCGCTGCTGCCCGCGCCGCCGCGGCAGTCGACAGCCCCGCGCGTTGAGTCGCACGCACTATGAGGCAAAGGAGCCGAAATGGCAATGGACGTTCAGGAGCGTCGCGGCCTGCAGAAGGTCGTCGCCGCCTCGATGGCCGGAACGGTCGTCGAATGGTATGAATTCTTCCTCTACGGGTCAGCTGCGACCCTGGTGTTCAACCACATTCTCTTCCCGCCGTCAGACAACCCGCTCACCCCGATTCTCGCGGCGTTCGTGACCTATGCGGTCGGCTTCATCGCCCGCCCCGTCGGCGGTATCGTCTTCGGTCACTACGGTGACAAGCTCGGCCGCAAAAAGCTGCTGCAGCTGTCGATCATCCTCGTGGGTGTTTCCACCTTCCTCATGGGCTGCCTGCCCACATACCAGGCGATCGGCATTCTGGCGCCGCTGTTGCTGGTGTTCCTGCGCTTTGTGCAGGGCTTCGCGGTCGGCGGCGAATGGGGTGGTGCTGTGCTTCTGGTTGCAGAGCACTCGCCGAAGGAATCCCGCGGCTTCTGGTCGTCCTGGCCGCAGGCCGGTGTTCCTTTGGGCAACCTGCTGGCCACCGCCGTCCTGTGGGTCCTGTCGACCACGCTCGACGAAGCCCACTTCATGTCCTGGGGCTGGAGGATCGCCTTCTGGCTGTCGGCTGTCATCGTGCTCATCGGCTGGTACATCCGCACTCAGGTCTCTGACGCCCCGATCTTCCACGAAACCAAGGACGCCATTGACGAAGGCGCTGCCGACTACGGCGTGTTCTCGGTTCTGAAGAAGTACCCGCGCGGCATCCTCTGCGCCATGGGCCTGCGCCTGATTGAGAACATCCACTACTACCTGGTGGTGACGTTCACAATCACCTACCTGTCGGTCGAAGTGAACATCAAGTCCAGCGAAATCCTCGGGCTTCTGCTGGGTGCACACGCCATCCACGCCTGCCTCGTGCCGCTGGTCGGCAAGATCACCGACATCGTGGGCCGCAAACCGCCCTACCTGGTGGGAATTCTGCTGGCCGCATCCTGGGGCTTCTTCGCCTACCACCTGTACTCGACGGGCGATCCGTTCAACATCTTCATCGCGATGCTGGCCGGTTTGGTGTTCCACGCCCTCATGTACGCGCCGCAGCCGGCGATCATGTCCGAAATGTTCCCCACCCGCATGCGCAACTCCGGTGTTTCATTCGGCTACCAGGTCACGGCTATCGTCGCCGGGTCCTTCGCTCCGATCATTGCCGTGTTCCTGCTGGACAAGTTCAATTCGGCCATCCCGATTGCCATCTACGCTGCAATCGCCGCGGTCATTTCGCTCATCGCCCTGGCCTTCACCAAGGAAACGCGCGGCATCGACTTCGCGGACATCGACCGCGCCGACGCCGAACGCTTCGGTGTGCAAGCGCCGATTCCCTTAAGCAGGAGGACAACACGATGGCAGAAAGTCGACTGAACGGACGAAGCGCCCTTGTGACGGGAGGAGCTTCCGGTCTGGGCCAGGCGATAGCGGAAGCGTTTGCCGCCGAAGGTGCGACGGTCACGGTTGCCGACATCAACGGCGATGCAGCGAAGGACATCGCTCAGAAGATCGGCGGTAAGCACTGGCAGGTGGATCTCGCAGACACAGAAGCGCTCGACGGGCTCAACCTGAACTACGACATTCTGGTCAACAACGCCGGCATCCAGCACATCGAAGCGCTCGAAGACTTCCCGCTGGACAAGTGGCAGCTGATCAACAAGCTCATGCTCGAAGCGCCCTTCGTCCTGACAAAAGCGGTTCTGCCGGGCATGTACGAACGCGGTTTTGGCCGGATCATCAACATGTCCAGCGTGCATGGGCTGCGCGCATCGGCTTACAAGTCCGCCTATGTTGCGGCCAAGCACGGGCTGATGGGACTGACGAAGACTACTGCGCTGGAAGGCGGGCCGAAGGGGGTTACCGCCAACGCCATCAACCCCGGATACGTTATGACTCCGCTGGTGGAACAGCAGATTGCCGACCAGGCCCGCACCCGCGGGATCTCTGAGGACCGTGTGCTTGAAGAGGTCTTTCTGGGCCACTCCGCGGTGCCTCGTCTGCCCGAAGCTGACGAGGTGGCGCAGCTGGCCGTCGTCCTAGCCTCTGATGCCGCGGGTGTCATCACGGGATCGGCACACTCGATTGACGGCGGATGGTCCGCGGCATGAGTGCTGGGTCTGGTGGGCGCGGAGCTGCTGGGCGTATGCCCGGCAGCCGCACCGGCACCCGCAGAATCCTGCGCTGGGTGAGCATTGCGGCGATTGCTGCCGTGGTGCTTGCGCTGGTTCTGTTCACGGTGGCCGGTTCGTCGCAGTCGGGAGTGTTCTTCTTCGCGCTGATCTGCGCTGCCGCCGCCGGGGTGCTCAGCATCTGGGCGGTTATCGGCTGGGCGTTTGAATTCCTGGACAGAAAGCGCGCGTCAGGGCAGTGAGCAGGGCCGGTAGGCGGTGCTCTCGCTCAGGCGGGGAGCCTGCAGTCGACCGTCACGCCTGCAGGCTGTGATCACAGCCTGCAGTCATTCGCCCTCCGGCACCGTCAGGGCGCGCACAACTGCCTGCACTGCGGTTCGCCGCAGTGCTTCGGGTCTGACAACCGCCCAGTAGTGCACGGGCAGCGAAAAGTTGGGGATCACCCTGGTGAGACCCTCACCGGCGAAAGTCGGCAGAAGAGCCACTCCGACACCTCGGCGGCAGGACTGGACGTGAGCGAGTGCCGAGTTCGAATAGAAGTGTCCGGCCGGTTCTGGCAGCACGTTCCACGCGCTTTCCAAGCTGGCCACACCCAGGGAGTGCTCGGCGTAGTAGATCAGTCGATGCGCCCGCAGATCCTCCGTGGTCTGCGGAGCCTGCGTGGTCGCCAGGTAGCTTTCAGAGGCGTAGAAGCCCAGCTCATAGGGCCGCAGGTGGTGGACCGTGGCGTTGGAAACATCCGGTTTTTCCACCACGATCTCAACGTCAAAACCTGACCTGTGCTGGCGTGCTCGCTGCGTGGAAGTGGTCATCTCAATGTTGAGGCGCTTGTGTTCAGCCTGCAGCTGAGCCAGAGCATCAACCGCATAGAACATGGCAAAAGCCTCGGGGCAGGCAATGCGCACGTTCCCGTACATCGAGGTGTCCGGCGCATCGACCTGAATTGAGCCGAGAGCCTTCTCGATCATTTCAGCACCCGGCATGAGCCTGCGGCCGGCCGCACTGAGCTCCCAGCCATCCGGTGTGGCCGTCAGAAGAGTTTCGCCGATCGCCTTTTCGAGGTTCGCTATGCGCCGCGACACCGTCGTGTGCGTCACCCCCATGCTCGCGGCCGCCGCCGTGTACTTGCCCAGACGAGAAACAGCCAGAAGGGCAAGCAGATCATCCGGCGACACCGGGGGACGGGAGACGTTCATGGTGCCAGTCTACTGAGCCGAATGTGCGCTGACGCACTCCCGCGGTGCGCAAGTGCCGTCCGAAAACAGGGCCGAACAGTGTGATCTGCGCAATGCCCGGCGTTATGCTGAACATGAATTTCGGCCGCTTAGCAGCGCACCGCGAGTGCAGAAGCACAGCCGGTGCAGACAGTCGGGCGGCAGTGTGCACTCACCATTTGCAAGGAGGCATGATGGCAATCATCGGTTGGGTAGGTCTGGGCAACATGGGACGCCCCATGGCAGCAAACCTCGTCAAGGCAGGCCACACAGTTCAGGGATTCGACGTTGTCGAAGCCGCAGTCACCGCTGCAGCAGAAGACGGCATCACCCCGGCGAAGTCAATTGAAGAGGCCGTAAACGGCGCCGAAATCGTCTTCACCATGCTTCCCAAGGGCGAACACGCCCGCTCGGTGTACCTCACCGACGGCGGTGTGCTTGAAGTCGCTTCGAAGGACACCATCCTCGTGGACTCGTCCACCATCGACTTCGACACCGCCCGCGCCCTGCACGACGCGGCACGCGAAGCCGGCTACGTCTTCCTCGACGCGCCCGTTTCCGGTGGTGTGACCGGCGCGGCCGCCGGCACCCTGACCTTCATGGTCGGCGCCGAAGACGAAGACTTCGAAGCCGCTAAGAAGTACATCGAGCCCATGGCCGGCAACATCTTCCACGCAGGTGGTGACGCCGCCGGTCAGGCCGCCAAGATCGTCAACAACATGATGCTGGCCATCAGCGCCCAGGGTGTTGTTGAAGGTGCCGTGCTCGCTGATCGCTTCGGCCTTTCGCACGAAACGTTCATCAACATCGCCAAGGTGTCTTCCGGCGACTCGTGGCCGCTGCGCACCTGGTATCCCGTGCCCGGTGTTGTCGACACCGCGGCAGCCAACAACGGCTTCAAGCCCGGCTTTGCAGTGTCGCTCATGCGCAAAGACCTCGGTCTGGCGCTCGCCGGCGGCGAAAGCCAGGGTGTCCCGCTCGATGCCGCACAGCTCGTTGCCGACAAGCTCGACAAGCTCATCGACGAAGGCTGGGAACTGGCCGACACCATGGCGCTGATCCGCAACATCGACCCCGAAGCAGAAGGCCTCCCGAAGAACTTCAGCTGACGGGCCCTCTCCAAACCCACTCCCGAGGTGGAGGTCGGCACAGTGCCGACCTCCACCTCGTGCTTTGGGGCAGGGGAATGGGGCGCGGCCCAGCGGGGTAAGAACAGCCCCGGCTACCCTTAGGGAAGCTGTGTTTTTCTAGGCGAGGAGTGCCCGTGACGAATGCCGATGAGCCGATTCTGACCGATGCTGAGCGCGACGAGATCCGCGCCAAGCTGGACGATGTTGCCCAGCGTGCCGAGGCCGCCGCGAAAGCAGCGGGACGAGGCTACGGCGGCGGCAACCCGGAGGCTGCGGCCGAAGACGTCAAAGTGCTCCTGGCCGTCAAAACGCAGCCGGTCCAGAAGATCCGCACGGCCATTGAGCACGGCTACCGGCTGATCGGCGAAAACCGGCAGCAGGAACTCACCGCCAAAGCCGAAGGGCTGGCCGACCTCAACCCGGTCGCGCACCTCATTGGGCCGCTGCAGCGCAACAAGGTCAACCACACGCTTGCCGTCGAATCGTGCACGTGTATTGAGTCTATTGACAACATGCGCCTGGCCCAGCGGATCGACAACCGGCTTCAGCTGCTGGAACGCGACAGCCTCGACATCTTCATTCAGGTCAACACCTCACGCGAAGACAGCAAATTCGGTGTCGCCCCAGAAGAGGCCGAACAGCTCATTGAAGAAGTGCGCGGGCTTGAGCGCCTGCGGATTCGCGGGCTCATGACCATCGGACTGCCCGGATCAACGGCCGACGAAATCCGCCCCTCCTACGCTGACCTGCGCGAACTGTCGCAGCGCCTGCGCGACAGCGGAGTCCTGCCCGCCGATGCGGTTGAACTGTCGATGGGCATGTCCGCCGACTTTGAACTCGCGATTGAAGAAGGCGCCACGATTGTGCGCGTCGGCTCGAGCGTTTTCGGTGCTCGCAGCTGAAGTTTCAGCAAGCGCGGGCGCGGTATTCGCAGCTGAGTCTGCGCTGAAGAAGCGCCGTGGCCTAGCGTTCGATGCCGGGTCACGGCGCTTTTTCTTACAGTTTGCGGATGGCTGCAGCCATTGCTTCGAGTGCGTCCTGGACAATGGGCCGCGGTGTTCCCATGTTGAAGCGCACCCAGCCCTTGCCGGCCTGTCCGGTGGTGGTGCCGTCGTTCATGGCTACACGGGCTTCCTGCAAGAAGAACTGCTGGGGGCTCACGCCTTCGGGCAGGCGGGGGACCAGCGCGTTCGCATCGAAGAACGACAGGTACGTTCCCTGCGGTTTGATGTAGCCGAGCTCCGGAAGCTCTGCCGCTGCGAAGTCGGCAATGAAATCACGAGTCTGCTCGAGATAGCCGAGAGTGTCGGCCAACCATTCGCCGCCCTCGCGGTAGGCGGTGATGCCGGCAATGACACCCGGTGTTGCCGCCGAACCGGAGAACTGCGTACCGTGCTTCTTCCAGGCGGCAAGGTGCTCGTCGTTCGTGAAGATCAGCTGAGCGCACTTCAGGCCCGGGGTGTTGAACGACTTGGTGTGTGATGTCGCCGTCAGGGTGTGTCGTGCCGCAGCCTCTGAGGTCGAAGCGTAGGGAATGTGCTGGAAGCCGCTGTAGGTCAGCGGTGCGTGGATTTCATCCGAAAACACCAGAGCGCCGTTCTTTTCGACGATCTCGGTGATCTTTTCGAGTTCAGCCCGCGTATACACACGACCGGTGGGGTTGTGTGGATTGCACAGCACCAGCACACCACCGGGCCCTCCGTCCGGACCGGCAGTGGACAGCGCCGCATCGATCGCTTCGAAGTCCATTTCCCAGTGTCGTCCGGCAAGCGGGGCGGGTGCGTCTTCCCGGCCTGCCGAGGTGGAAAGCAGCTCCGGAGAGGGGCTGTCGACAATCTTCTGGGGCACCTCGACATGGTCGCGGAAAAACGCGCCGGGGACGGTGAGGAACGGCATGTACGCCGGCGTGGGCACCACGATTTTGGCGCCGCGGGGCACCAGAATGTCGAGGAAACCTCCCATGCCCAGCAGAACATCGGACGCGGGGAACACGTTTTCAGCGGGGAATTCCCATCCGTAGCGCGAAGCGTAGAACTCGGAAGTGGCTTCGCCCAGACCCTTCAGCAGTTCGGGCGGGGTATAGCCATAAAGCTGGTTTTCGTCGATGACTTTGAGAGCTTCGCGGATGACCGGCGCAATGCCGAAGTCCATTTCCGCAATCCAAGCGCCGATCGCCCCGGGGTATTCGGACCACTTCCGGCTGCCGCGCTCTTCGATCTGCTTGCGAGTGATGCTGTCATACGGGTGCATGAAGCCAGCCTAACGCCGTTCACCCGCCTCAGCACTTGTTGAGTTCTCGCTCCATGGCGTCGCGTTCGGGCTTTGTGACCCACAGGGAGTACTTTTCCTTCACCCGGATCTGCAAGCCCACGTAGGTGCAGCGGTAGGACTTGTTCGGCGGCAGCCACGAGGCGGCGTCCTTATTGCCCTTGGCGGAGTTCGTGGCTCCGTCGACGGCAATGAGGTTGAGCGGATCGTTGGCGAATTCGACCCGCTGCTCTTGGGTCAGCTGCTGCGCACCCGTGATCCACGCGTTGTGCAGCGCAACAATATGGTCGATCTGCACTTTCTGGCTGGTGGTCTGGCCGCGTACGAAGTCGATCCGCTTGCCCGTGTAGGCATCCACGAGAGTGCCGGACATGACTTTGCAACGGCCATCGCGGGTGATGTTAACGAGGTCCCGAGCCAGGATGTCGTCGCGGGTGCGGCAGCCGTTGAAGTCGGTGTCCGTCCACGCTTTGCCGAACTTTTCGACCCGCCCATAGCCAGTGGCCGGGGCTTTGCCCTTGACCGGCAGCTTCTTCAGCGCGGCCAGTGACTTCTGGGCGCCGGGGTTTGCTGGCCCCACGTCCGAGGTGCCACCCGGCTTCTTCTGCGCCTGCGGCCTTTTCGGGGGTGGAGTGGGTGAGAGGCTCGGGCCTTCAGACGGCTCTTGGGCCGTCGTCGGAGTGGCATTTGGGACGGATGTTTCACCAGGTGAGGATTCCGGCAACGGGGCACAGCCGCTCAGGACGAGCAGTGCGATCAGTACAGCCGGAACCCACCTGCGCGGTGAGCGCACAGACACTCAGCCTTCGCGCTGGAAGAATTCTTGACGCTGCGAGCCCAGTCCGTCGCCTTCGAGTTCAACAACGTCGCCAGGAGCGAGGAACGGGTGTGTTCCGGCCATTGCCACACCGGCGGGCGTGCCCGTTGACACGATGTCGCCGGGTTCAAGAGTCATGTACTGGGACAGCTTGTACACGATGGTTCCCACGTCGAAGATCATCTTCGACGTGTTGCCGTCCTGCCGCACTTCACCGTTGACCAAGGTGCGCAGACCGACATTGTTCGGGTCGATGGAATCAGCGGTCACAACCTTCGGGCCGACCGGTGTGGAGCTGGGCATGTTCTTGCCCAGACCCCACTGGGGTGTGAGGTTCTGGAAGGCACGTTCGGAGACATCGTTGACCAGGGTGAAGCCGGCAATCGCGGCAAGGCCCTCTTCAGCTGAAGCCAGTGCATGGGCGCGCTTGCCCATGACAAAGCCGAATTCGACTTCCCAGTCGGTTTTCTCAGAACCCGGCAGAATGCCCACCGGGTCATTGGGGCCGACGATCGTACCCGGGTGCTTGAGGAACGTGACCAGATTGGTGGGAATCGGCTGGCCCGCTTCTGCAGCGTGGTCGGTGTAGTTCAGGCCAATGCAGATGACCGCCTGCGGCGAGGCGATCGGAGCCCCGATCCGCTTGCCTTCGGCATCAAAAGGAGGAAGCTGGCCCAGTTCAACCAGCGACTGCAGCTTGGGCAGTCCTTCCGCCCAGAAGCGCGGACCGAAGTCCCCGCCGAATTCGGTGACAGCAGAGCTCGCATCGAAGTACCGTTCACCGTCCACAACAACCGGGGTTTCCTGACCGGCCTGACCAATCCGCATAAGCTCCATGGGTTCCTCCTGTGTTTTCTTCAATCTAGACCAGGGCACTGACACGAGGTCTCCCGGGGAGCCGAGCTCCGCCTCGTCAACCCGAACCCCACCTCAAACGAGGCGAAGGGCACACCCGGCTGTTCGGCATGCACACAGAAAAACACGGCATAGTAGTGGGGACGCATACAGAAGGACACTCATGCTCGACACTCTTGCCGCCGCCTCAGCGGGGGCGACCGACATCATTGCCGCTCCGGCGTTTCTCGACCCGCAGCGGATCATCGAATCAGCAGGCCCGTGGATGCTCGCGGTCGTAGCACTCATCGTGTTCATCGAATCCGGTGTGCTGTTCCCGTTCCTGCCCGGTGACTCGCTGCTGTTCGTGGCGGGCCTCATGTCACCGGCAATGGGCGTTCCCCTGTGGCAGCTGATCCCCGTCATCTGGATTGCCGCCATCTGCGGTGACCAAGTGGGGTACTTCCTGGGCTACCGGTTCGGCCGCAGGCTCTTCAAAGACGATGCACGCGTTCTGTCGACAGCCCACCTGCGCCAGGCGGAAGAGTTCTTCGTCAAGCACGGCGGGAAATCGCTGTTCCTGGCCCGCTTCGTACCGATCGTGCGGACCTTCGTCCCGCTGGCCGCCGGCGTCGCGCACTACAAGTACCGCAAATTCATCTTGTGGAACGTGGCGGGCGGTCTCACCTGGGGCTTTGTCCTTCCCCTGGCCGGCTACTACCTAGGCACCTTCGACATCATTCGCGAACACGTGGACCTGTGGGTGCTCGTCATCATCGGCCTATCGCTTATCCCCGTGGCCATCGAAGTCATCCGCGAACGCCGCGCCTACAAGAAGGAACAGGCTGCTCGCGATGCCCGCCGGTCCGGCTGAAGGCCAGGACGCTGAAAGCGAAGAGCGCGGGGCCTGATCTGTCCTTTTCTGCTTTTTGAGCGCGAGAAAGGGCCGGCGTTTGCTGTGAATCTGTCGATAGGGTCGTGGCGGAAGCAGGCGTAGAGTAGCAACCCGGAGCGGGCTTAACGCCGTTTCAGAATCTATGCGCCCAGAGCGCGAAGGAGTGAAACGATGACTCAGAAGATCAGTGCAGCAATCGTCGGCTACGGAAACCTCGGCAAGAGCGTTGAAAAGCTCATCGCCAAGCAGCCGGACATGGAGCTCTACGGAATCTTCTCCCGCCGCGACTCACTGGAGACCGACGCAGCTGTCTACCCCGTGGCAGAAGCTGCCGAGCACAAAGACAAAGTCGACCTTCTGTTCCTGTGCCTGGGTTCGGCAACTGACATCCCCGAACAGGCTGCGTCATTTGCCGAGAACTTCACAACGGTCGACACCTACGACAACCACCACCTCATCCCCGCCCACCGCGACAAGATGGACGCCGCGGCAAAGGCCGGCGGCAACGTCGCGATGATCTCCACCGGTTGGGACCCCGGCATGTTCTCGATCAACCGCACCATCGGCGAAGCTCTGTTCCCCAACGCCCAGCAGAACACCTTCTGGGGCCCGGGACTGTCGCAGGGCCACTCCGACGCCGTGCGCCGAGTGGAGGGTGTGAAAGCCGGCGTGCAGTACACGCTGCCGAAGGAAGAAGCCCTGCAGGCGGCTAAAGAAGGACGCGGCGAGGAAATCACCGGCGCGAACGCCCACCGCCGCCGCGTTGTCGCAGTTGCCGACGAAGCAGACCAAGAGCGCATCCGTCAGGAAATCGTGTCGATGCCCGACTACTTCGAGCCCTACGAAACGACCGTCGAATTCGTCAGCCAGGAAGTCTTCGACCGCGAACACCAGGGCATGCCCCACGGTGGCCACGTCATCACCTCGGGTGATCTTGGCGGTACGCACAGCTCGGTCGAATTCACCCTCGAACTTGAGCGCAACCCCGACTTCACCGCCGCCGCGCAGCTGGCCTACGGCCGTGCCGCGGTCCGCATGGCCCGCGAAGGCCGCACGGGTGCCGTCACGGTTCTCGAAGTTGCGCCGTACCTGCTGTCGACGGCAAGCCTTGACGAACTGGTGGCCCGCGACATCTGATAGTCGGTATGACTCGCATTGTTCTGGCCCGCCACGGGCAGGCTTCCGCGCACGCTGAGGACTACGACGTTCTGTCACCTCTGGGCCACCACCAGGCCCGGCTGTTGGGCGGCGGGCTTGCCGCGCTGAAGCTGCACGATCCCGTGGTGGCCACCGGCACCCTCAAGCGGCAGATCGACACGGCGTCGATCATCTTCGGCGACAAGCTTGAGGCTCTGCGCGATGAGCGATTCAACGAATACGACCACCGCCGCGTGATGGCTGAGTACACCCCGGACATGAAGCCGGGGGAGCCCGGTCGCCTGGACCGTGCGATGGCCCTGTGGATGGCTGATGCACAATCGGATTTCCCGCCGTTTCTGCGTCAGGTGATCGCCGCTTACCGCGAGTTCTGCGAACGACTGCCGGAAGGCCGCGACGGGCTGATCATCAGCTCCGGGGGTGTGTCCGCGGTGATCTCCGCTTGGCTCATGGCGGGCCGGCCGGAGGTCTTCGCAGGACACGCTCTCGAGGCGCCGTCGGCCGGGTCTTCCACCGCCGGGATTCTGGACTTCGGTTTGGAAGGGCACGACTTCACCCAGGAAACGGGGCCCGCGGCGTTTCTTGATTTCGGCGCGGGCTTCCCGGCGGATACAGCCGGTGGGCCCGCTGGCAGGCCGAAGATGTCCGCTGCTGAAACGGCGGATGCCGCGCGTGCTGTTCGCGAAATCGAGCAGGTGGTGCTGTTCAACAGCGAGTTCGTCAACGCATCGATGAGCCAGACCGACGGCCGCAGGCTCATCACCTTCAACGAGCACGCTCACCTGGGCCCGCCCGAAGAGGGCCGCATCACCCCGCACTGACGCAGACTGCTGGCGAGGGCAGATTGTCCCGCGACTCCCTTTAGCCGGATTCTGCGCCTTAGCTGTACTAACCGGGGACGTTGGTTGAGTT
>NZ_KV786114.1:0-16674 GCF_001806835.1 Brevibacterium sp. HMSC24B04 | reverse complement strand
CCCGCGGACGGGCCGCGCCGACCGCCGGGCCGCGCCTACCGCCGGGCTGGACGCCCCCACCGACCACCGGGCGAACGCCCCCGCCGCTCAGTAGCCTTCCGTTACGACTTCGATGAACCGCAGACCCGGGGCCGAGGCGAACTCGGCAAGGGCCGCATCGAACTCTTCCGGTGTGCTCACCTTGGCGGTGCGGGCCCCGTAGGCCGCTCCGAGTGCGGCGAAATCGGGGTTGTCCAGACTGGTGAAGACGGGGCGGCCGGGGTATTCGCGCTCTTGGTGCATGTGGATGGTGCCGTAGAGCGAATTGTTGACCACGATCACCAGCACATCGAGGTTGTTGGCGGCCATCGTGGCGAGCTCTTGGCCGTTCATCATGAAGCAGCCGTCACCAGCGAATGTCACAACTGTCCGATCGCGGTGTTCCAAGGCGGCCGCGAGCGCTGCCGGAATTCCGTAGCCCATCGACCCGGACTGCGAAGCAATGTGCGAGGGGAAGGTCGAGTAGGTGCGGTTCTTCTGCACCCACGCCGTGTAGTTCCCGGCGCCGTTGGTGATGATGGTTTCCGCGTCGAACCGGGCGTTGAACTTCTGCATGAACGGCCCACCCAGGGAGGTCTGCAGGTTCCGCTCGATGTAGCCGGCCCAATCGTCGTGCAGCTTCTTCTGCCAAGCGCGGCGGGCATCGGCGAGCGCGGAATCTCCGGCTCCCCCGCCAGCCGCGCCACCGTCACCCGAACCACCACCCTCGTGTTCAACCAGCGCGCGCATGAACTCCAGTGGGCTGGCGGCAGTCCCAACATGAGCGGGGAAGAACCGGCCGATGACGTTCGGATCGGGGTACACGTGGATGACGCCAGGCCCAGCCTGGCCATTGGCCGCGCCGCCACGGTAGTTCTCCCATTCCTCCCCCGTGTTGGGATCAGGGCGGGAGCCGAGGAAGAAGATGACATCCGCCTCGTCAGCGTTGTTTTCCAGCACGGACCGGCCGAACTCGAAGGTGCCCGCGTAGGCGGGCGATGAATTGTCCACCAGGTGCATCCGCCTGTGTGCGGCCGCCAGCGCAATCCCGTTGCGCCCGCAGTAGTCGGTGACAAGCGGGCCAAGCTCCGGCGCGTAGCCGGTTGAACCCAGGATGATGAGTGGCTTTTCAGCCTCGCTCAGCAGGCGGTGCGCTTCCTGCACCGAGTGCGCATCGGGCAGCACGGGCGCGGGCGTGGTGCGTGATTTCAGCGGGGCGTCGGTCTGTTCGACCAGCATGTCTTCGGGCAGCACAACAACCACCGGACCGGGATCGCCGGACACCGCGGCATTGAGCGCGCGCACCGTGAGTTCGGGAACCCGCTCGACCGTGTTGATTTCGATGACTTCCTTGGCCAATTCGCCGAACATCTGTCGGTAGTTAACCTCTTGGAAGGATTCGCGGTGTTGGTGGTCGCGTGGAATCTGACCGATGAACAGCACCATGGGGCTGGCGTCCTGCTTGGCCACGTGCACGCCGATGCTGGCGTTTGTCGCACCCGGTCCGCGGGTGACCATGCAAATGCCGGGCTCGCCGGTGAGAGCACCGTGGGCGGCTGCGGCCATTGCGGCGCCGCCTTCTTGCCGGGTGACGATGATTTCAATGTCGTCGGTGTGGTCGTACAGCCCATCGATCACCGACAGGTAGCTTTCGCCCGGCACCCCGAACACGCGCGTCACACCGCTGGCCACCAGCTGTTCGACGAGCGCGTGCCCGCCTTCGCGGACCGCGCAGTCGAGGGGACTTTCGTGGTCTCCCGCGCACGAGGCGGGGTCATGATGCACTTGCGTGCTCAGGCTGGTCTGGGCTGCTGTCGCGGACGGTTTGGCTGACACTCTCTGCTGCCCCCTCGCAGTGGATCGTGGTTGATGTCTGGCTCTACCCTAAGCCCAGATCAGCGCCCAGAACAGGGCTGTGCGCCCGCGGTGCTGGGCGGGTTGGCTCAGCACCACGGGCGCACGGGTTTGATCAGTGAATTGCTTTTGATCAGTGAATTGCTTCGGCGATGGGAGTGTCGCCGTCGTCGAAGTTGATCGTGCGGCCGATGGTGTTGTCGTCCTCGATCGTGGCTGCGATGACCTGCGCGACGTTTTCGCGCGAAACCTCGGTGCCCTTTCCGTCCACGGTGATTGTGCCGCTGCCCGGTTCGAGCGTAAGCAGGCTGGGTCCGAGGATCGTCCAGTCGAGTTCCGTCCCGCGCAGGTGTTCATCCGCGATGCTCTTCGCTTCTGCGTACTGCCAGAAGCTGTCTTCGGGATCCACACCGTGATCGCGGCTGGCGTTGAAGTAGGAGACCATCACATAGCGCTTGGCGCCCGCCTGCTGGGCGGCGTCCATGGAGCGGATCGCAGCATCCTGATCGACTGCCTTCGTGCGGGCCGGGTTTCCCCCACCTGCACCAGCGGACCAGACGACCGCATCCTGGCCTTCGAACAGCTGGGCCAGCTGAGCGGTGTCGAGCTGTTCAACATCAGCGACCTTCGGGGTCGCACCGGTTTCGGCGACTTCGGCTTCGTGGTCGGGGTTGCGGAACACCGAAGTGACCTCGTGGCCAGCCTTGACCAGCAGGGGTGCTGCCAGCAGGGCGATCTTTCCGTGTCCGCCGATGATCGTAATGCGTGCCATGAGACCTCCTCAGATCGTGGTCGTCACGTACAGCACGACATCCAGGCGGCTTATTCCATCCGCTGCGGTCTGAAGGGAAAACGCCTGGGCTAACGAGGTGCCTGCCGGCCACCGCTTAAGCGTCGCCCCCACCAAAAAGCTCCCGCAGGTCATCCGCGGAGATTCCGCGCGCGAAACCAGCTCCGCCGTCCATGAGTGAATCAAACAGCCGCGCCTTGCGCTGCTGCAGGTCGACAACCTTTTCTTCGATCGTCCCCTGCGCCACCAGTCGGTAGACCATGACCTTTTTGTCCTGCCCGATGCGGTGAGCTCGGTCGACAGCCTGCGCTTCGGCCGCCGGGTTCCACCACGGGTCCATGATGAACACGTAGTCAGCGGCCGTCAGCGTAAGCCCTGAACCTCCCGCTTTGAGCGATATGAGGAACACCGGCGCACTGCCTTCCTGAAACGCCGTCACCAAATCCGCCCGTTCGCTCATGGGAACCGAGCCGTCCAGGTACAGGTGGGCGGCACCTCGTGAAGTGAGTTCGTCTGAAATCCGCTGCAGGAACGACGTGAACTGGCTGAACACAATCACCCGGTGGCCCTCGTCGATCACCCGGCCCAGGGATTCCAGGAGCGTCTGCATTTTCGACGATTCGATCGACGAATAACTGCCGCCTTCGACAATCGCCGGGTCGAGCGCCATCATCCGCAGCAGCGTGAGCGACCGGAAAACCGTCATCCGGTTGCCGTCAACATCCATGTCGTCCAACAGCCGCAGAACCTTTTTGCGCTCCCGCTGCAGAAGCGTGTTGTACGCCTTGGCATGCGCGGGAGTGAGTTCGACGCTGATGATCGACTCCTGCTTTTCCGGGAGATCTTTCGCCACGAGCTCCTTGGTGCGCCGCAACATGAAAGGCCGCACTGTTTGCCGCAGCAGAAGCATGCGCTCTGGGGCTTCACCGGATTCGATCGGCTTGGCGAACTCCTCGTTGAACCGCCGGTAGGGCCCCACGAGCCCCGGCACCGCAATCCGCAGCAGCGACCAGAAATCAGCGAGCGCATTTTCCATGGGCGTACCCGTGATGACCAGGCGAAACGGCGCCTGAATCTTTGAGGCCGCAGCAAAGCCCTTGGACTGCCGATTCTTGACCGCCTGCGCTTCGTCAAACACCGCACCGGCCCACGGCAGCTTTGTGTATTCCTCGGAATCGCGCCGCATGAGGGTGTAGGACGTGACAATGACATCCGCGCCGCTGCGCGCTTCTTCCAGCGGAGTGCCGCGTTTCTTGCTGGTCTGGCTGACCACCCGCACGTCGAGCCCGGGCGTGAACCGGGCGGCTTCCGCCTGCCACACGCCCACAACCGACGACGGCGCCACCACCAGGAACGGGGCCGAGGTGCCGGCCCTGTCATCTGCTTCTTCCGGGTGGTCTGTGCCTGCCGGGGCCGAGGTGCCGGCTGGGGTCTCTGCCACCGCACCCGCCGCGGTTTCGCGGGCGTGGGCAATGAGCGCGAGCGTCTGAATGGTTTTGCCCAAGCCCATGTCATCAGCGAGGATTCCGCCAAGATCGGCACCGTATAGGAAGCTCAGCCACTGGAAGCCTTCGCGCTGGTAATCGCGCAGCGTGACTTTCAGCCCCGCAGGCAGCGGGGCGGTCGGAAGTTCGTCCACTTGGGCGAGCGCGCGAATGCGCTCAAACCATTGAGTGTCGCCTTCAATGGTGTCCGCGATGTCTTCGAGCGCTTTGAACTGGCCCACCTGGTGTTTGTCGATGTGCTGTTTGGTGGGCGACCATTCCTGCAGAACCGTTGCTTCGCGGATGAGGCTGCGCAGCTTGTCGAACACCGGGTGGTCCAATTTGAGGTAGGACTTATCCGGCATGAGCACCGCGTCTTGTCCGCGTGCGAGGGCCGTGAACACCGTGGCGAAGGGAAGTTCGCGATCGCCCACGTGCACTGACATGGCGAGGTCGAACCAGTCGTTGCGCTCATTGACCACCGCACTGACATTCGGTGTTCCCTCAATGTGCACGTAATCGGGCCGTGTGCCGAAAACCGACACCTCGATGAGCGGCGATTCTTCCAGCTGCGGCAGAACTTCGGCCGTGAACTGAGCGGCTTCAACACCGTCAAAAGACAACGTGTCTTCGCGCGCCTGATCGGGCCACTGCCGGTGGACTTCCATGAGGATGTCGCGTTCAGCCTCGATATTGCGCTGCCCGCTGGCACCGGCACCGCTGACACCGGCGCCTCCGCCAGCCCCGCCAGCTCCGCTGGAAGCACCTCCGGCAGCACCGCCAGCCCCGCTGCCGGCAGGTGGGTTGAGCGGCAGACGCCGATTGGGCATCCGATACCGCCACTGCCACGAAAGATCGACGTGATCGCCGGTGAAAGAGGCCGTGAGGTTCAGCTGCGGGGTTGTCGAGTCCGGCAGTTCCACCGATGAATCCGTGCTTACTACGGCAGCCGACTGGCTCAGCACGGTCAGGCCCTCATCGAAGAACTCCTGCCGATCCTCAGCGGGCACACTGAAGCCGTCGGACAGCAGCAGCCTCTGCAGGCCTTCGTGCGCCGGACGGTCTAAACGCGCAATGCGAACACGAACACCAGAACCACCCGCAGCACCGGACCCATCGTCGCCCGCCGCATGCTCGGAGTCACCGGGAAGAACAATGTCGGCAAGCGCGTACGGTCCTAAGAACTTTGGCCTCCGGACGGGTTCACCGTCAATGCTGAGGGCGGGTGTCAGCTGCAGCCCGCCGTGTGCCCGCGCACCCTCCGCACTGGCAATGGAGAATTCAGCCGACGCTGTGTCTCCCCACTGGACGGATTCAATCGGCGCCAGCCCTATGAACTCGACCCCCGTCTGCCGTGCACGATCCAGCAGTTCCCACATGAGCCTGCTGCCGGTGTCGGCCAGATCGATGTGATCTTCCCGCATGGCCCGGCCCACACCTTCGGACAGGTGCAGACGGTAGATCTGCCCCAGAATTGTGGCCTGTTCGGGGTCGAGCCCAGGATCACCGCCGGACATAAGCGAGCGCCAGGTCAGCCCACCTTTGATCCAGGCATCGCGCTGGCCGCGCCGCATAGGGCGGATGACCAGCTGCACATTGGGGTCCCAGGCATCCTCGGCAGACACCGAGGTCCCGGCCCCAGCCCGCTGGTCGAACCAGCTGATGCGCCGCTGCAGCTCGAAGGCAATCGCCAGGTCGCCGCGCGCCGGAGCTTCCGGCGCTTGGAGGAACCGCAGTGCCTGCCGCCACTGCGGTTCGGGGGTGCGCACGGGGTCTTCGGTCGGCAGGTCGGTAAACAGAAGGTCAGAGTCGTCAGCCATGCCGTCGCCGTCAAGGACGGGCTCTTCTCCCCAGGCTCCCGAGGTGGAGTCGACTTCCGCTGTCTGCCCGGGTCCGCTGAGACCCGTGGGCCAGCCGACGGGGTTTTCGCACGCCGGAGTGGTGCGCCGGTCGTGTGGAATGGGGGCCAGCTGGCGAATGGGAACGTCGAGTTCGTCAATGTGTCCCGTGGACTTTTCAACACAGTCCGCGGCGAAGCCCAGGTCAGCACTCGCCAATGGCGACAGGTGACCCACTCCCCCGAACTTCTGGACGCTGGCCAGCGACGTCGTCCAGCGCAGAAGCGCTGCCGCGTGTTTGCAGTCCCTGCCCACCGGGCAGGTGCACATGCACGCTGTGGGAGTGAACCACTGGAGTTCTTCCGCCCGGCTGCGTGCAGGCATGGGCAAATCCAAAAGGTCGAGCTCGCGGGGAGCAGAAGCCCCCGCGAGCTCGACGTGTACGGAATAGGAATCAGTGCCGGCGACCTCGGCTTCGATCACGCTGTCGTCGGCAAACCACGACACCGCTGCCAAGCGCTGTTCCTGCGCGTAGGCAATACCGCGGTTGAGCGCACCGGAATCGAAGCGTGAGGTCAGGTCCCGGTAGGCAACAGCGGGCAGCAACAGGCGCGGTGTTCGCATGAACCCATCATGTCACTGCCCACTGACACGGCACTCAGCCGCGCGACGAACCTACGCGGTTGCCCGCCTTCCATTCGGCCCAACCAGGCTGGTCGGCCATGAAGGCTTCGATTTCTTCCTTCGAAGCGACGAGCTTGGGGTCGTGCTTGAGGTAGAAGCGGGTTTCGCGGGCAATGAGACCCGACAGGATCAGGATGCCCACGAGGTTCGGCAGAGCCATGAGGCCGTTGGCCACGTCGGAGAAGTTCCACACGACCTCGAGCTCCGTGGTGCAGCCGACGAACACGACCAGCGAGAAGAAAATGCGGAACGGAACAACCGCGCGGCGGCCGAACAGGCGCTCAAGGTTGCGCTCGCCGTAGTAGGACCAGCCGAGGATGGTCGAGAAGGCGAACAGAACCAGGCCGACCGTGACAATCCAATGACCCCACTGGCCGGGCAGACCGAAGGTGAAGGCCTCACCGGTCATGAGCGATGCCGAAATCTGCTCACCGGCTTCGTCTGTTGCCTTCCACACGCCGGTGGTGATGATGACCAGACCGGTGAAGGTCACAACGATGATCGTGTCGATGAAGGTCTGGGTCATCGAAACCAGACCCTGACGCACCGGGTGCGACGTCTTGGCGGCAGCAGCGGCAATCGGAGCCGAACCCAGACCGGATTCGTTCGAGAACAGACCGCGGGCAACACCCATCTGGATGACAACCAGGATGACCGAACCAGCAAAGCCGCCTGCTGCAGCGGTGCCGGAGAAGGCACCTCGGAAGATTTCACCGAAAGCAGCCGGGAGACCCGAAATGTTCGCAATGAGGATGTAGATGGCAGCGCCGACGTAGAAGACGATCATGACCGGCACGAGAGCCGAGGTGACCGAACCGATCGAGCGAATGCCGCCGACCAGAACAACCAGGGCCAGAACGGTCAGAACCAGACCGGTGACCCAGGTAGGCACGTGCCAGGAGTTCTCAACGTTCGAGGCGATCGAGTTGCCCTGCGTGAGGTTGCCGATGCCGAAGCAGGCAACCGCGGCGAAGATAGCAAACGACAGGCCGAGAACCTTGCCCACCGGACCCTTGATGCCGCGCTCCAGGTAGTACTGGGGGCCACCGCTCTTCTCACCGGCGGTGTCAGTGGTGCGGAAGCGCACTGCGAGGAATGCTTCGGCGTACTTGGTGACCATACCGACCAGGCCGGTTATCCACATCCAGAACAGAGCACCGGGACCGCCAATGCTCAGGGCCGTTGCAACACCGACGATGTTGCCCGTGCCGACGGTTGCCGCAAGCGCGGTGGTCAGCGCCTGGAACTGCGAAATGTCGCCTTCCTCTTCGCCCTTGTCGCGACGCTTGACCAGACCCAGGTTCATTGCCGGGATCAGCTTGACGAACTGCAGACCACCCAGGCGGATGGTCAAGTACAGACCGGTGCCGAGCAGCAGGGGAATAAGCAGGAAGGGTCCCCACACCAAATCCTTGACCGCAACTAAGAAGGTGTTAATCGCATCAACCATCATTCTCTCCGTGAGTATGTGTGTTTTCTGAGCATTTGCTCGGAATGGAATGGCAGAACCTTACATCGTGTGACGCAAACCACCAAAAATGTGCGCGGTAGGTCACACACTGCGCTCTGCGACTCAGTCGCTGAAGTCATGTCAGACCCCCCGACTATGGTTAGGGCCATGAACGCTCAGAGCGCAGAAGAACAGTCGAATCCCTACGGCAGCCAGCAGGCGCAGCCGCGTCGGCGCACCCGAATTGTGCACCTGCAGCGCATGAAAGACGCGGGTCAGAAGTGGGCCATGCTCACGTCTTATGACCAGTTCACGGCCAGCATTTTCGACGAGGCCGGGATTCCCGCTCTGCTCGTGGGCGATTCCGCGGGCAACAACGTGTACGGGTACTCCACCACTCTGCCCGTCACACTCGACCAGCTGATCCCGCTGACGCGCGCCGTCGTCGAAGCCGCACCGCACACGCTGGTTGTCGCGGACCTGCCCTTTGGGTCCTACGGAGCCAGCCCCGAACAGGGCTTCCATTCGGCCGTGCGGCTCATGAAAGAAGGGCTTGCCCACGCGATCAAGCTCGAAGGCGGAGTGCAGATGGCACCCACCGTCAAACTGCTCACCGACGCCGGCATCCCCGTTATGGCGCACCTGGGCTTCACCCCGCAGTCCGAACACGGTCTGGGCGGCTACCGCGTGCAGGGCCGCGGTGATGCCGCAGTGCAGAAACTCGTTGACGACGCCCTGGCGCTGCAGGATGCCGGTGCGTTCGCTGTTGTGCTGGAAATGGTGCCGGTGGCCGCAGCCCGCGCCGTGACAGAAGCGCTGCGCATTCCCACCGTGGGGATCGGCGCGGGACCGGACTGCGACGCACAGGTGCTCGTCTGGACGGACTTCGCGGGCATGGGCTCAGGCCGCACACCGCGGTTCACCAAGAAGTACGCTGACGCCCGTTCGCTGCTGCGCGAAGCCGCGGTTGAATACGCCTCCGAAGTCGCCGACGGCAGCTTCCCCTCAGAAGAACACAGCTTCCTCGAGTAATTGCACGAGCAACCACAAGGCTGACATGGCTGAACTCAACACCCCTGAACAGCAATCCCACGACCCGCACGTCTACCACTTCGGGTCCGACAACTACGCCGGAGCGCACCCGGAAGTCCTCGAAGCGCTCACGCGGGTCAGCGGCGGACACGTGCCCGCCTACGGCGACGACCCGTACACGGTGCGGCTGCGCGACTGGGCGCGTGACGTATTCGGCCAGCAGGCACTCATCTACCCCGTGTTCAATGGGACTGGCGCCAACCTGCTGTCCCTGTCAGCAGTCGTTCCGCGCTGGGGCAGCGTGATCGCCGCACCCACCGCACACATCAACACCGACGAAACCGGTGCACCTGAAATCACGGCCGGGCTGAAGATCCGGCCCGCCCAGACCGAAGCCGGCAAGATCACCCCGGAGGGCGTGCGGGCGGCCGCATCGAACCGCGCGTTCATTCACGAATCCCAAAGCTGCGCGGTGTCGCTGAGCAACTCCACCGAACTGGGCACCGTGTATTCGCCGGATGAATTCCAGGCGATTGCCCACACCGCTCATGAACTCGACATGGCCGTTCATCTTGATGGATCACGGCTGGCCAATGCGGCAGTCAGCTGTGAAGCCCAGCTTCCGGACATGACTGCCGGGGCCGACATCGTGTCACTCGGTGCCACGAAGAACGGCGCCATGAACGCAGAAGCCGTCGTCGTGCTCCAGCCCGAACGGGTCTCCGGCATTGACTACCTGCACAAAGTGCTGCTGCAGCTGTCCTCAAAGGCTCGCTACCAGTCGGCACAGCTGCTGGCCATGTTTGAAAGCGACCTCTGGCAGCGCAATGCCCAGCACGCCAACCGGCAGGCCGCCCAGCTGGCAGACAAGCTGACAGCCGCCGGATTCACAGTGCCCATGCAGGTGCAAGCGAACACTGTCATCGCACAGATCGATCCGCACGTCGCACAGGCTGCGCAGGCTGAAGGCCTCCTGTTCTACGCCTGGCCGGCCGTGCCCAGCGGCTACCGCTTCATGTGCGCGTGGGACACACCGGATCACGCCATCGACATGCTCGTTGAACGCCTGAGCGCCCACAGGGGCTGAGCGCCGGCAGTTCATCCGCGCCGATGCTTTCACCAACCTGCGCCGGGACATTCAGCCCACCGGCCGGATAAGTGATCCGCGCCACCACATACGATGGGGGCGGACATCGTGAGCCGCGACGACGCGGACTGCGACAGCTTAGGCCGCAGAGCTAAGGAGTGTTAGGCCGGATGAAGAATTCACTGCAGGACATCACAGTTCTCGACCTTTCCCGCGTGCTGGCAGGCCCGTGGTGCACCCAGAACCTCGCCGACCTGGGAGCCGACGTCATCAAGGTCGAACGGCCCGGTCCCGGTGATGACACTCGCAGCTGGGGTCCTCCCTACCTCGAAGGCACAACACCCGAAGACGGCTACTCGGCCTACTACATTGCGGCCAACCGCAACAAGAAGTCCATCACCGTCAACTTCCGCTCCGAAGAGGGCAAAGACGTCATCAAACGGCTGGCTAAGAACGCCGATGTCGTCGTTGAGAACTACAAGACCGGCTCCTTGGCTCGCCTGGGCTTGGACTACGACACTCTGCGCGAAATCAACCCCGAACTCATCTGGGTGTCCATCACCGGCTACGGCCCCACCGGCCCGAAAGCTGAAAACCCCGGCTACGACTACGTGTTCCAGGGCATGAGCGGCTTCATGAGCTACACCGGCCGCGCCAAGGGCGAAGAAGGCGCCGGTCCCATCCGCGCCGGTGTTGCCATCGTCGACCTCATGACCGGCATGTACGCCACAACCGCAATCCTCGCGGCCCTGCACGAACGCGAACGCACCGGCAAGGGCCAGCAGATCGACGTCACCCTGGCCGATGTTTCGGTTGCACTCAACGCAAACCAGGCATCCAACTACCTGGTCGGCGGTGTCCCGCCAACCCAGACCGGCACCTCGCACCCCAACGTCGCCCCGTACGACGTCTTCGAAGTCGCAGACGGGCACATGATCCTGGGGGTGGGCAACGACGAACAGTACCGCCGTCTGACAGAACTGCCGGACTTCGAGCTGCTGCGCGGGGACGACCGCTTCCAGTACAACCGCGATCGCATCCGCCTGATCGGCGAACTGCGCCCGATTGTCGCCCAGATCATGAAGCAGAAGCCGATGGACTACTGGACTCACGTACTTGACGAAGCCGGTGTCCCCTTTGGTCCGATCAACACGATGGACAAAGTCTTCGAAGACCCGCAGGTCAAGCACCGCGGCATCAAGATCGAAGCCGAAGGCCGCTACGGATCCGTGCCGATGGTCCGCAGCCCGCTCGTCGAAGACAACGCCGACGCAACGGCACCGCCGGCACTGGGCGAACACACCGACGAAGTCCTCGCGAAGTTCGGCTTCACCGCCGAACAGATCGCACAGATGCACGAGACCGGCACGGTGTGAAAACACGTGTGCGCCGCTGGTCACCCAACGGCGCACACGCGAAAATCAGGCCTGAACGGCCCTAAACCTGACTGTCCTCAGGCCTTACGAGCCTTGTCGATTCCGTCGAACAGGCGCTGTACGGTGCCTTCGACGTCATCCCACTTATCAAGGCCGAAAAGTCCCACGCGGAACGTGCTGAAGCCTTCGGGTTCGCCCACCTGGAGCGGAACACCCGAAGCCACCTGAAGGTCACCGGCCTTGAACTTCGCACCGGACTGTTCCTGTGGGTCGTCGGTGTAGACGACAACAACCGAGGGTGCTTCCCACCCTTCAGCGGCAACCGACTTGTAGCCGCGTTCTGCCAGGCCAACGCGTACGCGCTCACCAAGTTCAACCTGCTGGCGCATGATCTTGTCCAGACCGCGCTCTTTGGCCTCACGCATGACGTCGAGGTTGTGCAGCATGGCGTCCGTCGGCATTGTCGCGTGGTACATGTGCTTACCGGCGCGGTAGGTTTCCGAAACGGTGTGCCACTTCTTCAGGTCCATCGAGAAGCTGCTGGATTCGGTTTCCTCCAGGCGGGCGAGCGCACGCTCGTTCAGCATGACGTAGCCCATGCCCGGCCAGCCGCTCCAGCCCTTCTGGGGTGCAGAGATGAGCACGTCGACGCCGAGTTCCTTCATGTCGACCCACAGCGCACCGGAGGCAATGCAGTCGAGCACGAAGAGGCCGCCCTGTTCGTGCACGGCGTCGGCGAGCGCCTTGATGTATTCATCAGTGAGCACAATGCCGGAGGCGGTTTCCACGTGTGCTGCGGCAACGACTTTGGAACCCTGCTTCTTGATTGCGTCGATCACCTGGTCGACTGCCGGCGGGGCGAAGCCGGGCGTGGCTGAATCGTCAGTGGCGACAGCGGACACGACTTCGTGGTCGGTCAGCTTGCCCATTTCGATGATCTGCGACCAGCGGTAGCTGAAGAAACCGTCGCGCACGACCAGCGTGGGCTGGCCTTCCATGAACTGGCGGGCCACCGATTCCATGCCGAAGGAACCGCTGCCGGGCACGACAACTGCCGCATCTGCGTTGTAGGTGTCGCGCAGCAGGCCGTAGAACTCCTGCATTGCATCGACGAACTTCTGGGACATGTGGTTGACGGCCCGGTCGGTGAAGACCACCGAGAATTCCTGCAGGCCGTTCGGGTCAACGTCTTCGCGTGGCAAACTCATGCTTCCAGCCTACCGCCGCGAAACTGCCGAGGTGCCTGTCCCCACCCGCTGTATCCGCGGGTCTACCATTGGTGCGGCTGGTTGAACGCCGGCTGTGCCTGGGAGGTTGTATGTCTGTTGTCGTTGCCCGCACCGTGAAAGAGCTGCGCGCTGCCCTGCGGCGTCTGCTGCGCGAACGCGGCGGCGACACCGTGGGCCTTATCCCCACGATGGGTGCGCTGCATTCGGGCCACGAAGCGCTGTTCCGCGCCGCCCAGGGCAATTCCGTGGTTGCCGCATCGATCTTCGTCAACCCTCTGCAGTTTGACGATGCTGAGGACTACGACAACTATCCGCGCACCCTGGAAGCTGATGTCGAGGTGCTCGATCGTGCCGGTGTTGACCTTGTCTTCGCCCCCAGTGTCGAAGAAATGTATCCCGGATACCCGGCCGGTCCCCTGGTCCGCGTGACCGCAGGAAGTATGGGCAGGGTGCTCGAAGGCGCATCACGGCCCGGCCATTTTGACGGTGTGACAACGGTTGTGGCGAAGCTGTTCAACATCTTCAGCTCCCCTGCCACACTGCACGCGTACTTCGGGCAGAAGGACGCACAGCAGCTCATGATCATCAAACGCATGGTTGCTGACCTCGACATGGAAGTCGAAATCGAGCCCGTCCCCACTGAACGCAGCCTCAAGGGCCTGGCCATGTCCAGCCGCAACCAGCGGATGAGCCCTGAGGAAAGCGAAACCGCGCTCGTCCTGTCCCGCGCACTCACCCAGCTAGCCGAACGTGCTCAGGCCGGTGGTGAGCTCCACCTCGACCGCGTGCGGGAAGAAGTCGACAGCACAGAAGGGGTCACGCTTGACTACCTGACCCTGGTCGATCCGGCAACTCTCGAGGTGACCGAAAACCTGCCCGCTCTTGCGCTCATTGCCGCTCACGTCGGTCCGGTCCGCCTGATCGACAACATGATGATTCCGGCACCCGCGGGCCCGACAGCTGACCATCGCCTGATAATCCGCGGTTGACGCGGTCTGCATAATGGTTGCTGGTTATGCTCCGGCCGCTGACCTTACGATGACTGCACGACACACTGGCCACGAGCGCCGAGCGAGCTAAGAAAGCAAAGACAATGAGCAGCTACCCTGGCAGCAATGATCCCTACAATCCGGACTTCAATCAGCAGAACGGTGCCGGCCAGAACAACCCGCAAGACCCGTACGG
Source organism: Brevibacterium sp. HMSC24B04 (assembly GCF_001806835.1). Taxonomy (NCBI): domain Bacteria; kingdom Bacillati; phylum Actinomycetota; class Actinomycetes; order Micrococcales; family Brevibacteriaceae; genus Brevibacterium; species Brevibacterium sp. HMSC24B04. The sequence continues at coordinate 2,647 of NZ_KV786114.1, read as the reverse complement.
TCAGCAGGACCCCTACAGCCAGCCGGGTGCGTACGGACAGCCGAACCAGCCTGACTACGGCCAGCAGCAGGGCGCAGCCAGCCAGCCGGGTGCGTACGGACAGCCCAGCCAGCCATCGCAGCCTGGCGCATACGGCGGACAGACACCCCACAGCCAGCCCGGCGCTCAGCAGCCCGGCGGCTACGGCCAGCCCGGCGGCTACGGTCAGCCCGGACAGCAGGATCCCTTCGCGCAGCCCGGCCCGTTCGGTGCGAATGCAGCCTATGGCCAGCCGGCACCTCAGCTGCTGACAGCTGACGACTACCGCGCACAGGGCAGGCCGCTGCCGCTGAGCCAGCCCGTCTACGGCGTTTCCATGATGGAGGCGTACAAGCGCTTCTGGAAGAAGTCTTTCCGGTTCGCCGGATACGCTTCAAGATCCGAATTCTGGTGGCCTGCGCTGATCAACAGCATCATCATGCTTGTTCCAGCCCTGCTGTTGTTTGTCATTCAGATAATCGTCACGTTCGCCGCGGCATCAGCATCAGACCCCGATGCCGCCGGCGCGGTCGTCGGGCTCACAGGCATCATCTTGTTCCTCCTGTGGGGCCTCATATTCCTGTTCAGCCTTGCCACTTTGATCCCGACGCTGTCGGTCGGCTGGCGCCGCCTGCAGGACGCCGGATTCCCCGGTGCGCTGACGTTCATCAGCTTTGTTGCCAGCATCGTCGTCTACATCATGTGCGCACTGGAGACCAAGACCGAAGCGCGTCGCCCTGAATGGGAGGACACCCGCGGCGACTGACCTACCGCGGCATCTGAACCACTGAAATGCCGGCGCACAGCATCTGCTGTGCGCCGGTTTTCTTTATGCGAAAGTCCCCAGACCACCTCGGCCGCAGGATCTCTGATCCCTGCGGAATCCACCTCGGGCCTGACCCAAATTCCGCCTGTTCTCCAACATGCTGGGTAAAAACAATGTGAATTTCGACATAAAAGACCGTATTGTTGCGGTGCACAGTTCCACAGAAGTCAGTCTCGTCGCACACGAGCGGCGGCCGCTGACAAAGGAGACAGCATGAACGCACCGGGACAACAAGCGGGCAGCTATACGCAGGTTTCCCACGACTCAATTTTCAAAAAGGCCATGGGCCGACTGGACGCACTGTTCGTAGGCTTCGGCGCCATGATCGGCTTCGGCTGGATTGTTCTGGCCGGCGGCTGGATCGAAGAAGCCGGCACGATGGGTGCGCTCCTGGCATTCGCGGGCGGCGGCGTCATCATGGCGTTCGTCGGTGTTGTGTACTCCGAACTCGTGGCCGCTATGCCGTTGGCCGGCGGTGAGCACAACTACCTCATGCGAGCCATGGGACCGAAGCTGTCGATGATCGGTTCGTGGTGCATTGTCGGCGGCTACATCACGGTGGTCATGTTCGAAGCTGTCGCAGTGCCGAAGACCGCGCTGTATCTGCTGCCGGATATCGAAAAGATCCTCCTGTGGAACGTTGCGGGCTTTGACGTGTATCTGACGTGGGCGCTCATCGGCGTTGTCACCGCGATCATTCTGACCTACATCAACATCCGCGGTGTGAAGGTCGCATCCCTCGTCCAGACGTTCGTTGTGTCGTTCCTGCTGATCGTCGGTCTGCTGCTGGTCACCGGTGCTGGTGTCGGCGGCGACATGAAGCACGTCGAACCGTGGTTCTCCGGCGGCTTCAACGGCTTTGCCCTCGTGCTGACCACCGTGCCGTTCCTCTTCGTCGGCTTCGATGTTCTGCCGCAGGCCGCTGAGGAGATCAACGTCAAACCGCGCCAGATCGGCAGGCTCGTCGTCATGGCCGTGCTCATGGCTGCCGCCTGGTACGTAGTCATCATCTTCACCACCTCGATTTCGATGCCCCACAGCGACATCGCGGCGCTCAACGCCGACGGCGGTCTGGTGACGGCTGATGCTCTTTCGGCCATGCTGGGCCACCCCACGTGGGGCAAGATCGTGATCGCCGGTGGTCTGGCCGGCATCATCACCAGCTGGAACGCGTTCCTCATGGGTGCATCCCGCCTCATGTGGGCACTTGCTCAGTCGGGCATGCTGCCGGCGTGGTTCGGCAAAATCCACCCCACCTACCGCACCCCGATCAACGCTCTGCTGTTTATCGGCACGCTTTCGGTTATCGCGCCGTTCCTCGGTTCGGCAATGCTCGGCTGGGTTGTCGATGCCGGTTCGCCGATGATCGTCATCACCTACTTCCTCGTGTCGATCGCATTCATCAAGCTGCGCAAGAACGAACCCCACATGGAACGCCCCATGCGCGTGGGCGGCAAGGGCAACGGCGGCATCGTCATCGGCGTCATCTCGGCTCTTCTCTGCCTGTTCCTGTTCGTGCTGTACCTGCCGATCACCCCGTGGTCGGCTCAGCTTGCATGGCCGTCGTGGCTGATGTTCGGCCTGTGGCTGGCCGTCGGCGTCGTCCTCATGCTCCGCCTGCCCGGCGGTGTGCAGCCGGGACCGAATGCCGAAGCTGAGCTTCTGAAGAAACTCGGCCGCGAGTCCCACCGCTGATCCAGTCCTAAAAAGTACGAGGTGCCGCTCACCTTCCCAGGTGAGCGGCACCTCGTGCTTTGTCAGTTAGGAAAGGGGCTCTTCCGGTTTCAGAGTGCGTGACGCGGT
>NZ_KV786113.1:0-2626 GCF_001806835.1 Brevibacterium sp. HMSC24B04 | reverse complement strand
CACACAAACTCAACCAACGTCCCCGGTTAGTACATCCAGGTCGTTCGGGCTTGTTGGTTGTTCATTCCCGATCCTTCTAGTCTTGCGATTCCTCCCTGGGTTTTCCCCGGATCTTCATGCTATCTGCTTCCTCCGAGTCCAGTATCCGTTGCTGCCCCTCTGGTGGTTCCTCTCGTCGATCTGAGGGTATCTGGCGCCAGATCCTTCATCAGAAGACCAGTTGTCGGCCCCGAATGCCACCGCAGGCTCAACCAAATACGCAGACTGACGACCGCCGGCAAAGCTGTGGGTGACGATCTCCTCGACGGTTTTCTGCGTCTGGAAACGTTGTGGTAACTGGCAACATCGATGTGTCTGACCACCCTGGCGTATGCTTCTCGCGTCAATGCTGAAGCGATGAGCACTCTGCAGGGTGGCCAGAAACATCACCTGGGTTGATGGGAAACGACGATCATCAGTCGGTGTATGGCTGAACTCCGTCAGAACAGGTAATATCCGCGGCCGGTTGTTCGCCAGTGATCAGATAGTCGTTGATCGCATCATCGGCACATTGCGATACACCGTACGAGGTGTGGCCCCAGTTGTTGCTCGTCAGCAAGGTGCTGTGTGGAAGTCGATTGTTGACTCTCTTGGCAGCTGCATATGAGGTTGCGGGATCCCATCGTGCACCAACGATGAGGGCTGGGGAGTCCACCGAAAACGATCCTGCAAAAGCATCGTCGTCGTTCGCGGTCCATTCGGCGCAGGCAATGGATGACCAAAGAGCCTGTCGCCCAAAGTACGGTGCTTCTTTGTCTGCCCGGTTTGCCAGCTGAGTCCAGCGACTTCCGCTGTCAGGGTGGTGACTGTCGCTGCAGACGACTGCAGCATTGAGTTCCAGATCGTTGATTTCCTGCTTCTTTGGCTTGCTGAATGGTGACTCCTCACCTTGAGACGAGTCGCGTTGCACCTGCGCGTTAACGGATTCGTCGATCAATTGTTTCGTACCCGCAATCACATCAATCGCGGCCTCTGCATCTGGGGAGTACAGCGAGTAGAGAATTTCATCGACCACATTCGAGTATGTTGCCTCGTAGGTTTCACCATCCTCTGTGATCTTCAGAGGATGTTTGCGTAGGTACTCCATTACATTCTCCAGATCGTTGTCCGGATCTTCGAGAGGGCAGGACTCTCCTGCGTCACTACAACGGTCCAGGAGCTCGGTTAGAGCCTCAGACGCACCTTGAGCGTTGCCCATTCGCATCGGCATCGGAAATATTGCATTACGTCGGTTGCCTCGCCATGCCTCAGCGTCAATGACACCGTCTAATACCATTGCCCGCACTTTGTTGGGAAACATTGCCGCATAGACCTGTCCGAGGTAGGTTCCGTAGGAAAACCCAAGGTACGTCAGTTTCGTGTCGCCGACTGCTCGCCTCAACATGTCCATGTCCAGGGCAACGTCCGTGGTGGACATGTGTTGTGCCAACGGTTCGTCAGCGCATGCTTTCGAAAGTTCGCCGGCTGCGCCAATGTAGTCCTTTTCCTCATCGGAGGATACGGGGAACCCGTTGGTGAGGCGTTCGTACACGCTCGCTTTCTTCTTCGACGAGTTGAAACACTTCAGCCGCGTACTTGCGTTCGTCCCCCGTGGATCAAATCCGACGATGTCGAAGTTCTTCCTGACTTCAGTGGGAAACAGATCGAGCCGGTCCGATACCCAGTCTTTACCAGATGCACCTGGACCACCTGGATTCACAAAAAGTGTGCCGGTCTTCCCTGAGGTCCCCGTTGCAGGGATCTTCTTCACAGCGATGTAGATCTTTTTGCCTTTCGGCTTCGCATAGTCGAGAGGTACGTGAACTTTTGCACATTCCGCTTCTCCGCATGTCTGCCAATCGAGGCGAGGAGTCACAACCGGTTTGATCTGTCTTTCTTCTGTTGCGACCGGGGCATCGCCCTTGTCCGCGATGACAGGGGTGGCCGCGACGGTCAAACTGAGACTCGTCAGCCCAGCCAGAATGGCTAGCCGTAATTTAGACATGAACTGTTCTCCTGATCAGTAGGATTTGCGCTTTGAACCCAGTTGATCGTCGGTCACGGTTGCTGTCTATGAGGAGAGGAAACTTCTGGCCGATCGGCGATAAGCTAAGACGGCTTTCTGGCCAAAAGTAGACAAGAAGTAATCGCAGGTAAACTTGCAGCGTCCTAACTGAGCGAGGACAACTTCCGCAAGGCCCTCTAGCCATTAGGCGGATGGACAGGGGTGCCCCTATATTTTTTGTAGGTCCTGAAAGGGATCTGGTCGCTGGTCCTGGTATGGCTTTCTTTCCCTGTCATTGATGATCCGGGGGTGTTGTCGCCAGGAGTCCAGGGCGCGCGTTGACTGCTGATAGGGGCTTGGCCCAACTCTGTTGAGGTCTCGTCGTAACGTGGGTGCCAGCATCGGGTGTCATGACTATTCCCGCGGCCGTTTCTTCGATGGTCAAGGGGGACTGTCATGGATGTTGGGTATGCGGTTTGGTTTGGTCTTGACGTGGGAAAGACGCACCATTTTGCGTGTGCTTTGAACGCGTCTGGTGAGCGGGTGTGGGGTCGTGAGCTTCCGCAGGATGTGAAGCGTCCTGGGTTTAGTTCCGCTTCTATT
>NZ_KV786112.1:0-21767 GCF_001806835.1 Brevibacterium sp. HMSC24B04 | reverse complement strand
ACCGAATCCTTCGACTCCCAGGTCGGACAGCGCTGATTTTCCGCAGAGTTGAAACCAAACAATATCGGCATTTTCCATCGTCGACACCTATAGAATTTCTTGTAGTTGGAATCGATCCGTTTCTGGAATTCCAAGCGGGCGCGTGGTCGGTTGTTCATGTGGTTTTCTACGTACTCAAGGTCTGCGGGTATGTGGATGCTCAGCCATTTCTTTGCCTTGATCCCATGTCAGGGACTGCTTCAAGTTCTCCGGCAGAGCTCCTAATTTCTCTACCAACCCTTCACAGAACGCATCAATCCTGCTTTTCGCGGGTTCCATCCAAATCAAGAGCAGGTAATTCGAGTAGCGCTCAACGACTGTTCCGATGCATGACGCGCCGTTCTTGCCGATAATCAGATCGCCTTCCCAATGGCCTGGCACGCTGCGCAGCCCAGCGTCTTCAGGTCGCTGGCTGATATTGATCATGTTCTTGTTCTGTCCCCGTTTCCCGCCACCGGTACGACGAGGTTTGCGCACTGATCGGCCTGTGCGCAGCCGGGCTTTCAATTCACACTGTAAGCGTCCCACAATCTGTCCTGGAGAATAGTTCTCATCCAGCCGCTGCTGCACCCACTGACGCAAACGCTGATCAGCTGCGAACTTCGACGGTTTCGACCGGCGACGAGCATTCCACGCTGAACGATGCGCTCGTGCAGCCCGGAATTGATGACGGGTTTTCGCATACGTGTTATTCCGAATCTCACGACTGATCGTTGACGGCGCACGCCCTAACTGAGCAGCAACCTTTCGAATCGATAAACCAGTCGCCAGCAGCGCCTGAATCTGACAGCGCTCCTCATACGACAACAACCGCCGCAGATTCTTCCACGCCGGTGGTTTCATCCCACCCACAGAAGCCGAATACCGCAAAGCCGCCGTTTCCAACAGCCCTACATCTTCATACGACGCTCTCATAGGCCAACCCTGCCAGAACCGAGCCACCGCATCATGATCCATCCACCACACAAACATCGAACACAGCACAACACCCTCCACAAGAAATCAGGCGTTGCAACCACCACCTGACGCCTCTGATCTACAACGCCCCTTGTGAGAAGCTGTTCCTGGAATAAGGTCAGTACCTCACAGGCGAAGCCGTCGTTGAAAAACCATCACCGGGCGAAACAGTCGTCAGCGGCAATAATGTGATCGTCGATGCCAGCGGCGAAGAAATGTACGACATAAACGACTTCCTGACATTCTTCTATCGTTGGGTCTTCTTCTCGATTTTCTGCGGAACCCTGCTGACGCTGCACGGATTCCTGCCAAAAGTGCGCACCGGGGCAAAGGACTGACAAAGTGCGCCCCGGATCTTTTCCAAGATCCGGGGCGCAGCTGCTGTGTTCAGAGTGAGCCGGATGAGTCGGTGAGGCTCATTCACCCTGCTTGCGCGTTAGGCGACTTCGAACAGACCAGCAGCACCCATACCGCCGCCGACGCACATCGTGACGACAACGTACTTGGCTCCGCGGCGCTTGCCCTCAAGCAGAGCGTGGCCGGTGAGGCGGGCGCCGGACATGCCGTACGGGTGGCCCACCGAGATCGCTCCGCCGTTGACGTTGAACTTCTCCGGGTCAATGCCCAAGCGGTCACGGCAGTACAGAGCCTGCACCGCGAAGGCCTCATTGAGTTCCCACAGGCCAATGTCGTCAACCGTCAGACCGTGCTGTTTGAGCAGTTTGGGCACGGCGTAGACCGGCCCGATGCCCATTTCGTCCGGGTCCAGACCGGCAACCGCAATGCCGCGGTAGATGCCCAGGGGCTCAAGCCCACGGCGGGATGCTTCTTCTGCGGACATGAGGACGGAGGCCGAAGCGCCGTCGGACAGCTGTGAAGCGTTGCCGGCGGTGATCGTCGGGTTGTCGGAGTAGTCCCCCGGCGGCAGAACGGGGTTCAGTCCCGCCAGTCCTTCCAGTGTGGTGGAGGGGCGGTTGCCCTCATCGTGCTCCAGGACGGTTTCGACTTCGGAGATCTCCTTGGTCTCTTTGTCCTGGACCAGCTTGACCGACGGCAGCGGGACGATTTCATCATCGAAGCGTCCTGCCTCCTGTGCTGCGGCGGTGCGCATCTGCGACTGGTAGGAGTATTCGTCCTGCGCTTCGCGGGACACACCGTAGCGGGCAGCGACGACCTCTGCGGTTTTCAGCATCGGCATGTAAAGATCCGGCTGGTGCTCGGCAAACCACGGGTCACGGGAGCGGTACTGGTCGGCGAAGTGTTCGTTCTGGACCAGCGAAATCGATTCGACTCCCCCGCCGACGGCGATGTCGAAGCCGTCGACGATGATCTGCTTGGCCGCCGTCGCAATCGCCATGAGGCCGGACGCGCACTGCCGGTCGATTGTCATACCGGCAACCGAGGTGGGAAGGCCCGCCCGGATAGCTGCCTGACGTCCCAGGTTTGTGCTCTGGGCACCGTGCTGCACGGCCGCACCGAGAATGACGTCGTCGACTTCGGGGCCCTCTAGACCGGCCCGCTGAACCGCGTGCTTAATGGCGTGGCCGGCAAGCTCCTGCGGCATGGTGTTGTTGAAAGCACCCCGGTAGGCCTTGCCGATCGGTGTGCGCGCTGTTGAAACGATGACTGCGTCTGTCATGTGTCCTCCTGTGTGGGATGTGGGTTGGTCGCTGGGGTTTGGGTCAGCCGCGGGGTCCGCCGGCAACGTAGAGAACCTGACCGGACACGAATCCGCTGGCTTCCGAAGCGAAGAACGCCGCAGCATTGGCAATGTCCTCGGGCACACCGCCGCGACCCACAGGGATGGCGCTGACAGCCCGTTCGACGAACGAATCAAAGTCCATGCCGACGCGTTCGGCGGTGGCCTTCGTCATGTCGGTCTGGATGAATCCGGGAGCAATTGCGTTGGCTGTCACCCCGAACTTGCCCAGTTCAATCGCGTAGGTCTTCGTCAGTCCCTGCACGCCGGCCTTTGCGGCCGCATAGTTCGACTGACCGCGGTTGCCCAGTGCCGATGTGGAGCTCAGCGAGATGATGCGGCCGAACTTCTCAGCCACCATGTACTCCTGGCAGGCCTTCGTCATGAGGAAGTTGCCCTCCAGGTGCACGGCAAGCACCTTCTGGAAGTCGTGCAGCGGCATCTTGAACAGAAGATTGTCCAGAATGATGCCGGCGTTGTTGACCAAGACCGTGGGCGGGCCGAGTTCGTCAGCGGTCTTCTTCACCGCCGCCTGCACCTGTTCTTCATCCGACACGTCAGCGCCGATGCCGATGGCTTCGCCACCTGCCGCCTTGATCGCCTCAACTGTGTCGCGCGTGTCTTCTTCCTTCAGGTCGAATACCGCGACCTTGTGTCCATCAGCGGCGAGGCGTTTTGCTGTTGCCGCGCCGATTCCGCGGGCGGCTCCGGTGACGATTGCTGTGCGTGCCATAGATCATTCCTCCTGGTGGTTCTGCGTCTTTGCTGAAAACCTGGTGCGCTTCCTTTTCTACCGCTCAGTCAGAACTTTCCGCAAGAGGTGTCCACAAGGCAGAAAGGGCCGGTGGGACGCTCATGGTCCCACCGGCCCCTTCTGCCGCGGCTGAAGCTCAGCGCTTCTTGCGCTTTTCGCGGATGCGCATGGAGATCTCAATCGGGGTGCCTTCGAAGTCGAAGACCTCCCGCAGACGCCGCTCGATGAACCGGCGGTAGCCGGGATCGAGGAAGCCGGTGGTGAACAGAACGAACTTCGGCGGCCTGCTGCCGGCCTGGGTTCCGAACAGGATGCGCGGCTGTTTGCCGCCCCGAAGCGGGTGGGGGTTGGCCGCGACAAGCTCAGCCAGGAACGCGTTGAGCTTGCCGGTGGGAATGCGGTTCTCCCAGCTCTCAAGCGCCGTTTCCATGGCCGGGACCAGCCTTTCGACGTGTCGGCCCGATTCGGCGGAGATGTTGACGCGCGGAGCCCAGCTGATGTGGCCGAACTCGCGTTCGATCTCACGTTCCAGGTTCCACCGGCGCTCATCGTCCAGCAGGTCCCACTTGTTGAACGCCACGACGAGGCCGCGTCCGGCGTCGATGACGTTGCGGATGATCTTCATGTCCTGGTCGGAGATGACCTCGCTGGCCTCCAACAGGACCACTGCGACCTCGGAGCGCTCAAGCGCGGTCTGGGTGCGCAGTGAGGCATAGAACTCTGAGCCGCTGGCGTTCTTCGAGCGCTTGCGGATGCCTGCGGTGTCGATGAAGCGCCATTGCCGCCCGCCGAGCTCCACCAGTTCATCCACGGGGTCACGTGTGGTTCCGGCTTCGTTGTCGACGACTACGCGCTTGTGGCCGACGATCTTGTTCAGCAGCGAAGACTTGCCGACGTTGGGTCGGCCGACGAGTGCCACGCGGCGCGGTCCACCGCGTTCCATGGCCTGGTCGATCTGCGACTGTTCGGGCAGGATCTTCAGAACCTCATCGAGGAGGTCTGCCACACCGTTTCCGTGCATGGCGGAAATTGGGTGCGGCTCCCCCATGCCCAGTGACCACAGTTCGGCCGCGCTCAGCAGATCTTTGTCGCTGTCGACCTTGTTCGCCGCGAGCAGCACCGGCTTCTTGGTGCGGCGCAGCATGCGCACAATGTGTTCGTCAGTTGCCGTCACACCCGTGCGAACGTCCACGACGAGAACAACGGCGTCGGCAAGCTCAACGGCAACTTCAGCCTGTTCGGCAATGCGCGAAGCAATGCCCTTCGAGTCGATGTCCCAACCGCCGGTGTCGACGAGCGTGATCTTACGGCCCGCCCACTGCGCGGGGTAACTCACTCGGTCACGCGTGACTCCTGGAATGTCTTCCACAACAGCTTCCCGGCGGCCGAGAATTCGGTTGACGAACGACGACTTGCCCACGTTCGGGCGGCCGACAATCGCCAGCACGGGCGCTGGGCCGTCGTCTTCGTCGTCATCGTCAAAGCCTGCGCCATAGGCGTTGAGCAGGTCCGCGTCTTCGTCTTCGAGGTCGTATTCCTGCAGTCCGGCCAGCAGCGATTCAGCGCGCTTCTGCGCGTCGTCATCGCTGATTTCGCTGATCCGGCGGGCGAAATCATCGTCTTGGGTTCCGGCGTACTCCTCAGCCACGCGCTGCCTCCACCAGGTCGAGGACCGCCTGCACGGAAGCTTCGAAGTCGATGTCCGAAGTGTCGAGTGTGTGCACGCCGTCTGCCGCGGTGAGGAAGCTCGTGGTCTTCGAGTCCTTTTTGTCGCGGCCGATGACGTTTTCGGCGGTTGCCTTCATCGTCGCTTCGTCAACGCTGCCGTGCAGCTGTTGGGTGCGGCGGGCAATGCGGACTTCGTCGCGGGCGGTCATGAGGATGCGCACTTCGGCATCCGGGGCGACGACGGTCGTGATGTCGCGGCCTTCGACGACGATGCCTGGTTCGGCCGCGTTGATGATCTCGCGCTGCTTTTCGATCAGTTCAGCCCTGGCATCGGGTACAGCGGAGACGATCGTGGCGTTGGAGGTCACTTCGTCGGTGCGGATTTCCTCGGTGACGTCGATGCCGTCGACTTCGATGTAGAAGTTCTTCGGGTCCGTTGAGATTTCGAGGTCGCAGCCGCGGATCTGCTCGACGACATCGCCGGGTTCTTCAACGCCGCGGTTGAGGCACAGCCACACCACTGCGCGGTACATGGCACCGGTGTCGAGGTAGCCGAAGCCCAAACGCGAAGCGGATTCGCGCGAAACGCTCGATTTGCCGACTCCGCTGGGCCCGTCAATCGCAACTGTGGTCATGCTGTTCCTTCTTGTTCGAGTGCGGCTTCGGGCAGGCGCCAACCGCGCTCCCGCAGGCCGCTGATGAGGTCGATTTCACTTGCCGGGAGGACTGAAACGTCAACGGAGCCCAGTTTAACGCCCGTGGCGTGGTCCATTCGCATGTCTTCGATGTTGACGCCGAGTTCGCCGATGTCAGCAAACAGACGCGCCAGGGCACCCGGGGTGTCGTCGACGACGACTGTGACGACGGAGTATCGAGTGGGTGCGGAACCGTGTTTGCCGGGGATCCTGTCGCGCCCCTCGTTGCCCGCCGCGAGTGCTCCGGCGAGCGCAGCATAGGCGCCGGGCCCCAGGTCAAGCGCGCTGATGACGGTGTCGAGGTCGTCGCGCAGGCCTTTGAGGACGGTGCGGATTTCGGCCGCGTTGCCAGACAGAATCTGGGTCCACAGGCCGGGGTCAGAGTCTGCGATCCGCGTGGTGTCGCGCAGGCCCTGACCGGCCAGGGCGATCCCGTCTGCCGGCATGTCGCGCAGCTGAGCCGCCATGAGCGAGGCGACAACCTGCGGGGCGTGGGACACTCGCGCGACCGAGGAATCGTGGAAGTCGGGGTCGAGGTGGATAACGGCTGCTCCGACCGCTTCGGCTATGTTGACGATGTGATCCAGGCGCTCTTTCGGGGTGTCCTCGTCAGAGCAGACCACCCAGGGGCTTGCGGTGAAAAGGTCACCGCGGGCGGCGATTGCCCCGGACTTTTCGCGTCCGGCCATGGGGTGAGAGCCGATGTATCGGTCGAGTTCGCGTTCACGGGTCTGTTCGCGCACCTGGGCGAGAATGGCTCCCTTGACGGAGGCCACGTCGGTGACGGTTGCCCGCGGCCACGTGCGCAGTGCTGTGACGATGATGCCGGCGCACACGTCCGGTGGGGCGGCAACGATGACGACGTCCGGGTCGGTGGGGTTTTCGCGGGTGCCCGCCCCCATGTCGGCGGCCAGGTTGACCGCGGTCGGCGACAGGTCTTCCAGCGTTACCGTGTGTCCCGCGTCGGTCAGGGCCAACCCGAGCGATGTGCCCAGCAGGCCAGTGCCGATGATGTGGACGTTCACATCTTCACCGCTTCGAACAGCGCGCCGATTTCGTCTGGCCGCAGCGAGCGGACTTTGCCCTGTCGCTGCTCTGCCAGTTCAATGGGTCCGAACTTCGTGCGGACCAGGCGGATGACGGGGTTGCCGACAGCGTCCATCATGCGACGGACAATGCGGTTGCGGCCTTCGTGCAGCACGATTTCGACAAGCGAGACACCCTGAACGGTTTCGATCAGCTTGAAGCTGTCGGCGTGGGCCAGGCCGTCATCGAGTTCGATTCCGTCGCGCAGGCGAGCGCTGACGTCTTTGGCGATTGTGCCGCGCACCTGAGCCAGGTAGGTCTTCGGGATTTCGTAGGAGGGGTGCGACAGGCGGTTGGACAGTTCACCGTCGTTGGTCAGCAGAAGCAGACCCTCAGTTTCGTAGTCCAGTCGACCCACGTGGAACAGCCGTTCGGGGCGATCTCCCACGTAGTCATCGAGGTTCTTCCGCCCCTCCGGGTCGCCCATGGATGAGACAACCTTCCGGGGTTTGTTGAAGGCGAGGTACACCTTGTCGGTGTGGGTGGTGATCGGCATTGCATCAACTTCGACGCTCTGCTTGTCCGGATCGATGCGGGTGCCGAGTTCGCGCACCTGCGTGCCGTCAACCGACACGCGACCGTCGACGATCAGCTGTTCGCACGAGCGGCGCGATCCGAGACCGGCATCTGCGAGCACTTTCTGCAGGCGCACGCCGTCGCTTGCGTGCACATCACGCGACGGCTGGTGGCGTTCAGCGCGCTTGCGACGCGAGGGCCTTTTCGAGGGATGGCCGGGGAGGCGAGAGTCTTTCGTGCTCATGTCCCCCATTGTCGCAGAGGCCGGGCCGGCTGTGCCCGGCGAGGGCCCACCTGCGGGCCTCAGTCGTCGGCGGGCACATCCTCGGGCAGATAGGGGGCGATGTCCGGAAGCTGGTCGAGGCTGTCAATGCCCATCGATTCGAGGAACACCTGGGAAGTCACGTATTGGCGTGCTCCCCCGGCGTCGTCGCCATCGACTTCGACGATCAGTCCGCGCATCAGGAGGGTGCGCACAACCCCGTCGACGTTGACGCCGCGGATGGCGGAGATGCGTGCACGGGTGACTGGCTGGGCGTAGGCGACGACCGCGAGTGTTTCCAACGCGGCCTGCGACATCTTCGATGATTGACCTCGCACGAGGAAGCCCTTGACGTTGTCGAACTGCTCTTCGCGCGAACTGATGCGCCATCCGCCGTTGGATGCCCGCAGCTGAAACCCTCGGCGAACCGAACCACCGTGTCCGTCATAGTCGGCGGCCAGGTCGGCCAGTGCCTTTTCGACGGAGTCCTTGTCAATGCCGAGCCCCTGGGCGAGGTCGTCGGCAGTGAGCGGTTCAGCGGAGATCATGAGCACCGCCTCGAGAGCTTCGTACCAGTGTTCGCGCACGTCAGTCCTCCCTGTCCGGTTCCGCGTCCTGTTCCGATTCGCCCAGGTCAGCGCTGCGCAGCTCCTCGCCGGCGGCAGCGGCAACGACGCTCAGCGGCCCCAACGGGGTGTCCTGCTGCAGATCGCACAAGTGGGCTTTGAAGAGTTCCAGCAGCGCGAGGAACCGCGCCACCACGACGAGTGTGGTTTCGGCACCGGCGGCGAGTTCTGCAAAGTCGATCCGCCCGCGGCTGGCAAGCTCCCCCAGGATGACGGAGCGCTGCTCGGCAACGCTGACGTGCTCGAGGTGCAGGTGGTCGACTGCCACGGCCGGCGGGGTGTGGTCTCGGCTGATGGCCGTGGCGTAGAGGGCTGCGATGACTTCTGGGGTTGCGGTGAACTTAAGAGGCGGAAGGATGTCGCGGAACTTCTCTTCAAGTTCGGGGGTGCGCGGGATCCGCATGCCCGCTGCGGTCATCTGCTCGCGAAACAGCAGGGACACCTGTTTGTAGGCGCGGTACTGCAGCAGGCGGGCGAACAGGAGGTCGCGGGCTTCAAGAAGTTCGAGGTCGAGCTCGTCTTCCACTTGGCCCTGCGGCAGCAGGCGGGCTGTTTTGAGGTCGAGCAGAGTTGCTGCCACCACGAGGAAGCTTGAGAGCTGTTCGAGCCCCTCCGTGGTTGACGCGTGGTCGGTGTCGCGCAGCTGGTTGGTGAAGGCCAGGAACTCGTCAGTCACCTCGGCTAAGGCGATGTCGGTGATGTCCAGGCGTCGTTTGGCAATGAGGTCGAGCAGGACGTCAAAGGGTCCCGTGAAGACGTCGAGCTCAACCGTGAACCCGCCATCGGCACCGTCCGCACCGTCTGCGGCTTGTGCGGGACCGGGGTTTTTGACCGTGTCGATCAGGGTGCGCCCCCGCGGGCGATGAGTTCACGGGCGAGTGTCCGGTAGGCCTCGGCTCCGCGGTGGGACGATGCGAACGATGTGATGGGCTCTGCTGCGACGGACGCGTCGGGGAACTTCACGGTGCGGTTGATGACGGTTTCGAAGACCTTGTCCCCGAAGGCTTCGACGACGCGCTGCACAACTTCTCGCGAGTGCAGTGTGCGGGTGTCGAACATGGTGGCGAGGATGCCGTCGATTTCGAGTGCCGGGTTGATCCGCTCCTGCACTTTTTCGATGGATTCGACCAGGAGCGCGACACCGCGCAGCGCAAAGAATTCGGTTTCGAGCGGAATGATGACCCCGTGGGCCGCAGACAGCGCGTTGACGGTGAGCAGACCCAGTGAGGGCTGGCAGTCCACCAGGATGACGTCATATTCCGGGGCGAGTTTCTGCAGGGCGCGATCGAGAGCGCGTTCGCGGCCGACTTCGCCGACCAGCTGCACTTCTGCGGCAGAAAGGTCGATGTTTGCCGGCAGCACGTCGATGCCCTCAACGTCGGTGCTCTGGACGACGTCGTGCGGGTCCAGGCGGGAGTTCATGAGCAGGCTGTAGACGCTCTGGTCAACGCTGTGCGGGTTGATGCCGAGCCCCACCGAGAGTGCTCCCTGCGGGTCGAAGTCCACCAGCAGCACGCGCCTGCCGTATTCGGCCAGCGCTGCCCCCAGGTTGATCGAGGTGGTGGTTTTGCCGACCCCGCCCTTCTGGTTGACGATCGCGATGATCCGCGCGGGACCGTGCTGTTCAACCGGCGGTGGGACTGGAAAATCAGTCAGCGGACGTCCAGTGGGCCCCATTTCGGGGACATCGATGTCGATTTCCTGCTGGTTGTCCACACCACTCACCTTTCTCTTTGCTGCTGTTCTTCTAGCCTACCGCGCCCGGGGGTGGGCTGATGCAAATACTTCACGCAGGGACTGCACCGTGACCTTGGTGTAGATCTGCGTGGTCGACACCGAGGCGTGCCCCAGCAGCTCTTGCACCGCACGAATGTCCGCACCGCCTTCCAGCAGGTGCGTTGCGCACGAATGCCGCAGGCTGTGGGCCGTCACACCGGTCAGTCCCGCGGTCTCTGCGGCAGTGCGCACCGCCGCCCACGCGGACTGGCGGGTGAGCCTCCCGCCCCTTTGGTTGATGAACACGGCCGCGGTGCTGCCGCGGCTGAAGGCGGTCCGCCCGCGGGTCAGCCAGGCACCGAGCGCGTCAACTGCGTGACTGCCCAGCGGCACGATCCTCTCTTTGCTGCCCTTTCCGTACAGGCGCACAGCCCCGCCGTCGAGGTCGAGGTCGTCAATGTCGATGCCGACCGCTTCGCTGATGCGCGCCCCGGTTGCGTACAGCATTTCCAGAAGGGCCCTGGAGCGCAGGCTCACCGGGTCATCGCCCGCGGTTGCGGCAATCATCGATTCGACTTCGAAGACTGTCAGTGCCTTCGGCAGCCGGCTGATGTCCTTCGGCAGCTGGACGTCAACGGTCGGGTCGATCCGACCAGGTGCCTCTGCAGCATAGAACGCGTGGAACCTGCGCAGAGCGGACAGGGCGCGGGCCCGTGACGATGCCGCCGCTCCCCTTTCGGCGAGAACTTCCGAATACCGGCGCACCACCTCGGGATCGACCTGCGCGAAGTCCCTCAGCCCCTCGTCGTCCAGGAACCGCAGATAGTCAGCCAGATCCCGGGCGTAGCCGTCGATGGTGTTCTGTGCCAGGCCGCGCTCCAGGCGCAGCATCGTCAGGTACTCCTCGGTGGGCTGCCGCAGGGCGCGCGGTGCATCGTCCGGGAGCAGCTGTGCTCCTCGTCTGGCCATATCAGCCGTGCAGGTGGCGGTATGCGGGCCACGCGCAGTCGGCCGGTCGCAGACCGGACCATCCGCCGGCACGCGATGCGTGGGCGTGCAGGATGGCCAGCTGCGCGGTGGCGTTGCCGATCCTGCCCTCACGGACCGCCTCGAATGCCTCACCCAGCGGGGTCCAGCGCAGCACGAGGCCGGCCTCTTCGCCTTCGCGCACAAAGTCCGAGGCGTCCGCGGCTAGGTCACGGGCCAGGTAGATGCGCAGAACTTCGCTCAGACCACCGGGCGAGCTGAGCTGGTCGGCAAGAACCGCCCAGGAGCCAGCCTGGAGGTCAGCTTCTTCACTCAGTTCGCGCTGAGCGGCCAGCAGCGGATCTTCGCCCTGCACATCGAGCAGACCGGCTGGGATCTCCCAGTCGCGCTGACGGACGGGATGCCGGTACTGCTGGATGAGGAGGATCCGGTCGTCGTCATCGACTGCGGCAATGCCGACCGCTCCCGTGTGGTCGACGAAGTCCCGAGTCAGACCGGCTGCTTCCGGCAGGTCGACCGTTTCGCGGCACACGTCCCACACGGCACCGCGAAACACGACTTCCCGCCCGTGGGTCGGATAGTCGACCAGCTGATCAGCCAGCTGTGGTCGTTCAGGCATTGAGGGTCTCGGCGTACGCGTAGAGTTCCAGCAGCGTTTCGACCAGGTGGTCCCGGTTGCCGCTGCGGACGCGTTTGCGAAGCGCGAAGCCGTCGCTGATCCGGTCGGCGGGGCTGCCCGCGTAGCTTGCGATCGCCTGGCCGATTTCGTCTGCCGTGTTGGCGACCGTGGCGTGCGGGCCGTAGGCCCTGGCCAGGCGCTCATTGCCGACCACGATGGTGGCTTTGCCGACGTTCATGACGTCGTCGGAATCAAGGCCGGTCATGCGGGCAGACGCAATGACGATGTCTGCGGCATTGACGACGTTGACGGCATCTGAAGGTGCTGCAACCGTGACGTAGTCCAGGGCGTGGGAGAGCTTTTCGAGGTGCGAACGGACTCCGCCGCGGCCGGTGAAGACAACCCTCCAGCGGCGGTCGGACTGGGTCTTGTCAAGCGCGACGATCGCTTCGACCACCTCGGTCAGTTCCACGGTGTCTTTGGCTTCGATCGGCACGGCGATGACCATGCGGCCGTCATCGGCGGACAGGCGACGGCGCATCTTCTTAGCGGACACGTTCGGACGCGGGAAGCCCTGATCGTCGGTGCGCACAAGCTGGGCCCGTTCAGCGACGGCGACGTCGTCTTCGTAGTCGGCAACAACCCGCTCCGTGGTGCCGAGAACCGCGGTTGCTGTGCGGGCGACAATCGAGTGCTGCGCGCCGAAGAGGGAATCGTCTTCGTCACGGCCGACGGTTGCGATGATCGGCGGGTGCATCCTGGTGGGCAGACCGGTCAGACCGAGACCAGCAAGCACGGCCGCGTGCCGACCGTGGGCGTGGACGACATCGATGTGCCGGTAGATCTTGTGCAGGCGAAATGCCGAGGTGCCCGCTGACAGGTCAAACGCTGACGGTCGGGCGGGAATGTCGATGTGCCGCAGCTGTGGGTGCTGGGCGCTCAGGGCCTGGAATACTTCTGCCCGCGAGGCAACCGCGACCCGGTATCCGCGTTCGAGTTGGCCGGCGATGATGGTCGCGGCGGTGTCGGCAATAGGCGAAGACGCCTCGGTCAGAACATGCAGAATGCGCTTCTGCGGGGCCAGCGTGTCGCTCACGTGTAACTCCTTCTTCCCTTCCAAGCCTACTTCTTCATACCGGGGTACAGTTCTTCGGCGCGCTGGCCGAAGCCGTAGGCGGCGGGTTTGCCGCCGTCGATGAGGTCTGCTGTCGCCAGCACCGTGATGACGGCGCCCGCGCTGGTTTCAATGCCGTCGACGGTCGTTCCCGTGCGGTCTGACCTCAGCTGGTGGATCAGCCCGCTGTTGCCCAGCGGTCCAGCAACTACGAGCGGCAGTGTGCCCTGCATTTCTCGGATCGCTTCGATGTAATCGCCGGTGTCTTCGGCAGGCTCAGCTGTTTCCCCTCCGCGTGCCTGTGCCACAGCGGTCCCTTCGCCCGCGACAAAGACAAGCGCGTCGACTTTGCCCGCCTTGCCGCCGGTGATCCGGCCGTGGTCGCGCAGGATCTTCAGGACGTCTTCTGCTTCTTCTTCCGACAGCGAATCGGCTGCGCTGCCAACACCCCACACTTCGGTCAGTGCTCCGGCGACTGCCTGCGTGGGGTCTTGAAGGCCCGCATCCACATATTCGCGCAGGCTCTCGACCAGGTCGCCCTGCGGATCTTCCGCCGAAAATGTCGTCTTGGTGAAAGTGCCACCTTCAACGACTTCTGCGCCCGCGGCTGTCAGCTGCTGCTCGAGCCCGCGCACATCTGCACCGGCGGCTTCTTCTGCGCGGATGATCGAAACGGTGTGGTCACGCATTTTGCCATTGATGAGGTCCGGTGCATTCGCTTCGACGAACTCGTTGAGGCTGCTGGTTTCCTCACGGCTCTTATCGAGATCACCGCGCAGGTTGTCACGGTCCTCGCGCAGTGCCTGCACTTGGTCCTGAAGGGACTGGCCGATGGGTGCTTTGAGGGGGCCTGCGCCCAGCACAATCCCAACAGCGAGCGCCAGGAACACCGAAAACAGGGAAACCAGATGGTAGCGGAAGTCGATCACGGGTTCTCAGCCTTGGATAACGGACGGTAGATGGGTGTGAAGCAGTGCGTCGGAGCGTGGGCTCCCGCCTCCGAAGAGTCCGAAGAAGCCGTCGAGCTGCGCGGCGATGAGCTCCAGCAGAAGGCGCCCGGACTCGGTGGCCGCCAGAGCTGCGGCGAGCGCCAGCAGGCCGGCCAGGGCGAGCACCAGCAGCTGCCAAGATCCTGCGCGCTGCCGATAGAGCAGCGACACTCCCTTGGCGTCGACGACGCGTGACCCGAGGATCATGCGGACCACATATGCCGACGGCTGGCTTTCAGCACCGGCGTGGGCGTATTCGATAACGGCCGGTGAGCCCACGGACACGATGAGCGGCGCTCCGAGTGCGTCCGCCAGCAGCAGGCCGGCATCTTCATTGGTTCCGGCGGTTTTCAGGACGTCGTAGTGCAGTCCCTCTTTTTCCAAACGCTGGATGCCTTCGGCAGGGCGGTCTGGACCGTAGTGGGCAATGAGTACTGCGCCGGACAGAAGCGGCGAATCGCCCACGGCGTCGAGGTTGCCGATCACAATGTCGGGGCGGTGACCGGCCTCGAGCAGCGCGTCGGCGCCTGCATCAACGCCGATGAGCAGCGGACGGTATTCCCGAATGTAGGACTTGAGCATTGCCAAGTCCTCTTTGTAGTTGTACCCGGCGGATACGACCAGCGCTTGGCGTTTGAACATCGATTTGGGGATGTCCGGCAGGTCGAGTGCGCTGAAGAGGAGGTCGGGATGAGCGTGAACGAACGTCGCCATGTCGTCGACGAGGTCGGCGATGATCCCGCCGTGCCCTTTTTCAACAGATTCTGCAGTGTCCACGGGGCTATTCTTTCACGCCGCTGAAGGAGGATTTTTCCTGCGCGGCGATCGCCAGGAGTTCGTCTGCGTGTTCGCGTGCCGAATCGGATTCGGCCAGGCCGGACAGCATGCGTGCCAATTCGTGTTCCCGTTCGTCCCGGCTGAGCACGGTCACCCCGGAGACGACGCCTTCTCCGGCGTCGTCCTTGGCAACCGTGACGTGGTTGTCCGCCCACGCGGCGACCTGCGCCAGGTGAGTGACGACGATGACCTGCGAGTGCTGGGCCAGCTGTGCCAGGCGTCGACCGATTTCAATGGCGGCCCGGCCGCCGACTCCGGCGTCGACCTCGTCGAAGACAAACGTCGGGAACGCCACACTGCGGGCCATGACCACTTCGATGGCAAGCATGACGCGCGACAGTTCACCGCCGGAGGCGAGTTTGCCGATTTCGCCGGGCACGGTCGATGAGTGAGCGGCGAACAGCAGCGACACGCTGTCGCAGCCGTGAGCGGCCGGTTCGGCTTCTTCGATGTCAAAGGTGATCGACGCCTTCGGCATGGACAGCGCGGCGAGTTCAGCACCGACAGCCTGTGAAAAGCCGTCCGCGGACTTCTTCCGCTGTTCGGTCAGCTGCGCGCCCTTCTCGAGCATGTCCGCTTCGGCGGCTTCGACCTGCGCATCCATTGTGGCGAGGCTTTCACCGGCTTCGCGCAGCCGCAGGAGTTCCTCACCGGCCTGTGTTTCAAACGCCAGAACCGCCGAGGTGTCCTCACCGTAGGCGGACAGGGAGCCGAGGTCTGCACGCCGCTGTTCGATGTCTTCGAGTGACCTTTCGCCGAGCTCGTCAAAGCCGGACAGGTATTCACTCAGTCGTGCCGCCCGGTCTGACAGCTGCAGACCCAGGTCGGTCAGAGCCGAGGCGTGCTCCGTGAGGGTTTCATCCGCTGCGGCCGCCTGGTTCAGCTGTGCGGCGGCCGCATTGACCTGGTCGACGGCATTGGCGGCGTCGTCCCAGTCGGCACCGGTGAGTGCCGCCTGGGCCGCTGCGACCGCAGTTTTGAGTTCGTGAGCCGATGCCAGCCGGTTGGCAAGGGCGGTCAGTTCGGCGTCTTCGCCCTCGAGCGGGCGGACTTCCTCAATCTTTTCGAGCGCGGTTTCCAGGAACTCAATCCGCTGTGCTCTTTCGGTCGAGGTGGCGGTCAGTTCGGCGTGCTCTTCTTTCAGGGAGGTCCACTTGGCGTAGGCCGCGGAATAGGCATCGCGCACCTTGGCAAGTTCGTCACCGCCGTAGCTGTCGAGCAGTTCGCGCTGCCGGGTGCGGCTGCGCAGGGTCATCTGCTCGGACTGGCCGTGCATGGATACGAGTTCCTGGCCGATGTCTGACAGCAGGCCGGCCGGAACGGTGCGTCCGCCAGCGGTTGCCCGAGCACGACCGGACGCGGGAATTGTCCGAGTGACGATGAGTTCGCCTTCAGCTTCCCCGCCGGCGTCTTCGACTCGCTCAGCAACTGCGGGCTGGTTGTCGATATCGAAGATTCCCTCAACAACCGCTTTGTCTTCTCCGGCGCGCACAACGTGGCTGCCGCTGCGAGCGCCCAGCAGGAGGTCAAGGGCGGTGACGAACATCGTCTTGCCAGCCCCGGTTTCTCCCGTGACGACTGTCAGACCGGGAGAGAGCTCCACCTCGGCGGCCTTTATCACCCCGAGGTTCTCAATGCGCAGAACCTCAATCATCGCGGGCCCCCGGTCCGCGCCAGCCGGCGACCGGCAGCTGGAATTTGGCGACCAGACGGTCGGTGAACACGCCCTTGTTCAGGCGCGCCAGCGGCACCGGAACGGCCGAGCGGCGAGCTTCCACGCGTGCACCTTCCGGCAGGTCGAAGCGGAAGCGCCCGTCGCAGAAAAGGACAGCCCTTGTGCCGGGTGTAACGGGCTGGAATTCCACGCCTAGTGTCGAGGACGGCGACACGACCAGCGGAGTGGAGAACAGGGCGTGGGCTGAAATCGGCACCATGAGGAGCGCTTCGACGTCCGGCCAGATGATCGGCCCGCCGGCGGAGAACGCGTAGGCGGTCGAACCGGTCGGGGTGCCCATGATGACACCGTCGCAGCCGAATGACGAAACGGGACGGCTGTCGACTCCGACAACCACTTCGATCATCGAGGCGCCACGGTCTTTTTCCACGGTTGCCTCATTGAGCGCCCAGTCTTCGTGGATCACCTCGTCGCCGAGGGTGACGGTGATGTCGAGGCTCATACGCTGTTCGACAACGTAGTCGCGGGCGATTGCGGCTTCGACGGTGTCGTGGAGATCTTTGCGTTCGGCTTCTGCGAGAAAGCCCACGTGGCCCAGGTTGATGCCCATGATCGGCACGCCGGTGCCGTGGAAATGAGATGCCGCGCGCAGGATCGTGCCGTCCCCGCCTAAGACCATGACGAGTTCGGGGCCGGTTTCAGAGTCGAGTTCAGCGAAGTCGCTGAGGACCTCAATGCCGGTCAGATCCAAGTCGCCATAGGACGACAGGCTGGCGTATTCGCGCTGTGCGATCACCGGTGTGATTCCGCGGTCGATCAGGCTTGCGCACACAGTCTGCGCAGCCGCGCGGGCACTCTTGCGGTGCGGATGCACCACGACGACGATTCTTCGATTCACCGAGCCTCCTTGCCACCCAAACTATCAGCCCGGTTGCCCTCCCGCTCTGTTCGAGCGGGGATGGTCAGCGGGTGCTCGGCTCCCGTGCGTATGTGCTCGGCAATGCTGTCAAGGTCGAGGCTCTCCCCCGCCGAGGTGGAGCTCAGGGGCCGCTGTGTCTGCCCCTTGTGCACCCACAGGAAGTATTCGATATTGCCCGTCGGTCCCGGCAGCGGCGATTGGACGATCCCGCGCAGGTGAGCGCCCAGGCTTTCGACGTGTTCTGCAACGGAGCGCACAGCTTCGGCACGGTCCTGCGGATCGGTGACCACGCCGTGTTTGTCCAGGGCGCTGCGGCCGGCTTCGAACTGCGGTTTGACCATGAGCAGAAGATCACCGTCGGTGTTCTCCAGCAGCGGACGGGCAATGAGGGTCAGCGAAATGAACGACACGTCGGCGACAGTCATCTGCATCTTGTGACCGTCGAGCCAGTCCTCCGTGAGCTCCCGAAGATTATGCTCTTCGAGGCTCGTCACCGCCGGGTTTTCGCGGAGACTCGAGTCGAGCTGGTCCGTGCCGACGTCGACCGCCCAGAGATGCTCGGCGCCTCGTGACAAAAGGACCTGAGTGAAGCCGCCCGTGGACGCTCCAGCGTCCAGGCACTTCAGTCCGGTGGCATCAAGTGCGAAGGCGTCGAGCGCGCCGATGAGCTTGTGGGCGGAGCGAGCAACCCAGGGGTCTGCGTTGTCGACGGTGATGTCGGCGGCAGCACTGACCGGGGCAGAGGGTTTGTTGGCGATCTTGCCGTCGACTGCGACCCGTCCGGCGCGGATTTCGCGTTGGGCTCGGTTGCGGGAACGGACCAGGCCGCGCTCCACGAGGGCTGCATCCAGGCGAAGCGTCATGATGCGCGTGCGTCGAGAATCGATTCGATGCGGTCAATCAGCGCTTCTGCGGCTTCAACCGCTTCTGGTGTTTCCGCGCTGAGAATCGCGTCGAGCTCGGCCCGCAGGTTCTGCTCCTCACGGTCCGGAGTGGGAGGCGGCTGCGGTTTCGCGCCGGGTGTCGTGGAGCCAATCATGCGAAGCGCTCCGGAAGGGTTCCAGCGTCCAGCGGGCGATCGAGGTGCGCAGACAGAGCGAGAGCCGCGGCTGTGGCGTGTGCGTTTGGTCCCGAGTGAACGATGCGGTTGTCTTCTACGTGCACGCGGGCTTCGCCGCACACGGCGGTCTCACCGTCGCAGCGGACGGCCGGGATATCTTCAACGGTGGCGCGGACTGTGGCAATCGATGCGGTAATGACGTCGGGCTGCTGGCTTGGCGGCAGTGCCAGGGCCGAGTGGACGGAGTCGACGCCGGTGAGCACGAGGGCTGTCCGCATACCGGCTGCTTTGCCCGCAGCGATGTCGGTTGCGATCTGATCGCCGACCATAACGGTGTCGCTCATGTTCTGGGCTTGTGCTGCAAGAGTGAGCATGGTGGCTTCGGGTTTGCCGAACACATCGGGATCGATGCCCGTACATTCCTGCACGATGCGCACAAAAGAGCCGTTGCCCGGGAAGAACCCGGTTTCTTTCGGTAGGCGCAGGTCAGGGTTGGTTGCACAGAATTTCGCGCCGGCGCGCACTGCGGCGATTGCGCAGCACAGATCGATGTTCCCCACGTCGGCGGCAAGCCCCTGGAGAACAGCGTCAACTCGCTGCCTCTGGCTATCGAGTTCGTCGACGAGGTCAGCAGTCGGCAGGACGGGTTCGAGGCCTGCCTGCTCCACACAGGCGGCAAGGAATTCGCTGCCGACGATGAGCACGCGAGAACGCTCCGGCAGCACTTCTGCGAGGGACTGGGCGCCCGCAATGGCGGACGTCATGACCTGGCTGTCGGCGATGTCGACGCCGAAGCTGCGAATGTGCTCAGCCATTGCAGCGTTGGAGCGCGAAGCGTTGTTCGTGACGAAGGCGATGGGGCTTTCAGCAGCGAGTTCGCTCAGCGCCGCACCGGCCCCGGGAATCTCCGCTTGGCCGGTATAGACAACACCGTCGAGGTCGAAAAGCCAGCCTGTCACAGGTCGAACATGGGAGGAGTGTCTCCCGGCTCCGGATCGTCGTCCACGCTCGGCTGGCGCTTGGCTTCTGCGTCCTCGGACTCGGCTTCCTGAGCAGCGTCGATGTCGGCCATGATTTCGGCCATTTCCTCGTTGATTTCGTCTTCGAGGGTGTTGCCTTCGGCCACAGGAACAGGCCCATCGGCAGCGGGGGCGTTTTCAGCGTCGTCGTCTTCCGCTGCAAGCTCGGCCTCTGCGGATTCAACGGTTTCAGCAGCGTCAGCTTCTGAATCTGCCGGAGCACCTTCGGCAGGTTCGGTGTCCGCGGATTCCGCGTTATCAGACGCCTCCTCGGCCTGCACGTCTTCGGCGGGGTCTTCTTCGGTCTGCTTGTCGTCGACGGGTTCGTCTTCGATTTCTTCTTCGATGACGATGATGTCGACTTCTTCAGAAGCGTCGGTCAGGCCGGTGCGTTCGGCGGTCACCTGCGCGAGTTTGTCGTATTTGTCGGCAGTTTCAGTGTCGCCGCTGACGCGCAGCAGATCGGCATAGGCCTGTAGCAGGCGGATTGCGCTTGCGGGCTTGTGCCCCGTGAATCCGATGTCTTCAATCGTCTTTCGCGCTGTTTCAAGGTCACCAAGATCAGAGTGTGCACCGGCAGCGACGATTGCCAGTTCGAGCCAAGTGTCGGCGTTCAGATCGCTGCGATTGGCATCGGTGAACATGTCGATGGCTTTTTGCGGCCTGCCGCGGCCGCGTTCGGCATCGGCGATGACCGCGAGGTTGTCCTTGGAACCGGTGATCCGCATGTGCGTGCGAAGTTCGCGGGAAGCTTCGTCGTACAGGCCTTTGTGGTACGCGACGAGGCCGAGTGCTTCGCGTGCAGCACCGATTCGGCCTGCGCTGCGTGCGGCGGCTTTTGCGTGTTCGTAGGCCTGGTCTAGGTCAATATCAAGCAGGAAGCCTGCGGCCACAATGTGCTTGGCGGTCCGTTCAGAGTTTTCAGCACTCAGGCCGCGCAGTTCTCCTTTGACGTGGCCGGGGAGTTCTTTTCCTGTGATGCCCTCAGGGATGGGCGGGGCATTGAAACGTGGGCGGTCATCACTCTTTTTGGGGCGACGGTCCGAGCGCTTGTTGTCTTTGAAGCGCGGTTTTCCGTCCCACTTCTTCCGACGGTCACCATCGCGACGCTCACCATCCCAAGAACGGCCATCGCGGCGACGTTCACCGTCCCACTTCTTCCGACGGTCACCATCACGGCGCTCACCATCCCAAGAACGACCATCGCGGCGGTTGTTCTTGCGCTCAGGTCCGGAATCACGGCGCTGAAAGCGGCTGCCGCGGTCTGGACGACGTTCGCTGCGCTGTCCGTCGTGTGATGATGATGAGTTCGCCACTGTTCTCCCCTATTGAAATCTGCAGGCTACAGTCTACCGTGAACGCGTTTCTGAGCTCGTCTGGATGCTCACAAGCCGTGTGAGTTCAGATACTCCGAGAATTCGCGCACGATTTCGGCCGCGCTCTGTTCCCTGCATTCGGCCCATCCGGTTCCAGCCCAGAGATTCTGCCAAGCGGGGTCATCGCCAGCTGCTTTCTTCAAAGAACCGACCAGAGTATTCACCTGTGGGTATCCGATCACGGCTTCAGCATCAAAGCGATCAATGAACTCGTTGCGCAAACCCCTGGCTGGACGTCCAGAAAAAGCACGCGTGCGCGTGGTTTCGGTGTATGAGCCTTCTATGAGCGCCCGGCGGTGGCAGGGTTTTGTACCTGCCTCATAGCTGGTGAGGAAACGAGTTCCAAGCTGAACAGCGTCAGCACCTCCTTCCAGCAATGTTGCTGCGTCTGCGGGTGTGCCGATGCCTCCAGCGGCGACAAGCGGAAGGGTGACCTTGCTGCGAGCTTCGTCAATGAGCTCCAGCAAAGATGTTGTGCTCGGTTCAGCTGATTGGTCAAACTGTCCGCTGTGGCCCCCAGCATCGGGTCCTTGCAGAATGAGGAAGTCAGCACCGTACTCTGCAGCTTTGAGGGCTTCGGCGAGGGTGGTGACGGTTATGCCGACGCGAATGCCGGCTTTCCGAAGAGCGAAGACAACGCTGCTGTCAGGAAGTCCGAACGTGAACGTGCAATAGCCAAGTTGGCGCTGGAGAACAATATCGACTTTGGCATCGAAGGAGTCATCGGTGAACGAAGGAACTGCAGGTAAGTCGAGGCCAAACTGAGCAAACGCCGGCTGCAGGGCATTTCTGTAGAAATCGAGATCTTCGTCTTTGGGGTGGTGCGCCTCCGGAACAAAGAGGTTGACGCCAAACTGCCGGTCGCCGACATCGGCAATCTGCTGGTCAAGGGCCTGTGGGCTCAGATACCCGCCAGCTAAGAAGCCGAGTGCGCCCGCATCGCAGACAGCCTTGACCAATGACGGTGTTGCAGGTCCGCCAGCCATAGGGGCTTGGATGATACGAGTCGAAAAAGTTGTGGCCATAGGACCACACTACATAGCAAGGTGTGAAAACTGTCTGTAAATGGGTGAAGGCCCTGACGGGGGTGTGGGAGCATTCATACTCGACCATCCCCCTTTGTCAGGGCCTTCGTTATGGGTGATTGCGGCGGT
>NZ_KV786111.1:0-28133 GCF_001806835.1 Brevibacterium sp. HMSC24B04 | reverse complement strand
AACTCAACCAACGTCCCCGGTTAGTACAGCTAAGCCGCGGATTCCGGCTAACGGGTGTCTTGTTCCCTCCTGGCCCTGTGGCTTAAACCCTGATTGCCCACAAATCCACAGAGTTATCCACAGATATGGATAGTGGGGTTGTGGAGCGCTGCGTTTGCGGAAGACAGTTGCATATGTTCAACGTATTTTCGCTCCAAGAAGCAAAGGCGTTCGGCGCTGAAAAGTGGGAGGTCGAAAGAGCTGTCGGCTGCTGCATCGAGCGGCTGTACCGTGCTTGCTATTTCGTCAATCGCACCTGCACTAAACACACTCAGTTCAACCGTTTCGCAGAACCGGAGATTCTGCGGTTGATGGGGGAGGCGTCCTCAGCAGGAAAGGGCCGCGCGTGGTTTGGTCTGCAGGAGAAGAAGCACCTCGGCAAAGCCGAGTTCATCGGCCGGCGGCTGAGCGAGGGCGATGTTCTCGGCCACACGACGGCGGCCCTGATTCATGGTCTGCCCGTGTTGTCCATTCCGCATAAGGTGCAAATCATCAACCCGTCACGATCGCGGTCCGGGGAAAGATTCACCCGGCGTCAAAGGCAGATTCGCCTAGCCGAAGAGACGGTCCTGTGGCACAGCATCCCAGTCACCGATCCGGTGCGCACGGTGCTGGATATTGCGACTGACAATTCGCTCGAACAGGCGGTCGCCGCTTTTGACGCGCTTCTGCGTTCGGAACCGGTTAAGGCTCAGGGCCGCAAGCATGCAGCTCGGGAGATCATCGCTGCGAATGCGAAGTTTTCTTCTTCGATGCGGGTGGTCAAGCTCATGGAGTATTCGACAGGACTCGCTGAGTCCTTCGGCGAAAGCGTGTGCATGGTGACAATCCGCAATCTCGGCGTCAAGGGGCTGGTCCAGCAGGCCGACATTGTCGATGAAAACGGCGAATTCGTTGCGCGGGTTGACGGCCTGATTCCAGACAAGCGCATCATCATCGAGTTCGACGGGTCCGTAAAGTATCGCGACACCGCCGTCGGCGGCATCAATGAGCGCGGTGATCAATTCATGCTCGAAAAACAGCGCGAACATCGACTACACGTGCTCGGCTATACGGTTGTGCGGATCATGTGGAGCGACCTGCAGAACCCTCTTCAGCTGAGGGCGCGCCTGGCGGCAGTGGGCGCACTCGGCTGAAAGGGTCGCGGCTGACAGGGACGCCCGGGCAGAACGGTGTGTATTCGATGTCTTCGTGGCAAGCTGTGTCGTGTGGAACAGAAGAAGTCCAAGTTGCCGTTTGCTCTTAAGCACGAAGTTGTAGACCGGTTTATTGCAGGTGAAACTGCGAGGGAACTAGCACGTGAGTATGAACTCGGTGGCCCGGACGTGGTTCTGCGATGGGCGCGCCAACAGCGCAAGTGTGGCCGTGTGCGTGAGCAGAATGAGTCAGACTTAGGAGCTGAGCAGGATCAGCTTCGACGTGAATACGAGAAGCTGCAGGCTGAGAAGGCGTACCTGAAAAAACTGATCGAGCTCAAGGCGCAAGGCAGATTCTGAGCACAACGAGGTCGCTCATTGAGCCCTGGTGCCAAGTTCAGGTACCGAAGCGACGCGGGCCCACGCGTTAGCAACAAAAACTCCCGCTAGCAGTTGTTGCTAAGCCGCAGATTCCGGCTAAGGGGAGTCTGCTTACGGCTAAGGGGTGTTTTGGCCAGGGAGGTGGTGGGGTTTCCGCGCTCGCCCCCTTCTTGGCGGCTACCACCGGGTAGCAACAAAAACTCCCGTTAGCCGTGCTTGCTAAGCCGCAGATTCCGGCTTAAGGGAGTTTCCTCGCGGCTAAAGCGCAGATTCCGGCTAACGGGTGTTTTTATGGGCAAACCGCCGAGGTGAAAGGGCAAACCGCCTAAGTGAGAAGGGCTGAACCGCCGAGGCGGAGCTCCAGTACCCGCCGAGCCCCCATCCGAGCCCCACCTCGCCAGACCGCCCCTACCCCAGCAGCGCTTCGAGTTCGTCCCAGCGTTCCTTCGGGACGGCCTTCAACGATTCAACGGCGTCGGCCATGGGTACGCGGATGATGTCGGTGCCGGAGAGGCTGGTCATGTAGCCCCAGCTGGCGTCGTGGATGAGGTCGACTGCGGCAAGGCCCAGCCGTGTGGCGAGTACGCGGTCGTAGGCGGTGGGAACGCCGCCGCGCTGCAGGTGGCCGAGGATTGTCGCGCGGGTTTCGATGCCCGTCATGCGTTCGACCTCAGCCGCAACGTAGTCGCCGATTCCGCCGAACCTCGGCCTACCATCAGCAGCGATCGCCGCCACGCCTTCTTCTGCGTCAACGCCGACCGGCACGAACCCTTCTGCGACGACGACAATCGGTGCGCGGCCGCGATCGCGGGCGCTTTCAACCCATTCGACGACCCGTTCCATCGTCACGGGGAATTCGGGCAACAGGATGGCCTGTGCGCCGGCGGCCATACCGGCGTGCAGCGCAATCCAGCCGACGTGCCGGCCCATAACCTCAACGACCATGCACCGGTGGTGCGATTCTGCTGTGGTGCGCAGGGCATCGATGGACCGCGTGGCAATAGCCGCCGCTGTGTCGAAGCCGAACGTGTAGTCAGTGCTGCCGAGGTCGTTGTCAATGGTTTTGGGAACACCAACCACGGGCAGTCCCTCATCGTCAGCGAGACGCGCGGCACCAGCGAGGGTGCCCTCGCCGCCGATGGCAATCACCCCGTCGATCCCGTTGTCCTTCATGACCTGGCGCATCGCATCCGGCCCACCCCCGGAGTACGGGTGGGTGCGAGACGTGCCGAGAATAGTTCCACCTCGGCCGCTGATGCCGCGCACATCGTGCGTGGTCAGGGGGTGCAGGTCGCCCTCCAGCAGGCCACGCCATCCGTCCCGGATGCCCACGAATTCGTCACCGAAGAGCCGTACGCCCTTGCGGACGGCGCCTCGGATGACTGCGTTGAGTCCGGGGCAGTCGCCGCCGGAGGTCAGAATTCCGATCTTCACTGTGGTCCTTTCGTCCGTGTGTGCGGAGGGGCTGGTGGGCGGTGGGCTGGTGCGGGGGTCTGCTGCTGGGTTTGGCCTGCCAGGGTAGTTCTTACGAGGCGCCGCTCACCTTGGTCTGCTTCTCAAGAAGGTTTACCTGCCGTCGGGCCGGCTGCGAGGGTCCAACTGAACGTCGTTTCCGCCCATGAGGTTGAAGCCTTTGATGATCAGCGTTCCGTTTGAACCGTCGCCTAGGGCGTTGGGCTTGATGTCGTTGCCGCCGAGAATATTCACTGAGTGGTCGATGATGCGCACGCCTGCGGGCACGTAGATATCTGCACCGCCCATTGTGTTCACGCTGATGATGGTGATTTCTGCGCCCGGCCTGCAGACTTCAGACAGATAGAGGTCGCTGCCGCCCATGAGCGCGAAGCACGTCACCTCCGGGGTGTTCGCGGCGATCGTCTTGGTGGATCCGCCGAGAACCGCGATGTCTGTAACCGACGGCCCGTCTCCGGGCCGCGCGGGAACAGTGCTCTTCTTCGGCTGCACAGCTGACGAGGTGCCGCCCGGCTTGGGGACGTCTGTTTCCTCGCGGATGCGGGACTCGACTTCGTGGCCTTCGGGAAGGTCGTCGATGATCGGCGGCAGTTCGTTAAGGTAGACGCTGGCCAATACGGTGCTTTGGCGTTCATCAAGCTCTTCGGGTGAAAGCCGGCCCGCGGCGTGCGCAGCAGAGAGAACGCGGAGGACATCGTCGCGGTCGTGGTCTGACGCGCGGATCAGCTTCCGGTCTGGGCTGTTGTCGTCGGCGGGCCGGTGATCAGTCATTCTTCAACCATAATGCGCGAGCCGGATGCGCGACATGGAATAAATGCGGAGAATGAGCGAATCCCAGGCAAATTCGGTGCAAAACACCTCTCCAGACGCGTTACAGTTGGAACGCCTGAAACCGCCAGGTCAAGCACCGAACGACCGTGTTTTGACCGAGTGGCTCGCCGAGGGTTACTCTAGGTGTATCTGCGATTTTTCGGCAGACGGTGCTGTTGTCAGTTGACGGTGGAGTTTTCATCATCACACGGTTATCACCAGCACCGGCGGTTGTTCGCCATAAACCGACAATCAGCGCAGCTGCGCTGATGACGGCGGCGAAGAACTGCATCTGCAGTCGGGCACGCAGCTTCACCCGGCCGCAGAAGGATATGCTCCTGAACCCTCAGGAGATTAGGAACAACGAGAAGCATCGGAGAACCTGATAAGTGCCTACAATTCAGCAGCTCGTCCGTAAGGGACGACACGACAAGCCGGCGAAGAACGCTACGCCTGCTCTTAAGGGCAGCCCGCAGCGTCGCGGCGTGTGCACCCGTGTGTACACGACCACGCCGAAGAAGCCCAACTCGGCACTGCGCAAGGTCGCACGTGTCAAGCTCTCTTCGCAGATCGAAGTGACCGCCTACATCCCGGGTGAAGGCCACAACCTCCAGGAGCACTCGATTGTGCTCGTTCGCGGAGGCCGTGTGAAGGACCTCCCCGGTGTCCGCTACAAGATTGTTCGCGGTGCACTCGACACTCAGCCCGTTAAGGGCCGTCAGCAGGCTCGCAGCCGCTACGGAGCGAAGAAGGAGAAGAAGTAATGCCGCGTAAGGGTCCCGCACCTAAGCGCCCGGTCGCCATCGACCCGGTCTACAACTCACCGCTGGTCACCCAGCTCATCAACAAGGTCCTTCTCGACGGTAAGCGCTCCACCGCTGAGCGCATCGTCTACGGAGCACTCGAAAGCGCTTCGGAGAAGGCCAACGTCGAGGCTCTGACCCTTCTGAAGAAGGCGCTCGACAACATTCGCCCGTCGCTGGAGGTCCGCTCCCGCCGCGTCGGCGGTGCCACCTACCAGGTGCCGGTTGACGTCCGCCCCGCCCGTTCCACCACGCTGGCTCTGCGCTGGCTGGTTCAGTTCGCTCGTCAGCGTCGTGAAAAGACGATGACCGAGCGTCTGATGAACGAAATCCTCGACGCATCCAATGGCCTTGGTGCTGCTGTGAAGCGCCGCGAGGACATGCACAAGATGGCTGAGTCCAACAAGGCCTTCGCTCACTACCGCTGGTAATAATCAAACGGTGCCCGTTTCGGCGGGTACTGCTTGTCCAGGTACTTCTTACGAGAGAGGGACACCGTGGCACTTGAAGTGCTGACTGACCTTAACAAGGTCCGCAACATCGGCATCATGGCTCACATTGATGCTGGTAAGACAACAACCACCGAACGAATCCTGTTCTACACCGGCGTCAACTACAAGCTGGGCGAAACCCACGACGGCGCTTCGACGATGGACTGGATGGAGCAGGAACAGGAGCGCGGCATCACGATTACGTCGGCCGCCACGACCTGCTACTGGGAAGACAACCAGATCAACATCATCGACACCCCCGGGCACGTCGACTTCACCGTGGAAGTGGAGCGTTCGCTCCGCGTTCTTGACGGCGCAGTTGCTGTGTTCGACGGTAAGGAAGGTGTTGAGCCGCAGTCCGAAACCGTTTGGCGTCAGGCTGACAAGTACGACGTTCCGCGCGTCTGCTTCGTCAACAAGATGGACAAGCTCGGTGCTGACTTCTACTACACCGTCGGCACCATCAAGGACCGCCTCGGCGCTAAGCCGCTGGTCATCCAGCTGCCCATCGGCGCTGAAAGCGACTTCGAGGGCGTTGTCGACCTCCTCGAAATGAAGGCCTACGTCTGGCCGGACGAAACCAAGATGGGCCAGGACATGCAGGAAATTGAAATCCCTGCTGACCTGCAGGAGCGTGCGGAAGAATACCGCGCAGCTCTCGTCGAAGACGTTGCCGAAGCCAACGAAGAGCTCATGGAGAAGTACCTCGAAGAGGGCGAACTCTCCATCGACGAAATCAAAGCCGGCATCCGCCAGCTCACCATTGCCTCGGAGGCCTTCCCCGTCATGTGCGGTTCGGCTTTCAAGAACAAGGGTGTGCAGAAGGTCCTCGACGCGGTCATCGACTACCTGCCCTCGCCGCTCGACGTTCCGCCGGTCACCGGCCTCGTCTACGGCAAGGAAAACGAAGAGGTCGTGCGCAAGCCCTCGAAGGACGAACCGTTCTCGGCTCTGGCCTTCAAGGTTGCCACCCACCCGTTCTTCGGCTCGCTCACCTACATTCGCGTGTACTCCGGTCACGTGAAGTCCGGTGACACGCTGCTGAACACCACCACCGGCAAGCGCGAGCGCGTCGGCAAGCTCTTCCAGATGCACTCCAACAAGGAAAACCCTGTTGAAGAGGCATTCGCAGGTCACATCTACGCTTTCATCGGTCTGAAGGACACCACCACCGGTGACACCCTGTCCGACCCGGCCAACCCGGTTGTTCTTGAGTCGATGGCATTCCCCGAGCCCGTTATCTTCGTTTCGATCGAACCTAAGACGAAGGGCGACCAGGAGAAGCTGTCCTCGGCTATTCAGAAGCTCGTGAAGGAAGACCCGACGTTCACGGTCAACCTGAACGAAGAAACCGGCCAGACCGAAATCGGCGGTATGGGTGAACTTCACCTCGACGTCTTCGTCGACCGCATGAAGCGTGAATTCAAGGTCGAAGCCAACATCGGCAAGCCTCAGGTTGCGTACCGCGAAACCATTCGCAAGACAGTCGAAAAGTACGACTACACGCACAAGAAGCAGACCGGTGGTTCGGGTCAGTTCGCCAAGGTTCAGATCACCATCGAACCGATGGAGGTCGAAGGCGACAAGATCTACGAATTCGACAACGCGATCACCGGTGGCCGTGTGCCCCGCGAATACATCCCGTCGGTTGACGCGGGCATCCAGGATGCCATGCAGGTCGGTGTTCTCGCCGGCTACCCGATGGTCGGCATCAAGGCCACGCTGGTCGACGGTGCTTACCACGACGTCGACTCGTCGGAAATGGCGTTCAAGCTCGCAGGTTCGATGGCATTCAAGGAGGCCGCTCCCAAGGCGCGCCCCGTGCTGCTCGAGCCGCTCATGGATGTCGAAGTCCGTACTCCTGAGGAGTACATGGGCGACGTCATCGGTGACTTGAACTCGCGTCGCGGACAGGTCCAGTCGATGGAAGACGCTACCGGCATTAAGGTTGTCCGTGCACTCGTCCCGCTGTCGGAAATGTTCGGCTACATCGGCGACCTGCGTTCCAAGACGCAGGGACGTGCCGTCTACGGCATGCAGTTCCACTCGTACGCCGAAGTTCCGCAGAACGTTTCGGACGAAATCATCCAAAAGACCCGCGGCGGAGAATAATCTCCCCGTTGCTCGGTGGGGAAGCTGAACGCTGCCCCGCCGGGCGCAACAAGTAAAAAGGCGCGGCGCTCACAAGCTTGCGCCGCACCAATCACTAGGAGGAACCCAGTGGCAAAGGCTAGCTTCGAAAGGACTAAGCCGCACGTCAACATCGGTACCATTGGTCACGTTGACCACGGTAAGACGACTCTGACCGCGGCAATCACGAAGGTCCTTGCAGACCAGTACCCCGACCTCAACGAAGCACGTGCTTTCGACCAGGTCGACAACGCTCCCGAAGAGCGTGAACGTGGTATTACCATCAACGTTTCGCACGTTGAGTACGAGACCGAAAAGCGTCACTACGCACACGTCGACGCTCCCGGTCACGCTGACTACGTGAAGAACATGATCACCGGTGCCGCCCAGATGGACGGCGCAATCCTGGTCGTCGCTGCAACCGACGGCCCGATGCCCCAGACCCGTGAGCACGTTCTGCTCGCTCGCCAGGTTGGCGTTCCCTACATCGTCGTGGCTCTGAACAAGTCCGACATGATCGACGACGAAGACCTCTTCGACCTCGTCGAAATGGAAGTTCGCGAACTCCTGTCTGACCAGGAATTCCCCGGCGACGACGCTCCGGTTGTCCGCGTTTCGGCGCTCAAGGCACTCGAAGGCGACCCGGAATGGGTCAAGTCGGTTCAGGACCTCATGGCAGCTGTCGACGAAAACGTTCCGGAACCGGAGCGCGACATCGACAAGGACTTCCTCATGCCTGTGGAAGACGTCTTCACCATTACCGGTCGCGGTACCGTCGTCACCGGTCGTGTTGAGCGCGGCATCCTGCTGCCCAACGAAGAAATCGAGATCGTCGGCATCAAGCCGCAGTCCTCGAAGACCACCGTCACCGCAATCGAAATGTTCCGCAAGACCCTGCCGGACGCTCGTGCAGGTGAAAACGTTGGTCTGCTGCTCCGCGGTACCAAGCGCGAAGACGTTGAGCGCGGTCAGGTCATCGTGAAGCCCGGCAGCATCACCCCGCACACCAAGTTCGACGCACAGGTCTACATCCTGTCGAAGGAAGAAGGCGGCCGCCACAACCCCTTCTACTCGAACTACCGTCCGCAGTTCTACTTCCGCACCACGGACGTCACCGGCGTCATCACGCTGCCTGAGGGCACCGAGATGGTCATGCCCGGCGACGACACCGAAATGTCGGTCGAGCTCATTCAGCCGGTCGCCATGGAAGAAGGCCTCCGCTTCGCAATCCGCGAAGGTGGACGCACCGTCGGCGCAGGCCGCGTCACCAAGATCCACGCCTGATCTTCTGACAGGCTGACTAAGAGCCCCGTGGTTTCGACCACGGGGCTCTTTGCTGTCAATAGGGGAGTGGCGGCACGCCGTGATGTACGACATCGAACCCGGATTTGAGCTTGTGTGCTAGGTGTGCCAAGATAGGTAAGTTGCGTTTTCGGGCGCAGACCCCTGCTCGGCATCAGTCGGATGCCCGGAAACATCGGAAGTGAATCCAGTACGGGTTCGGTTCACCGAGGCAACTCTGCAAGCGAGTCGCACTGCCCAGGCAGCTTTTTTAAAAAGAAGTTCGCGACACGCCCGACCGCGGGGGTCGGAAGAACAGCTGGTGCAAACCGCCAGATCCGCAAGGACAGGTGGTTGATGGCCAGGAAGAACAAAGGATGGAGTTACGACGCCATGGCCGGACAGAAGATCCGCATCAGGCTCAAGTCGTACGACCACGCTGTGATCGACAGTGCTGCACGCAAGATCGTGGAGACCGTCACACGCGCTGGCGCTACGGTTGTGGGCCCCGTGCCGTTGCCGACTGAAAAGAACGTGTACTGCGTTATTCGGTCGCCTCACAAGTACAAGGACAGCCGCGAGCACTTCGAAATGCGCACCCACAAGCGGCTTATCGACATCGTCGACCCGACGCCCAAGGCTGTTGACTCGCTCATGCGCCTTGACCTCGCCGACGACGTCAACATCGAGATCAAGCTCTAAGGGAGGGACTTTCAATGGCTAACACCCGTTCCAAGGCCCTTCCCACTACCCGCACCTTCAAGGGCCTGCTCGGCAAGAAGCTCGGCATGACCCAGGTGTGGGACGAAGAGGGCAACCTCGTTCCCGTCACCGCCGTCGCAGTTGACACCAACGTTGTCACCCAGATCCGCGACGTCGAAACCGACGGCTACGCAGCAATCCAGATCGGCTCCGGCGAAATCGACCCGCGCAAGGTCAACAAGCCGACCGCCGGTCACTTCGACAAGGCTGGCGTTACGCCCCGCCGCTACCTGGTTGAGCTCCGCACGGCCGACGCCGGCGAATACTCGCTTGGCCAGGAATTCGGCGTCGACGTGTTCGAAGCCGGCACCAAGGTTGACGTGACTGCCAACACCAAGGGCAAGGGCCACGCAGGCGTTATGAAGCGCCACGGCTTTGCTGGTGTCGGCGCCTCGCACGGTCAGCACCGCAACCACCGCAAGCCCGGTTCGATCGGCGGCGCAGCCACCCCCGGCCGCGTCTTCAAGGGTCAGCGCATGGCCGGCCGTATGGGCAACGTCAAGCAGACCACCCAGAACCTCACGATCCACGCAGTCGACACTGAAAACAATGTCCTGCTGGTCAAGGGTGCTGTTCCGGGAGCCAAGGGTGCTGTCGTCCTCGTTCGCTCTGCAGTGAAGGGAGCATGACTCCGATGGCTGAAACCAAGTCAATCGACGTTCTCGACGCAGCCGGCAAGAAGGCCGGAACCGCTGAACTGCCCGCCGCGATCTTCGATGTGCCGACCAACGTCGCGCTCATTCACCAGGTCGTGACCGCGCAGCTCGCAGCTGCCCGCCAGGGAACGCACAAAACCAAGACCCGCGCTGAAGTCCGCGGTGGTGGCCGCAAGCCGTGGCGCCAGAAGGGCACCGGCAACGCACGCCAGGGCTCGATCCGCGCTCCGCAGTTCGCCGGCGGTGGCATCGTCCACGGTCCGGTTCCGCGCGACTACTCGCAGCGCACCCCCAAGAAGATGAAGGCAGCAGCTCTGCGCGGCGCACTCTCGGACCGCGCGCGCTTCGGCCAGGTTCACGCAGTGACCGCCCTCGTCGACGGCGACAAGCCTTCGACCAAGGCAGCTCGCGCAGCAATCGAAAAGCTCTCGAGCAACAAGCACCAGCTTGTCGTCGTCACGAATGACGACCAGGTCACCGAGCTTTCGGTTCGCAACCTGCCCAACGTGCACACCCTGCACTGGGGACAGCTGAACACCTACGACGTGCTGATGGCCGACGACATCATCTTCACCGAGGCAGCTCTCAACGCTTACCTCGGCAAGAACGAGGAGGCAGCCAAGTGAGCAGCGTAACCATCAAGGACCCGCGCGACATCATCATCGCACCGGTCGTTTCGGAAAAGACCTACGGGCTCATGGACGAAGGCAAGTACACCTTCCTCGTTGATCCCCGGTCGAACAAAACCGAAATCAAGTACGCCATCGAAAGCATCTTCGGCGTCAAGGTCGACAAGGTGAACACCTTCAACCGCGAGGGCAAGCGCACGCGCACCCGCACCGGTTACGGCAAGCGCAAGAACACCAAGCGCGCCGTTGTCGCCCTTCGCGAAGGATCGATCGACATTTTCGGCGGATCGCTCTAAGCGATCCAGTTCAGAAGGAATTGAAGACTCATGGGAATCCGTAAGTACAAGCCCACGACCCCGGGCCGCCGTGGCTCGTCGGTCGCGGACTTCGTCGAAGTGACCCGGTCTACGCCGGAGAAGTCGCTTCTGCGTCCGCTGCCGAAGAAGGGCGGCCGAAACAGCCAGGGCCGGATCACCACCCGTCACCAGGGCGGTGGCCACAAGCGCCAGTACCGCGTGATCGACTTCCGTCGTCACGACAAGGACGGCGTCCCGGCAAAGGTCGCACACATCGAATACGACCCGAACCGCACCGCACGCATCGCACTGCTGCACTACGTTGACGGCGAGAAGCGCTACATCCTCGCCCCGAACAAGCTCAAGCAGGGCGACCGCGTCGAAGCTGGAGCACAGGCTGACATCAAGCCGGGCAATGCTCTGCCGCTGCAGAACATCCCCGTCGGCACCGTGATCCACGCAATCGAACTTCGCCCCGGCGGCGGAGCCAAGATCGGCCGCAGCGCCGGCACCTCGGCTCAGCTCGTGGCCAAGTTCGGTCGCTACGCACAGCTGCGCATGCCTTCGGGCGAAATCCGCAACGTTGATGCTCGCTGCCGCGCAACCGTCGGTGAAGTCGGCAACGCCGAACAGGCCAACATCAGCTGGGGCAAGGCCGGCCGTATGCGCTGGAAGGGCATCCGCCCGACTGTCCGCGGTGTTGCAATGAACCCGATCGACCACCCGCACGGTGGTGGTGAAGGCCGCACCTCCGGTGGTCGTCACCCGGTCAGCCCCTGGGGCCAGCCGGAAGGACGCACCCGCCGTCCGAACCGCGAAAGCGACAAGTACATCGTGCGCCGCCGTCGCACCGGCAAGAAGCGCTGATAGGGAGCCTAGAAAATGCCTCGTAGCTTGAAGAAGGGCCCCTTCGTAGACGAGCACCTTTTCCAGAAGGTCGCCGCTCAGAACGAAAAGGGCACCAACAACGTAATCAAGACGTGGTCGCGTCGCTCGATGATCATCCCGGACTTCCTGGGACACACCATCGCGGTTCACGACGGACGCAAGCACGTCCCAGTGTTCATCACTGAATCAATGGTCGGGCACAAGCTCGGCGAATTCGCACCGACGCGGACGTTCCGCGGCCACGACAAGGACGACCGCAAGGGCCGCCGCGGCTGAGCCGCGCCCCTACGGGTCCTATAAGGAGAGAAGGAAACGATGGAAGCCAAGGCGAAGGCACGCTTTCTGCGTGTGACGCCCATGAAGGCTCGGCGTGTCGTTGACCTCGTTCGTGGTCAGCAGGCAACCGAAGCACTCGCGATGCTCAAGTTTGTTCCCCAGGCTGCATCTGAGCCTGTCTACAAACTCGTCGCATCGGGCATCAGCAACGCCCGTCAGGAAGCTGACAAGCTCGGCGTTGCATTCAATGAAGACGACCTCGTGATCTCGGAGATCTACGTTGACGAAGGACCGACCATGAAGCGGTTCCGTCCTCGCGCCCAGGGTCGTGCACACCGCATCGACAAGCGCACCAGCCACATCACCGTGGTCCTCACGGACGGCTCGGACGCTGATGGGAAGGAGAACGCCTGATGGGTCAGAAGATCAACCCCACCGGGTTCCGGATGGGCATCACCACCGATCACCGTTCGAAGTGGTTCTCGGACTCGACCGTTAAGGGTCAGCGCTACAAGGACTACGTCGGCGAAGACATCCGCATTCGCAAGATGCTCGAAACCGATCTCGAACGCGCAGGTCTCGCAAAGATCAACATCGAGCGCACCCGCGACCGTGTCCGCGTGGACATCCACACGGCACGCCCGGGCATCGTCATCGGCCGCCGCGGTGCGGAAGCCGACCGTCTGCGCTCGAAGCTCGAAAAGCTCACCGGCAAACAGATCCAGCTGAACATCCTCGAAGTCAAGAACCCCGAGGTCAACGCTCAGCTGGTCGCCCAGGGTGTTGCCGAGCAGCTCGCAAGCCGCGTGGCGTTCCGCCGCGCAATGCGCAAGGCAATCCAGTCCGCACAGCGCGCTGGTGCCAAGGGCATTCGTGTGCAGTGCTCGGGCCGCCTCGGCGGTGCTGAAATGAGCCGTTCGGAGTTCTACCGCGAAGGCCGTGTGCCGCTGCACACCCTGCGCGCGAACATCGACTACGGCTTCTACGAAGCTCACACCACCTTCGGCCGCATCGGCGTGAAGGTCTGGGTTTACCGCGGCGACATGACCGACAAGGAACTTGCCGCTCAGGAAGCTGCACAGACCAACCAGCGCGGTGGACGCGGTGGTCGTGGTCGCGGACGCGGTGGACGCGGACGCGGCGGCCAGGGTGCAGCTCAGCAGAAGAACGACAATGCTGCAGCTTCGAAAGAAGCAGCAGCCGGAACGGAGGGCTGACACGTGCTGATCCCTCGTCGTGTTAAGTACCGTAAGCCGCACCACCCCAGCCTCGATGGCTACGCCAAGGGCGGAACCGAACTGGCATTCGGTGAATGGGGCATTCAGGCACTCGACGCTGCATACGTGACCAACCGTCAGATCGAAGCAGCTCGTATTGCCATGACGCGCCACATCAAGCGCGGCGGTAAGGTCTGGATCAACATCTTCCCGGACCGCCCCATTACCAAGAAGCCTGCTGAAACCCGTATGGGTTCCGGTAAGGGTTCGCCCGAATGGTGGGTTGCTCCCGTCAAGCCCGGACGCATCATGTTCGAACTCGGCGGTGTTTCGGAAGAGGTGGCTCGCGAAGCTCTGCGCCTTGCAATCCACAAGCTTCCGATGAAGGCCCGCATTGTTTCTCGTGAAGGTGGTGAATGACGTGGCAGTAGGATCCAAGGATCTGACCATGGACGTTCTCGACGGCTACAACAACGAACGTCTGGGCGAAGAGCTCAAGAAGGCAAAGGCTGAACTGTTCAACCTGCGCTTCCAGGCCGCAACCGGCCAGCTCGAAAACCCCGGCCGTGTGAAGGCCGTCCGGAAGGACATTGCACGCATCTACACCGTGCTTCGCGAACGCGAGCTTCTGCTCCGCACCAACCCGGCTGACGCTAAGGAAGAGGGCAAGTGATGTCTGAAGTGACAGAAACCACCCAGCGCGGCAGCCGTAAGACCGCGCGCGGCTACGTTGTGTCTGACAAAATGGACAAGACCATCGTGGTTGAGGTCGAGCGCCGCAAGCAGCACCGTCTGTACGGCAAGATCATGCGCACGACCACCAAGTTCAAGGCCCACGACGAAGACAACACCGCAGGTGTTGGCGACCTCGTGCGTGTTGCTGAGACCCGCCCGTACTCGGCAACGAAGCGCTGGCGACTCGTAGAGATCATCGAGCGCGCCAAGTAATTCGCGGCCACCAGCTGCGGTCCACCCCGGTCCCGCCCCCACTCCTGGGGGCGGCTACCGGGGAACCGCACACGGGCACTGTAAACACAACCGTTCCGCAAGGCTCATAACGAGAACCAGCGTGACGACAGGAGAAGACATTGATCCAGCAGGAGTCGCGACTCAAAGTCGCTGACAACACCGGAGCCAAGGAAATCCTGGCCATCCGGATCCTCGGGGGTTCAGGACGTCGCTACGCGTCCGTCGGCGACACGATCGTCGCCACGGTCAAGGACGCAATCCCCGGCGGCAACGTTAAGAAGGGCGACATCGTCAAGGCTGTTGTTGTGCGCACCCGCAAGCCGCAGCGTCGCAACGACGGTTCGTACATTTCGTTCGACGAAAACGCAGCCGTCATCCTCAAGACCGACGGTGAACCGCGCGGTACCCGCATCTTCGGCCCCGTGGGCCGTGAACTGCGCGAAAAGAAGTTCATGAAGATCATCTCGCTCGCACCGGAGGTGTTGTAAGAATGACGGCACCTAAGCTGCACATCAAGAAGGGCGACACCGTTCAGGTGATCGCCGGTGCTAAGCAGGAGCGCGGCGGCGACCGCGGCAAGCAGGGCAAGGTCCTGGCCGTGTACCCCGAACGCCAGCGTGTTCTGGTCGAAGGCGTCAACCGCATCACCAAGCACAAGCGCGCCACTCAGACCGCTGCCGGCGCCACCGCCGGCGGCATCGAGATCCACGAAGCTCCGATTCACGTTTCGAACGTCATGCTCGTTGACCCCAAGGACAACAAGCCGACCCGCGTGGGCTTCCGCGAGGAAAAGGTTGAACGCGACGGCCGTACCAAGACCGTCCGCGTCCGCTACTCGCGTCGTACCGGAGAGGACATCTGATGACTGAAGCAACAGCAACCAGCCGTCCTGCACCTCGACTGCGCGAGTTCTACCGCAACGAAATCGTCGCGAAGATGCAGGAGGAGTTCAACTACGCGAACCCCATGCAGGTTCCTACGATCGAAAAGGTCGTCGTGAACATGGGTGTTGGTGACGCCGCGCGTGACTCGAAGCTCATCGAAGGCGCGATCAACGACCTGACCCTCATCACGGGTCAGAAGCCGGTTGTCACCCGCGCACGCAAGTCGATCGCACAGTTCAAGCTGCGTGAAGGTCAGCCCATCGGCGCTCACGTGACTCTGCGCCGTGCACGCATGTGGGAATTCCTTGACCGCACCATTTCGCTGGCTCTTCCGCGTATCCGCGACTTCCGCGGACTCTCGGACCGCCAGTTCGACGGCAACGGAAACTACACCTTCGGCCTGACCGAACAGTCGATGTTCCACGAAATCAACCAGGACAGCATCGACCGTGTTCGCGGTATGGACATCACGATCGTCACGACCGCCAAGACCGACGAAGAGGGCCGGGCGCTTATCAAGCACCTGGGCTTCCCCTTTAAGACAAACTGAACCACTACGTTGAAGGTCCGTGCCGGGACCTGAGGGGACCGGCACAGAAACCGCAGCGAGGAAGGGCTAAAGCCCAATGACTATGACTGACCCAGTCGCAGACATGCTTACGCGTCTGCGCAACGCCAACTCGGCGTACCACGAGGATGTCAGCATGCCGCACAGCAAGCTGAAGGCAAACATCGCCGACATCCTCAAGGCCGAGGGCTACATCGCCGACTACCGCGTCGAAGACGCTCGTGTTGGCAAGACCCTGGAAATGGACCTGAAGTTCGGCCCGAACCGTGAACGTTCGATCGCCGGCCTCAAGCGCATCTCCAAGCCCGGTCTTCGCGTCTACGCCAAGAGCACGAACCTGCCGAAGGTTCTCGGCGGTCTCGGCATCGCGATTCTGTCCACGTCGTCCGGTCTCATGACTGACCGCACGGCAGCTAAGAAGGGTGTGGGCGGGGAAGTCCTCGCCTACGTCTGGTAAGGGAAAGGAGAGAGCACAATGTCACGTATCGGCAAGCGCCCCATCTCCGTCCCCAGCGGTGTTGAGGTCAAGATCGACGGCCAGACCGTCAACGT
Source organism: Brevibacterium sp. HMSC24B04 (assembly GCF_001806835.1). NCBI lineage: Bacteria > Bacillati > Actinomycetota > Actinomycetes > Micrococcales > Brevibacteriaceae > Brevibacterium > Brevibacterium sp. HMSC24B04. The sequence continues at coordinate 11,892 of NZ_KV786111.1, read as the reverse complement.
GAAGGGCCCCAAGGGCGAACTGAGCCACACCGTTGCAGAACCGATCACGGTTGCACTGGAAGACGGCGTCATCACCCTTGAGCGTCCGAACGAAGAGCGCGAATCCCGCGCCCTGCACGGTCTGTCGCGCACGATGGTCGACAACATGATCATCGGTGTGACCCAGGGCTACGAGAAGAAGCTCGAGATCGTCGGCACCGGTTACCGCGTTCAGGCGAAGGGCAGCGACATCGAAATGTCGCTGGGCTACTCGCACTCGATCCCGGTTGCCGCTCCGAAGGGAATCACCTTCACGGTTGAGGGCAACAACAAACTCACCGTCAGCGGAATCGACAAGCAGCTTGTCGGCGAAGTCGCTGCGAACATCCGCAAGCTTCGCAAGCCCGAACCCTACAAGGGCAAGGGTGTCCGCTACGCAGGCGAACAGGTTCGCCGCAAGGTTGGAAAGGCTGGTAAGTAACCATGGCCTTCGGATTGAAGAAGAGCCGCGGCAAGTCCAAGACTGCTGCACGCAACCGTCGCCACGCTCGTCTGCGCAAGCACATCAACGGCACGCCCGAACGTCCCCGTCTTTCGGTGACCCGTTCGTCGCGCCACGTGTTCGTCCAGGTTATCGACGACGAAGCCGGCAAGACCGTTGCTTCGGCTTCCACCATGGAAACCGAGCTGCGTTCGTTCGACGGCGACAAGACCGCAAAGGCCCGCAAGGTCGGCGAACTGATCGCCGAACGCGCGAAGGCTGTCGGTGTTGAGGCTGTCGTCTTTGACCGCGGCGGCAACGCCTACCACGGCCGTGTGGCCGCAATCGCAGAGGGCGCACGTGAAGGAGGTCTGGCGCTGTGAGCAACGAAGAGAAGACAAACCAGACTGAGCAGCAGAACCCCGATCGCGGTCGCGGTCGTGGTCGCGGCCAGGGCGGTCGCCGCGGTGGACGCGGTGAGCGCGAAGACAAGAACCAGTTCATTGAGCACGTTGTCACCATCAACCGCGTGTCCAAGGTTGTGAAGGGCGGACGCCGTTTCTCCTTCACCGCCCTGGTCGTTGTGGGCGATGGCGATGGCATGGTCGGCATGGGCTACGGCAAGGCCAAGGAAGTTCCCGCGGCTATTGCCAAGGGTGTTGAGGAAGCGAAGAAGAACTTCTTCCGCGTTCCCCGCATCGAGAAGACCATTCCGCACCCGGTACAGGGTGAAGACGCCGCTGGCGTTGTCCTGCTGCGTCCGGCTTCGGCCGGTACCGGTGTTATCGCCGGTGGTCCGGTCCGCGCCGTCCTCGACTGCGCTGGCATCCACGACATTCTTTCGAAGTCGCTGGGTTCGGCTAACGCCATCAACATCGTGCACGCCACCATCGCAGCGCTGAAGGGCCTGGAGCGTCCGGAGGAAGTCGCGGCTCGCCGTGGACTTCCTGTTGACGAAGTCGCTCCGCACGCTCTTCTGCGCGCAGCAGAAAGCGGGGCTAGCGCCTGATGGCTAAGAAGCTGAAGATTACGCAGATCAAGTCGACAATCGGTGGCAAGCCACAGCACCGTGAAACCATTCGCACCCTGGGACTCAAGCGTCTTCACCACTCGGTGATTCGCGAAGACCGTCCTGAGGTGCGCGGCATGGTCAACGCTGTGCGCCACCTGGTCAAGTGCGAAGAGGTGGACTGACATGGCTGAAGAACGCGCACTCAAGCTTCACCACCTGCGCCCCGCTAAGGGCGAAAAGACCGCCAAGCAGCGCTACGGTCGCGGTGAAGCAGGTAAGGGCGGTAAGACCGCAGGCCGCGGAACCAAGGGCACGCAGGCCCGTTACCAGGTTCCCCACGGCTTTGAGGGTGGCCAGACGCCGCTGCACATGCGTCTGCCGAAGCTCCGCGGTTTCAAGAACCCGAACAAGGTGACCTACGCGGTCGTCAACCTGGACAAGCTGCAGACTCTGTTCCCGGAAGGCGGCGACATCACTGTTGCCGATCTGGTGGAGAAGGGCGCTGTTCGCGCCAAGCAGCCCGTCAAGGTTCTTGGTGAGGGCGAACTTACCGTGAAGATCAACATTACGGCTCAGAAGTTCTCCGGTTCTGCGATCGAAAAGATCAAGGCTGCCGGCGGTACCGCTACTGAAGCCTGATTGACGACAGCTGAGGCTGTCTGATTTCGCTGACGAGGCGGAGGTCAACTTGACCTCCGCCTCGTCTGTTTTGTGTGGGGTAGGGGTGACGTGGTGTCGGTCGCCTGGTATGTCAGACTCGGGTTTGCTTGGCTTGGTGGACCCGAGTAAAGTACCTGCGGTATCTGTCTGCGGAATCGTCGTGCCTGAAATTTCCGGCTCGGAGGTTCCTTATCTCAGGAGGACGTTTGTTCGGCGCTATCGGTAGAGCCTTCCGGACCCCGGATCTGAGGAACAAACTCCTCTTCACTTTGGGCATCATCGTGCTCTTCCGCTTGGGCAGCTTTATTCCTGCGCCGGGCATTGACTACGCGAACGTTCAGCAGTGTGTGTCGAATCCGCAGCTGAATTCGGGCGCGTTCGGAATGATCAACCTGTTCTCCGGTGGTGCTCTGCTGAAGCTGTCGATCTTCGCGCTGGGCATCATGCCCTACATCACGGCGTCGATTATCACGCAGCTTCTGCGCGTTGTGATTCCGCGTTTTGAGGCTCTGCACAAGGAAGGCGCTTCCGGTCAGGCCAAGCTGACCCAGTACACCCGCTACATGACTATCGGTCTGGCGGTCCTGAACGCTACGACTCTTGTCACAACCGTCCGCACTGGCGCTCTGTTCGGCAACGTCGAAGGCTGTGAAAACATCATCGTCCGTGACGAGTGGTGGGCACAGCTCATCATTGTCCTGACCCTGACTGCCGGTACCGCGCTCATCATGTGGCTCGGTGAGCAGATCACGGAGCGCGGGGTTGGCAACGGCATGTCGCTGCTGATCTTCACTTCTGTTGCTGCTGGCTTCCCGACTGCTTTCGGTTCGATTCTGAAGTCCAAGGGTCCGGATATCTTTGCGATTGTCTGCCTGGTCGGCCTGCTGGTTGTTGCTCTGGTTGTCTTCGTCGAGCAGTCGCAGCGTCGCATTCCGGTGCAGTACGCCAAGCGGATGGTTGGTCGCCGTATGTTCGGCGGAACCTCCACCTACATTCCGATCAAGGTCAACCAGGCCGGTGTTATCCCGGTGATCTTCGCAAGCTCGATTCTGTACCTGCCGCAGCTCATTTCCCAGTTCGGCAATCCCGAGTCCGGTTGGGTGCAGTGGATCACCACGTACTTGGCCCGCGGCGACCACCCGATTTACATGGCCATTTATGCCGGTCTGACCATCTTCTTCGCTTTCTTCTACGTTGCGATCACGTTCAACCCGGAAGAGGTTGCCGACAACATGAAGAAGTACGGCGGATTCATTCCCGGCATTCGCGCCGGCAAGCCCACCGAGGACTACCTGCGCTTCGTTCTGAACCGCATCACGGCTCCCGGTTCGCTGTACCTCGCGTTTGTGGCCATGATCCCGCTGATCGCCCTGGTGCTTGTCGATGCGAACCAGGACTTCCCGTTCGGCGGTACTTCGATCCTCATTGTGGTGGGTGTCGGTCTCGAAACGGTCAAGCAGATCGATTCGCAGATGCAGCAGCGCCACTACGAAGGCCTCCTGCGCTGATAAGCGGGAAAGCTCACTTACACCTTTGACCAGAGCGCAGACCCGAATCCTGACCAGACCGGTTGGGGTTCGGGTCTGTGCGCTTAGGTAGCATTCGATTAGGAACAAATCGGAAGGACGCACATGACAAAGCGCATCATCCTCATCGGCCCTCCCGGTGCCGGCAAGGGCACGCAGGCCGCCAAGCTCAGCTCCACGCTGTCGATCCCCGCTATTTCGACCGGAGATATCTTCCGTGCGAACGTGAAGGGCGAAACCGAACTGGGCAAGAAGGCTAAGCGCTACATGGACGCTGGCGAATACGTACCGGACGAGGTCACCAACTCGATGGTTGCCGACCGTCTGCAGCAGGACGATGCCAAGGAGGGCTTCCTCCTCGACGGCTACCCCCGCACTGAGGCTCAGGTGAATGAGCTCGACAAGATGCTGGAAGCTGCTGGCCACAGCCTGGACGCTGTTGTCGAACTGACTGCTGACACTGATGAGATTGTCGGCCGCCTGCTGGCTCGCGCCCAGACTGAGGGCCGTTCGGACGACACCGAAGATGTCATCCGCCACCGTATGGATGTGTACGAAGAGCAGACTCAGCCGCTGACTGACATCTACCGTCGCCGCGGTCTGCTGCGTCAGGTGGACGGCCTCGGGGAAATTGATGCCATCACCGAGCGGATTATGAAAGCGCTTGAGGGCTGATGTTCGGTCCTAAGATCGAACTGAAGACGGACGACCAGATCCGCACAATGCGTCGTGCGGGTCTGGTCACCCGTGCTGCTTTGGAAGCAGCTGCGGCCGCCTGCGTGCCCGGCGCTACGACGGAAGACGTCGATGCCGCTGGGGCCCGAGTTATTGACGAGCACGGCGCAACGTCGAACTTCTTGGGCTACATGGGCTATCCAGCCACGCTGTGCGTTTCGGTCAATGACGTCATCGTTCACGGAATCCCGTCTGACGACATCGTCCTCAAAGAGGGAGACATGGTGTCGATTGACGGAGGTGCGATCATTGACGGCTGGCACGGCGATTCCGCTATCACTGTTTTTGTGGGCGGACGTGAAGCTGCGCGCAAGCAGGACCTGCGGGTTTCTGATGCGACGGAAGAGTCCATGTGGGCGGGTATCGCGGCTTTTTCGCGTGCCAAGCACATCGACGAAATCGGTGCGGCCATTGAGGGCTGGGTGTTTGAAAACGCACCTGAACTCGAAGGCGGGCTGATTGAAGACTTCACGGGCCATGGCATTGGTTCGCAGATGCACATGGAACCGGAAGTGCTCAACTACGCGGTGAAGAAGCGCGGCCCGAAGATCAAGCCGGGTATGGCCATCTGCATTGAGCCGATGCTCACCACCGGCGGCGCTGACAGCCGAACGCTAGATGACGAATGGACTGTCGTCACCGCTGATGGTTCCCGAGCATCCCATTGGGAGCACACAGTTGCCCGCCACGCCAAGGGCATCTGGGTGCTCACCGCCCCGGACGGCGGCAGGGAGCGTCTGGCGCGCTACGGCGTCGAGCCGGTTCCGCTGGACTGAGCAAAGCTGACTCACGAGGTGGGTGTTCAGATTTCTGAACACCCACCTCGTGAGTTTTGGCGCGGGTTGGGTTTGTGGGTCACCTGGACTGGTGCAGCTTCGGGCCGATGAAGACCGTCATGGTTGCTTCAGTCAGCTGGTGTGCGCTCAGTTGAAGGGCGTCGGTGTCGATGTCGGTGCGTCCGGTCAGCACGGGGTTGCGCAGAAGCAGCCTGGGGGAGTGGTCGGTGTTGCTGCGCTCGCCGGAAGTGTGGCCGACGACCGCGTACACGTGGTTCGGTGTGATCCGCACGGGTATGCCGTCCCGTGTGTCACTCAGGTCGAAGCTGCTGCGCTTAGGCAGGGTTGCGGCGACGACGGGGCGTCCGCTCTTAAGTCCACGGGCGGCGGCGCGAAGTGCGAACTCGGCCAGGCCGGGAAGTGCGGGTATCGCAATACCCGGCGAACCGAAAAGAAACTGAAATCCCCTGAACGGCAGGTGACCTTCAAGGCGTGAGCCGAGAACTGTCTGCGCTGCAGCCTCGACAAGTGTTGTACTGTTGACTTTCCCGGCACGCGAACCGCTGCGGTCGCGCGCGTGTGCGGGAATGTCAGTGGTGATGGGAGCTGTTCCCACGTCGACAACAGCGCGCGTTGCGGTCCTGTGCACGACCGTGCGGTCACAGAATCCGGGAGCTGCCACCTCGGCCGCAATGAGTGGTGCAATAAGCCAACAGGTGCCCAGCGGACCTTGCCGAATATCTGCGCACTGCGTCACATCAGTTGGAAAGTCAAGCATATTCGCTGTAGGATAGACAATTGGCTTGTGGGCTGTCGGCATTTCGGCTCCCATAACGCGCTCACTTTAGCGCAGAATCCCGCTGATCACAGTGTGGATGACGGGCGGCGGTGAGTGCAGGAAACCGAATTTTCGCATCCACGAGCTGTACGGATAAGACACTCAATCCGCGGGATTCCGCGGGGAGCAGGGGTAAGCGAACGATATGGCCAAAAAAGAAGGGGTCATTGAGATCGAGGGTACGGTCGTCGAGGCTCTGCCCAACGCGATGTTCCGCGTTGAGCTGACCAACGGCCACCTTGTGCTTGCGCACATCTCCGGAAAGATGCGCCAGCACTACATCCGCATCCTTCCCGAAGACCGTGTTGTAGTGGAGCTGTCTCCCTACGACCTTTCTCGCGGACGGATTGTCTACCGCTACAAGTAAGGATCTTTTGACACTCACCGCGACCACCCCTTGGGCTGGCCCCGAGGGGCTTTGTGGTGACAAGAAGGAATAGCGATGAAAGTTAAGCCAAGCGTCAAAAAGATCTGCGACAGCTGCAAGGTCATCCGCCGCAACTCGGTGGTCATGGTGATCTGCTCGAACCCGCGTCACAAGCAGCGCCAGGGCTGATCAGCTAACGCAGATCGATGGGTTCGCTTCCCGTAAAGGGCAGGCGAGTCCACACCCAAGCAGGCATCGCCCCCTCACTGGCAGGAACTTCTGCACGGCGAGGACGACACCCCCGGTTCGAGGGCCGGGGACCGGGTCTGAAAAGACATCCGGACATGCCTGAGCAAGAACCTTCGAATATCTACATGGAGTAAACACATGGCACGTTTAGCCGGAGTTGACCTCCCACGCGAAAAGCGCGTGGAAGTCGCCCTGACATACATTTTTGGTGTGGGCCGCACTCGTGCGAGCCAGACCCTCACGGAAACCGGCATTAGCCCGGACATCCGCGTTAAGGACCTGACCGACGATCAGCTCGTGCAGCTGCGCGACTACATCGAAGGCACCTTCAAGGTTGAAGGCGATCTGCGCCGCGAGGTTGCAGCCGACATCCGCCGCAAGGTTGAAATCGGCAGCTACCAGGGTGTTCGTCACCGCCGCGGCCTGCCCGTCCGCGGTCAGCGCACCAAGACCAACGCGCGTACGCGCAAGGGTCCGAAGCGCACCGTTGCAGGCAAGAAGAAGTAAGCGTTCGAGTAGGAGATTTAGATGCCACCCAAGTCACGAGCTGCTGCTCGCAAGCCCCGTCGTCGCGATAGGAAGAACCTGGTCAACGGCCAGGCTCACATCAAGTCGACGTTCAACAACACCATCGTTTCCATCACGGACCCCACCGGCGCCGTGATCTCCTGGGCTTCTTCTGGTGAGGTCGGATTCAAGGGTTCGCGCAAGTCGACCCCGTACGCCGCTCAGATGGCTGCTGAATCCGCTGCGCGCCGCGCACAGGAACACGGTCTGAAGAAGGTTGACGTTTTCGTCAAGGGCCCCGGTTCCGGTCGCGAAACCGCTATCCGCTCGCTCCAGGCCACCGGTCTTGAGCTGGGCACCATTCAGGACGTCACCCCGCACCCGCACAACGGCTGCCGTCCGCCCAAGCGCCGCCGCGGCTGAGTCGGCACAGCGTAACGAGTCCAGAACTCTTTAAGCGCGAACGTCATATAGCGGATGTTCGCTGAAAGGAAGCCCACGTGCTCATTGCACAGCGTCCCACGCTCACTGAAGAGGTTGTCTCCGATCTGCGCTCCCGGTTCGTCATCGAGCCCCTGGAGCCCGGCTTCGGCTACACCCTCGGCAACTCGCTGCGTCGTACCCTTCTGTCCTCCATCCCCGGTGCCGCCGTCACCAGCATCCGCATTGACGGTGTGCTGCACGAGTTCACCACGGTTCCCGGAGTCAAGGAAGACGTCACCGAGTTCATCCTCAACCTGAAGTCGCTTGTCGTCTCCTCGGAATTCGACGAACCTGTCGTCGCCTACCTGCGCAAGCAGGGCCCCGGCGATGTCACGGCCGCTGACATCAGCGCACCGGCTGGTGTTGAGATCCACAACCCGGACCTCTTCATCGCCACGCTGAACGAAGAAGGCTCGCTCGACATGGAGCTGACGATCGAACGCGGTCGCGGCTACGTGTCGGCTGCTCAGAACAAGAACGCTGATGCTGAGATCGGCCGCATTCCGGTCGACTCCATCTACTCGCCCGTTCTGCGCGTGACCTACAAGGTCGAAGCCACTCGTGTTGAACAGCGCACCGACTTCGACCGCCTGGTCGTCGACGTCGAGACCAAGCCTTCGATCTCTCCGCGCGACGCACTGGCTTCGGCCGGTACGACGCTTGTTGAGCTCTTCGGCCTGGCCCGTGAACTCAACGTGGAATCGGAAGGCATTGAGATCGGCCCTTCGCCGGTTGACGCAGCCATGGCTGCTGACCTGGCACTGGCCATTGAGAGCCTCGACCTCACGGTTCGTTCCTACAACTGCCTGAAGCGCGAAGGCATCCACACCGTCGGCGAGCTCGTCAGCCGCAGCGAAGCCGACCTGATGGACATCCGCAACTTCGGCTCGAAGTCGATCGAAGAAGTCAAGCAGAAGCTCGACGAGCTCGGCCTGAGCCTTAAGGACAGCGCCGCCTCGCTTTCCGAGCCCGCTGACGACCTTTCGTTCGTCGAGGACGAACAGTTCTAAGAATTTCCAAGGAGAAAACCCATGCCTACGCCTACCAAGGGCAACCGCCTCGGCGGTTCCCCGGCGCACGAGCGGGCAATGCTGAACAACCTTGCAGCCCAGCTCTTTGAAAACAAGTCGGTGAAGACCACCGAAACCAAGGCCAAGCGCCTGCGCCCGCACGCCGAGCGTCTGATCACCTTCGCCAAGAAGGGTGACCTCGCTTCGCGTCGTCGCGTCCTGCGTTCGATCAGCGACAAGGGCATCGTGCACGAGCTGTTCACCTCGATCGCACCTGCTGTTGCTGAACGCCCGGGTGGTTACACCCGCATCACCAAGATCGGCACCCGCCCCGGTGACAACGCCCCCATGGCTGTCATCGAACTGGTGCTTGAGGCTTACTCGCCCAAGCAGGCCGTGGTGAAGGAAGCAGAAGGCGCAGCCGCCGCCTCTGCTGACGAAAAGGCCGAAGCTCCGGCTGAAGAAGTCGAAGCTGCACCGGATGTCGAATCCGGCCCGCAGGAAGACGAAGCCCAGGAAGCCGCCGATGACGCAAAAGCTGAAGCAGATGCTGAAAAGGACGAAGCCTGATCTGAGCTTCTCTGAAGCCTGAAACGAAGGCGCCGCAGAACTAGGTTCTGCGGCGCCTTTCGTGTTTCTGCCTTCGCAGCCCCACGCACCCGTTTGCAGCGAATCCACCCCTTAGCCGGGATCCGCGCTTTAGCGACAAATCCACGCTTTAGACGCAGGGATCCACGCTTCAGCAAGGAATCTGCGGTTTAGCCGCCACTGCTAAGGCGAAGATTCCGGCTAACGGGAGTCTGGGTGTGTGGAGGGGTTCCCGAGGTGGGGTTTAGCTGCCAAGTGGAGCGGCACCTCGTGCATAAACCTGGGGAGGGCATACGAGGCGGAGCTGCCGTCCCCAGCACCCCCACCTTCCGCTGCCCCGCCTACACCCACAGCATCCGTCCCGTCCGCTATGTGTCGGCGGAGGTGTGATTGTGTGACCCGTGAGACAATGAGCCCGTTGTGCCCGCTCAGACCGCACAACGGCTGTCTGAAGGAAAGGAACGTGGATGTCGAACACGCCTCTGTCGCAGAGCATCGCGGACATTGATCCCGAAATCACCAAGGTGCTTGACCAGGAGCTCGGCCGCCAGCAGGACTACCTCGAAATGATTGCGTCGGAGAACTTTGTTCCCCGCGCTGTGCTGCAGGCTCAGGGCTCGGTGCTGACGAACAAGTATGCCGAAGGCTACCCGGGTCGCCGCTACTACGGCGGCTGTGAATACGTTGACGTTGCAGAGAACCTCGCGATCGAACGAGCAAAGTCGCTCTTCGGTGCGAAGTACGCAAACGTCCAGCCGCACTCCGGTGCATCCGCCAACGCCGCCGTCATGCACGCACTGGCGCGTGCCGGTGACGGTCTGCTGGGCCTTGACCTGGCTCACGGCGGTCACCTGACGCACGGCATGAAGATCAACTTCTCGGGACGTCTGTACAACGTGTCGTCCTACGAGGTTGACCCTGAAACCAACCGCGTGGACATGGATCAGGTCCGTGAACGCGCTCTTGAGCACAAGCCGAAGGTCATCGTCGCAGGCTGGTCGGCCTACCCGCGTCAGCTGGACTTCAAGGCCTTCCGCGAAATCGCTGACGAGGTCGGCGCTTACCTGTGGGTCGACATGGCGCACTTTGCTGGTCTTGTCGCAGCTGGTCTGCACCCCAACCCGGTTGAGTACGCCGACGTTGTGTCTTCGACGGTCCACAAGACCCTCGGCGGTCCCCGTTCGGGCTTCATCCTGACGAACTCGGAAGAGCTCAACAAGAAGATCAACTCGGCTGTTTTCCCCGGTCAGCAGGGCGGTCCGCTCATGCACGTGATCGCGGGAAAGGCGGTCGCGTTCAAGCTGGCAGCAGAAGACGAATTCAAGGACCGCCAGAAGCGCACCATCGAAGGCGCACAGATCCTCGCTGAGCGTCTGCTTCGCGACGATGTTGCTGAAGCCGGTGTTTCGGTCCTGTCCGGCGGCACTGACGTTCACCTGGTGCTCGTTGACCTGCGCAACAGCGAAATCGACGGCAAACAGGGTGAAGACCTTCTGCACCAGGTGGGCATCACCGTCAACCGCAATGCCGTTCCGTTTGACCCGCGTCCGCCCATGGTGACCTCTGGTTTGCGCATCGGCACCCCCGCCCTTGCCACCCGCGGTCTTGACGCTGCAGCCTTCACCGAGGTTGCCGACATCATCGCTGAAACGCTCAAGCCCGGTGCGGACCTTGCAGCGCTGCGTGAGCGTGTTGCTAAGGTCGCGAAGGACTTCCCGCTCTACGAAGGACTGGAACAGTACTGATGCCACAGAAGCTTGACGGCAAAGCGACAGCCACTGCAATCAAACAGGAACTCGCTGTACGGGCGCAGGCCCTGAAGGACCGGGGCGTCACCCCGGGCCTGGGTACGCTGCTCGTGGGTGAGGACCCAGGGTCGCAGTGGTATGTCGCCGGCAAGCACCGCGACTGCGCTGAGGTTGGAATCGCGTCGATCCGCGAAGACCTCCCGGCGACCGCCACTCAGCAGGAAATCGAAGATGCGGTCACCAGGCTCAACAACAACCCAGAATGTACGGGCTTCATCGTGCAGCTGCCCCTGCCGGACGGCATCGACACCAACCGTGTGCTCGAACTGGTCGACCCGGACAAGGACGCTGATGGCCTGCACCCCACGAACCTGGGGCGCCTGGTCTTGCGGGTGCGTGAAGACGTGACTTCGCCGCTGCCGTGCACCCCGCGAGGCATCGTTGAGCTTCTGGAGCGTCACGGCGTGGACTTGAACGGCAAGCACGTGGTTGTTCTGGGCCGCGGTGTAACAGTGGGCCGTCCCATTGGTCTGCTGCTGACTCGCCGCGATGTCAACGCCACCGTCACGCTCACTCACACCGGCACGAAGAACCTCCCCGAACTGCTGGGGCAGGCTGACGTCATTGTTGCGGCAGCCGGGGTGAAGGACATTGTCGCCGGTGACGCTGTGAAAGACGGAGCTGTTCTCGTGGACGTCGGTGTGTCCCGCGAAGAAGACCCGGAGACGGGTAAGTCGAAGGTCGTCGGCGATGTTTCGCAGGAAGCTCAGGCGAAGGCCTCCTGGTACTCACCGAACCCCGGGGGAGTGGGGCCGATGACCCGCGCCATGCTCCTGGCCAATGTCGTCGACATGGCAGAGCGGGCCGCCGACCGCGGCTGACCGCGGCCTCCCTCAAACCACAAAGCACGAGGCGCCAGTACAGAATTCTGTA
>NZ_KV786110.1:0-21781 GCF_001806835.1 Brevibacterium sp. HMSC24B04 | reverse complement strand
CCCCCGGATCATCAATGACAGGGAAAGAAAGCCATACCAGGACCAGCGACCAGATCCCTTTCAGGACCTACAAAAAATATAGGGGCACCCCCCCCTGCACGAACCGCTCATACCTTGCTCATCAAGCATCTCCAGAGCATGAAAGTTCCCGACGTCGACGAGCTCACGAAGAGAATCACTCTTTTCGCTTCCCGCCCGCGACCGTATCTGCCTGATGAATCATTCGGACAACTATATGCGGGACTGCCTGAACAGGACGTCGAATGGAGCTGGATCAACCCAAACAGAGCGCTCCTCAAGGAACCTGGGACACAGTCGTTCATTCATGACGCAAGCGACCGCGCGTACTACGATCATCAATCCGAACGTGGCCGCTCCCCTGACCGCATCACCGGTATCGCAGAATTTGCTCAACGTATCGCCAATGAGCGTGGCGAAGAACGTGGTCTTCAAGAATTGCTCGGAATCGGTTCGGACGGTTCGATCATTAACGATAGATTCTTACGAATCAATGTTGACGGCTACGAATCGCCACTCGGCGACATATTCCGCATCAACGGCAACGGCAACCACCGCCTTGCCGCACTCGCCGCGCTAGAGGTCCCGTGCGTCCCGGCGGAAGTTGAGTGGCGTCGTGGACCATTCAGCACAACCCCGTGCCGAATTGATGAAGACTGCGACGAACGAATCGCCTACCGGACACTTCTCCACGCTTTTGGAGTCGCCTCTTACATCGACCCCACCAACTTCACCGAAAACTACTCCGGAATAGTCACCAAAGACTGGCCATACCTCATCGATGACCCTGACTCTGCGGTGGAATCCCTGTCAGCGTTGGAAGCGCTCTCCGGGGAGACCTACACATCATCAATTGGCCGACTACCGCGTCACCTGTTCAATGACCCTGACAATCTCATCGCAGCTGGCAATCACCTCGTTCAAACGCTCTCCGGAGTGGAGTCAGACTTCGACTCGACGACACTCATGCAACGATCAACCAACGATTCCGGGTTCATTGGCCGCTTCTTCAAACGCCGTTGAAGTCCTCACCCGTTCGTGTCAGGGCTACGCGGCCATGCGAGTCAGCATCACCGTCGCCACTCATGAACTTCACTGCATCAGACCTGCGGTGAGCTCACCTGCCGCTGCCTAGGCCCTTGGGCGTATGGAACCTAGTCGTCGCTCGAAGGTAGTTCAAACGGGTCAATGAGGCCCAACTGGATGGAACGAACGACAATGCTCGTCCGGGAACGCGTTTGAAGCTTACGTCCAACATTGAGCAAGTACTGCTTGACTGACCCTTCAGAGACGAACATTCTCGCCCCAATCTGCTGATTCGTCAGTCCTTGCGCCACCCACACCAGCAACTCTTCCTCACGCTCTGTCAATCCAACGTCAGCTGGCTTCGCAGATAGGCCAGTACGTTCCTCGGCCACTACTTCTACCAGTTCGCGCCGGACCCTCCCCGAGAGCGGCATGTCTCCGTTCATTGCCTGTCGAATTCCAGCCAGCAGACCCGGCCCACCAACATCTTTAAGTAAATATCCGGCCGCTCCAGCTTGCAGTGCACGAACGATGTAATCGCTGGTTCCGAAAGTTGTCATCGCCAGAACGCAGGCGTCCGGCCATTTCCGGCAAATCTCCGCGGTCGCTTCGATGCCGGCGATTCCCGGCATCTGAAGATCCATGAGGGCCAGGTCAGGAGACAGACGACCGTATGCCTCGATTCCTTCAGCACCTTCGCGAGCTTCGCCAACGATGTCGAAGCCGTCTTGGTTGTCGAAGAAGGCTCTGTAGGAGGCACGGACAAGCGGGTCGTCGTCGACTACCAGTATCTCAATTGATTGCGACACATGAATAGATTCTAGCCGATGTAGTGAACCGAATTTCAGATTGGAATTTTTTTGGTTCAGGAATGGCCGAATAGCCATACGCCCCTGGCCGGTTGTCAATGGTGCAGACAGCACTCTGTCGACCAAGCTGACTACTACACAACCGAAACCTCAGAAAGTGAAGATCATGAAGCACTGCGCGGTGACTACTGTTGGAATAGTGCTGGCATTGGGAAGCATTCTCGGCCCCGTAGCAACCGAGGCGCATGCATCGGAAGTCACTTCGCTGGAACCTCAGAGTTTGTTCTGCAAAATTCTTCCGCTCTGCAGGTGACTTCCCCCTCATCAGCCGCGGCCTCAACTCGCGACACTGCCACACGTGGCCTTCCCTGCACCAAACACATCCCCTCATCATCAACGTCAGAAAATAGGCCAGGAGGCCGACACATGATGGGTAGCGATGGTCGTCTCGCAATCATGAGAGAACTCCACGACACGGTGACACATTGCTTGTCGACAGTGGCCCTTCAGGTGATGGTCGCTGAGACTCAGCCCTCGGGTGCTCATAGAAATTCGGCGCCTCACCCAAGAGGCGTTGACTGCATTGGGACTCGTCGAAAAGTTGTTACGGTCAGTTGACGCTCCAGCCCCACATTTGAATACCTCGGCCCTGTGGCTGCTGACCGTCGCTGCGAGTGAGAAGAAGGTGACATTAGACCGTCATCGTACCAAGGTGCATGTGGCGGTGCCTCGTGAGGCTGACCGACTCGACATCATTTCTCGCTACGTCCTCGTGCTTACTATCAATCTGGCCTTGGACCACGTCGAGCGTCATCTGCCGATTGATGATCCGCCTCAAGTGGTTACCGACATTTCTTCGTCCATGATCCGGTTTTCATTCCAGAACGGTTCGGCGTCTACCCTGGCTCAGCTCCCGCCACCACCGCATGCGTTCATCTCCCAGCTGAAGGCCCGCGCGGATCTCGTAGGGGGCAGGCTACATGTCGAATTGGACCCGGACGGGCAGCATTGGAGATTAATCTTGACTCTGCCTCGCAACGAGTGATCAAGCAACGTATCTTTCTGACCACGACTTTTGGTCTACGTCCGTGATCCCGTTACGGTCGAAATGGGTCGGCTAAACTTGATCCACAAGAGTAGTTAGTCGAGGAAGCCCTCGACCAACGCAAGACGGTGATGGGGCATTGCGCGACCAACTCAACGGCAAGACAGGTAGCGTGCTCTCCGGCGTCGGCAACGGAGTACGCATCGCGGCCCTCGGCGTCTGTGTACTTGAAGTCGCCGGTACCCTCGTCGGCAGCGGACTCGGTCCAGACTCCACCGGCGTCAGACTGGTCCCGTTGACATTCTTTCAGTGCATTCTCGTAGTGTCTGCGGCTGCCGCGCTCCTGTGGCGCAAACATTGGCTTGGCGGAGGACTTGTTGCTCTATCAACCGTGTTAGCCCTGACCGTTCAATCCATCGGTAGTGACCACCTGTTGTGGCTACTTGTCGGTGTCATCGCCGGGTTGCGCGGGGGTTGGATGATGCGCATCGGCTGCTTCGTCTGCGGTGCCTTAGTAGGGTTCCTCGCCGCGTGGGAGACATCAACTGCTCATCCCGGATGGGGTTTCGAAGTCGGAGTCTTCCTCATTGTTCTTGTGGCATTGGGGCTCCTCATGGGTTCCGTTGCTGAAGTCTCCTTCCGTGTGATCGAGCGGTCGCGACACCATGCTCGGGCTCTCGAGCAAGAGGCGGAACACATTCGCCGGACCGAACGGCTGCGGCTCGCTGATGACCTGCAACCCCTCTTAGAGCTCGGGCTTAGGAAACTCCAGAAGCTGTCAGCTCAGCCCACCGACCGCCCACTCGTAGAGCTTCGCGCCATGCTCACGAGCCTTGACCAAACGAGTCGTGACCTACTCGGACAGACACGACATCTCCTCCACGCATTACGCGACACTACGAGCGTTGAGTCCCGAGCCACCAGTCTCTCCGAAGAGACGCTTAAACGACTAGCACCGGCAATGCGTATTGGCTTGGAGGTTCTCGCCATCGCGATGGGGCTACTTGGTCCCGTCATCGGCGGGTTCACTTCGGCGTCGTTGGTCCAAGTCACTGCCTGCACCGCAGTCGCGGTGACTCTTTGGCGAAAGCCTCTGGGTATTACTCTCTGCCTCGTCTGTCTCGCAACAGCAGTCTTTATAGTCACGATAGATCAACCTGTTGGCTTCTGGAGCGCACTACCGACCGCAGTCATCTGCCTCATCGTGGCGCGGCAGCACCCCAAACTGCTCATTCCGACAATGATGGCGGTCGCGGGGCTGGTCACTTTCTTCGTCTCTTATGCTCTTGGCGGCCAGGATTCAGCAACCAACGGTGACGGCCATGGATGGTTCCACGGGTATGCCGCTATTGCCGGTGTCCTCATCGGAATCAGTTGGCGCGCCCTCACCGAAGAAGAAGCGAATGCAGAATCGTCCGTAGAGTTGGCATCGAAATCACGCGACAGTGCAATTACTCAGGAACGCCAGACCTTGGCCCGGGAACTCCACGACGTTGTTGCCCACCAGTTATCGATCACCACGATGATGATCATGGCCAGTTCTGCCTCAGACGAATGCACAGTACTCATTGGTGTGATCGAAAAGCTGCGCCGCAATATCGACTCAGCGCGCCTCGAACTTGATGCTCTCCTCCACGGGCTCCGGTCAGCGCAGGCAACCGGTCCGCTGGTGACGCCTTCGCGGATGGCACAGCAGCTGCGTGTAGAACTTGTCGACGCTGGATTTGACGTGCATTTGGACCTCGATCCGGCTGCGGATGATCTGAATCAGGCACAGATCAAGACCGCGGTGAGAACCATGCAAGAAGCTACCAGCAACATCCTCCGGTACGCCCCAATCGCAACGTCTTGCGACTTCCGCCTCCACGTCGATGAAGTTCAAGCATCCCTAAAAATAACGAGTGCACTATCACGACGGCCTCGACGAAGTGAGCTGTCCAATGGAATGGGTTTGCGTGGCATCCGTGAACGCGTCGACTTACTCAGTGGCACCTTTCACGCTGGCCCCCACCACGAACAGTGGCTGTTGTCAGTTCAACTCCCCCACAGCAAACCTGTGCCCTCCGCGCACGGCCCCGCGTTGGCCGTTGCTCAGCAAGCCGTGCTTACACAGGATTCGTCGCCGCACGAGTAGCTGACTCTTACCGAATAATTACAACTGATCACGGCCCACACGCGGCATGGAGTTCACGGTGCTACTGCTCCGTCTCGACATGATCGAGGTTTCAACGCTTTCGCGATGTTTGGCAGGTCGTCGATGCCGACCTAACTTTCGCCCACTCTTCCTCAAGATCCATTGTCGCCACCGGTGACCGCTGATAACTCTTAAATCACCCGATGTCGAAGCCTCTAACTAGGCGAACGTCGTCAACTATGGAAGAAGCAAGAGACGAATACCATGACACACGCCCCGCAACTCAATAGCACTCCCAGAACCGCCACTGGGCCTGCTATTGAAGCCCAAAGCCTGTCCAAATCGTTCACAGTCGACGGCCGCGATCTGCCCATATTGCACGAAATATCATTACAGATCGACTCCAACGAACTCGTCGCGATCATGGGCCCTTCAGGTTCAGGGAAATCAACCCTCATGTACTGCCTAGCTGGACTAGACCACCCCAGCAGTGGTCAGGTTCGGCTCAACGGCATGGATCTCGGAACCCAGTCCAGAACAGCTCTGGCGAAAATGCGCCGCGGCAACGTTGGATTCGTCTTCCAGTCCTACAACCTCATACCTACGTTGACTGCCTACGAGAACGTGGCATTGCCCTACCTGCTGGAAGGCCGCAAACCACCTCGCGAACAGCTCCTGACGGTGATGGACGAGGTTGGACTCGGACACCGAGTGGATGCTCAGCCTCCCTCGATGTCTGGTGGTGAACAGCAACGCACAGCTTTGGCCCGTGTCCTGGCGCTAGCTCCGGAGATTGTCTTCGCCGATGAGCCAACCGGTGCGCTCGACAGCAGGTCGGGAGAACTGGTACTGACGAAACTCAACGAAGTTGCTCGCAAACCGGGGCGTACCGTCCTCATCGTCACTCACGACCCGGCTGTGGCTGCACGCTGTGACCGGGTAATGTTCCTCGGGGACGGGCACCTCGTCGACGAGATTCGCCCCAACACAGCCGCCCAGGTCGCCGACACTCTTGCCCAGCTGACCAGCAAACGTCGGGAGGGATGACTCATGTGGCATCTCCAGCTCGCCGAGCTCCGGGGCTCCTGGTCGACCTGGATAGGTGTGAGCCTGGCGTTCGTTGCAACCAATTTCGCACTCGTTCTCTCGGTGCTGACAATGGTGGCGGGAATCCGGTTCATGCAAGTCCAAGACCTTGACCCACTGGACTCCGCAGCTTTCGTCATCACCCCTGCACAGAATCTACTGTTCTGCATTGCCGTGGGCATCGTTGTCATCGGTACCGCCACCAATATGGCACTCAATGCACGCAGGGGTGCCTTGGCGAGGCTCTCCCTCAACGGTGCGACTCCCCCGCAGATCGTAGGAACCGTCGTCGTTCAGCTCGTCGTTGTCAGTCTCGTCAGCTCCCTAATCGGTTCACTTCTTGCCGTGGCGGCCCTGCGGCCAGCTCTGAATTTCCTCGCTTTCGAACGTACCCAGGCCGGAACATCTATGCCGGTACCTGATCCGGTGTACTCGCTGTGGCCGATCCTTGCCACAACACTCGGCGCTATCGCAGTAGCAGTTCTCGGCGGGATTCGACACGCCATCCGCAGCAGCAAGATCGCTCCGGTGGAAGCCGTTCGAGAACACACGGCTGACGGGCTCACAATTCGTATGACGGTCGGACGCAGCATTACCACTGGTCTCGTCGCCCTTGTCCTCATCGCTGCATATTCTTCGATCGCCGCGTTCACGTCCGAACCCAACTCTGAGACCGTCAGTAACTTGATTCTGCTGAGCATGACTGTGCTCGTCATCTTCGCCGTGTTGCTGGCACTACTCGCACCAATTCTCATTGGACCTCTGACTAAAGCCTGGGTGCGCCTGCTGCCGTTGCCCTTCGCGAGTTGGCAATTGGCCCGACGCACCGTCAGCGCGCGTGCCCGCCGGTTAACACGGTCAGTGGTCCCGGTGATGATGACGATCGGCCTCCTCCTGGGAATGCTCGCAATCTGGGGGTCACTAGAGGCCACGCTCATCGCCAATGGGTACGACATTGAAATCACCGCCAGCGGGCCAGCATCTCTGCTGGTATTCCTCGGCCTTCCGCTGATGATCTCTCTGGCCGGCGGAGTGGGTTCGCTGATCATGATGTCCCGGCAACGTGACGCGGAATTGGCTCTCATCGGAATCGTGGGCGCGACACCCCGGCAACGCATCTTCGTCCCGCTTCTCGAAGCCGTCATCATTACGGTTACTGCCACTCTGCTGGGCATGGTGATGGCTGCAGGCGCCCTCGCCGTCGTGGCAGTTGGACTCCCATCAGCCGGTATGACTTACGCATTCGTTCCACCGATGGCAACCCTCACCGCGACAATCCTCGCCGTTCTCGTCATCACCATCAGCGCAACAGTGCTGCCAACGCTTCAAGCCCTGCGCAAAGTGGAACCGCTGGTGATTGCTCGACTCGTTGCAGATTGACTTGACGCCGCATAAGGCCTGGCATCACTATCCGAACAGAGCAAAGTCGCCCCCACCCTTTGCTGGAGGGGGCGACTCTATTCGTATTCAGCGATGCCATAAATATTCATGCCGAACTGCTGCTTCGGCATTGAGTTAGCTCCGAACCGAAAGTACGAACTAGGAAACGTATCGTCACTAGGGTCTGAGCCCGAAGGAAACCTCAAAGTTATACGGCCCTCGGCACTAGGCGACAAAGACCTAGAAGCCCAGTGGAGGTGAGGGGCTGACCGCGTGACCGGAGGCCACTGAATTTCCGAATCAAGTCCCGACACACACCTCAAGATACCCGGCTGCGGCTAGTTCGCACATGCAATGCGGTGTCGCACGCGATGCGACTGCAGATGAACGAAGAATCGTGCTAGCTTGCCAGCGTCGAGAATCAGGCGAGGGCGACAGCAACACGGTCGTGTCCTTTCACGAAGGCGATGAGTTCACCACCACCTCGAGTCGGAACGAGCGCCTCGATCCTGCCGTACATTTGACCCGCAAGACGCGAGCGGCTCTCCGCAATACCCGAAATAATTGCGCATGAATGCCAAAATGATCACCTGCATTTCCGCATTCGAAACCGATTGACACACGACTCCCTTTCCGAAAACAGGTATGAGCGCGATCGTTCGGCATCGTTGAGACAGAGGCGAATGACCGCTATGAGAGGCGACAAAGAAGTCCGCAAGCTGCCAACAGAGGGGCCTGGGAGCCCGGAATTCACCGCCAAGACTCCCATTGACGTTCTGGTAACATAACTGGTAGATTGACTCGTCGGATCAACCGACCGAAACCCGAGACCGTCATGCAGGTGCGCTGCCCGCAGAAGCGATGCTTTCTGCCCGCAATCTGAGCGTGAGTTACGGCTCCCGCACAGCGCTGGACTCCTTCACCTTCACCCTCTACCGCGGGGAGATTCTGGGCGTAGTCGGAACCAACGGCGCCGGCAAGTCGACCCGATGAAGGTACTCTCAGGTGTGATCAAACCCGACTCTGGTTCGATCACATTGGCCGGAGAGATCTACGCTCCCGACAGCATCGATGAGGCACGAGCCATCGGCGTCGGCTATGTTCCGCAGCGCATCCGCATTGACGAGGACATGTCTGTGGCCGAAGCGATCTTCCGCACCTCGTTCCGGTCCACCCTTGATCTGAAGGCGAAGGAATCCGAAGCCGACCATCTGCTCACCGACTACGGGGTGGACATCAACCCCACCGATCGGCTTAACGATCTGGTTCCGGCTGAGCTGGCCACCGTGGAG
Source organism: Brevibacterium sp. HMSC24B04 (assembly GCF_001806835.1). Lineage (NCBI taxonomy): Bacteria > Bacillati > Actinomycetota > Actinomycetes > Micrococcales > Brevibacteriaceae > Brevibacterium > Brevibacterium sp. HMSC24B04. The sequence goes on along the minus strand of NZ_KV786110.1, from coordinate 12,991 downwards.
ATCCTGCGTCTGGCCTGCGAAGAGACGATGGTCATCCTCCTCGACGAGGTCTCTGCAAGCTTCAACGATCATGAGATTTCCCTGTTCCACGCACTGGCTTCCCGGCTCGCGAGGCAGGGACGGTCGGTCATTCACATCTCTCACCGGATCGACGAGCTTCAGTCCCTGTCTGACCGCATCGCTGTCATCCGCGACGGGGCAATGCACCGCATGCTCGTGCCCCGAGAGACCAAACGAGCGGCGCTGATTGAAGAAATCTTCGGAGAGCCGGTCGCTCGACAGCACCGTCCGAAAGAACCCAAGACCGGTGCCGAGCTGATGCGCCTCGACGGAGTCACCCGTGCGGGCTCGCTCGCCCCAACCTCGCTGTCGATCTATACCGGTGAGGTCGTCGGGATCACCGGACTGCGCTGCTCAGGCGTCACCGAGCTCGCGACGATCATCGGCGGCGCTGCCCGCCCCGACTCGGGCACGCTGACCTTCAATGGAATCCAACATGAGTTCGCCGACGTTGACGAAGCCCTCGGCGCCGGCATCGTCAACATTGCTGAAGACGACGAAGACGCGCTCCCTGAACAGGCCACACTGACGAGCTCGGTGATCGGGGATGAGGCCTCGCCGGAACAGTCCTTCGCGTCCGAGGCGCGCCGCCTCGGCGAGGTTATCCGACTGGTCAAGACCTTGGGCGTAAAGACGTCAAGCATACACGACAGGATCGGAGAACTCTCCGGGGGCGACCAGCAGAAGATCAAGCTCGCGAGCGCGCTTCGAAAGCCGGGCGTTCTCTTCGTACTCAACCAGCCAACCAAGGGCGTGGACGAGCGATCCCGACAGCAAATCTACGAACTCATCGATCAGCTCACCGAGGCGGGCAGCGGAGTCGTCCTCATCTCATCCGATATGACCGAGTTGACAAGCCGCTGCCACCGAATCGCGATCATGCGCGAAGGTTCACTTGTCGATGTCTATCCGAATGAGTCCCTGAACGAGGACAGCATCATGGTCCTCGCCCTCGGATACGACTGGTCGGATGCCGGAGACAGCGAACTGGTCGGCAAAGGCAATCACTAAGACCACCACAAGTGTCGGAAAGGACCCGCTTGCACTTAAGATTCTGGCGATCCGCACGGGGCGACGACGTCGCATCGGTTCCGACCGACGAGGCTCTCGACCACGGTCAGGACCGCCCATCCGGACACGATGCCGACACCGCACGGTTGCCAATCATCCCTGACGCACCGTTCACCACACCCGAATTCGCCGAGGCCAGCCCCGCCTTCGCAATGACCGAGCCCGACCCAGCTGAAGTCGCCCTCTCCTCGGCGGTCGCCCCCGAGGCAGAGGCTCTCCGGATCCGCGCCAACGCACCGCCACGCAGCACCCCATCCCACAGGAGGAAGGCGAACATCGCCATTCCAATGGGCGAAAAGCGCAGCGATCCCGACCTCGCTCCACCCCCGCGCCGCGAAACGTCGGATTCCCTCCCCGGAAACCTCCCGCACACCGAGGCCGGCCCGGCTCCCACCGGGCCGCACCTCATCACGCAGGCCACCCAGGCCGCAGAATCAGAAGAGAAGAAAGAAGAGACAACACACATGTCGAAGATTGAATCAGCCATCAACGATCTCCTCGCCATCGACGGCGCCAGCGGTGCCGCGATTGTCGACATCTCCTCCGGAATGGCGCTCGGAACGGGCGGCAGTCCCGGATTCGACCTCACCGTCGCCGCCGCCGGCAACTCGAACGTCATCCGCGCGAAGCTCGCCACGATGACCGATATTGGCATCAACGAGCGCATCGAGGACATTATGATCACGCTCGAGAACCAATACCACCTCATCAACGTGCTCAACACCACCGACACCGACGGGCTCTTCATCTACCTCGTGCTCGATAGGAAAAAGGCCAACCTGGCCCTCGCCCGCCACAAACTCAACCGGATCTCTTCCGCCGTCTCAGTCTGACCCGACGACTTCGCTCTTATCTGAAGCGCCCCCCTCCTGAGTATGACGGCAGCCGATGTGCTCGGCATCTCCGCCGTTCAAGTGGTCTTGCGCGCCCACGTGAGCGAGCCCGAAGACTGAGGCGGGTGGCGCCGGGATACGCCGAGACGCTGCAGACGTCTCGTTACATTCGTCGTGAAGGAGCAGCTGGGGTCTTCGCCTCGTAGCGGGCCCCAGCTTGGACCATCGCCAACAGCACGTTGTGCCGGCGACGAGCCGGACACATCACTGCAGCAATGTGGAGTTTGCCCTCATATCGTTCTCTGTCTCAATAGGCCTTTTGGAAAGCGTTGCGATTTGAGGCCACGCAGGCCGAGGGGAACAACGCGTTCTTCAACCGATTGTTGCCTGCTCGCGAAGGGAACGCTTTCGCCTCAATGTCCCTGACCACCGCGCCACAGGGGCAAACTCGGCAAACGCGGACAAATGACCTGCAAACTGGAACACGCTGAACGCACCGACCGCCAGGAGCAACTGCGACGGGGTCGTAACGCCGACTACCAGCCCGGACGTTCACTCCTGACGAAGATGGAACGAATCAGCCAAACCCACAGTTTCAGCCTCAATCTCGTTGCGTTCAGCCTTCAAGGCTCTCATCTCGGCTCAAGACGCGACACCACTGACTGCGACACCTACCTACCCGTCACGTCCACGTTCATGGCCTTTTCGGCCGGAGCGTCGAAGAGCGCATCAATCAGAATCGAGGGGTCGTCGCGGGCCTGGTCCAACCACCGCTTCACTCCCGACTTTCCCGCCGCACACAGACCAACTGGACTCCGGTACCGATTCAGTGGAGCTAACACGATGCTCCTGGACAGCACTGCGCCTTTGAAGGTACTGCCAATAGTCGTCAACGCTCTCGTGGTCCGGAACATCTAGCACGGACAAGGAGATGCGTGTAGGTACTCGGTTCGAGAGCAACTTCCGCACTACAACACTATGTTGTCCGTGGGCTCATCGGACACCCTCCGAAATCACGTCTTGGCTTGCCGGATCAGTCCCGGCTCTAACCCGCGCGAGCCGACAAAGCATCGCAGTGGTAACCGAACTGCCATGCCCACTGGATTCCAGCCTCATCACCACTTGAGCCCCACATCGAATGTGAACTGGCCCCCGAAAGTTGGACTGGTTTAACTTTGAGGGTGTCCGATTCTTTGTGTGCGCGGCTTGGTTTACAAGTAGTCCGCGAATCGGTCGGGGTAAGCCACGGCTAGTTGGTTGATGGCTTGTTTCCACCCGGTGGCTTTCGCTCCTTCAATATAGCCGTTGCATTCGATGTCGCGCTTCGCTTTCCTCGCTCGCTGGGCAGCGCGCTTGTCCTCGATGTTGCAGATCATCAGCCACAACGTTTTCAACGCCGCAGTATCGTTCGGGAATTGCCCCCGGTTACGGGTAGCTTTCCGCAGCTCAGCATTGAGCGATTCGATCGAATTCGTGGTGTAGAGCACTCGCCGTGCCGCAGGCGGGAACTGTAAAAACGGCACGAACCGGTCCCAGGCGTCGCGCCAGACTTTGACCGATTGCGGGTATTTACGGCCCAGTTCACTGGCCTCGAAAGCATCAAGGCTGGCACGGGCGGTGTCCTCATTCGGTGCGGTGTAGACCTCACGTAGCACACGGGAGACACCTTTGCGATCCTGATACGACACCCACCGGTTCGCAGCTCGAATCAGGTGCACGATGCAGGTCTGCACCATAGAATTCGGCCAGGTTGCCTCCACGGCTTCCGGCAGGCCTTTCAGCCCGTCGCAACAGACGATGAACACGTCTTGGACACCGCGGTTGGCCAGATCCGCGCACACCGATGCCCAGAATGCGGCGCCTTCATTTTCAGCGATCCACAATCCCAAGATGTGCTTGATGCCGTCGATGTCGATGCCAACAGCCATGTAGCAGGCTTTGTTGACCACGCGGTGACCGTCACGGATTTTGACGCGGAGCGCGTCGAGGAAGATCACCGGGTAAAACTCGTCGAGCTGGCGGTTCTGCCAGATCATGACCTCGTCTAACACCGCATCGGTAATCGTGCTGATCGTATCCGGGCTCACATCCACCCCAAGCGTGGTCGCAAGGTGGTGCTGAATATCGCGCACCGTCATCCCACCGGCATACAGCGAGACGATCATGTCGTCGAGCTCTGTCAGCCGGCGTGCTCCCTTGGGCACCATCTTCGGGGTAAACGTGCCAGCACGATCCCTGGGCACGGTCACTTCCACTGCGCCATAGCCAGAATTGACGGTCTTGGTGTACGACCCGTTGCGGTGATTGCCGCCGTGCGCGGGTTCAACCTGGGCTTTGGTTTTACGGTCGGAATGTCCGTAGCCCAAATGCGCATCCATTTCCGCCTGCAGACCAGCATTGATCGAGGCCTGCAACAGGCCTTTGACCAGGTCACTTGCATCATCAGTAGAGGTCGACAGCTCGCTTATCAGGCTGGCCAGCTCAGGATTCTCCATCAGCTTCTCGCTGATCTCGTTGACCCTCGCCGGGTCATGGCCTTTCTTCGGTGACACCGTAGTCATTATCGGTGAAACTCCTTCAGATCAAAGCCTCACACACAAACTTCCTGACACCCTCCGATCTGCGTCGCAGCTTCTCTTCCTCCGAGAGCGGCTTCGGCGCGACCGAGCCTTTGAGTCTGCCCTTCGGCTTCGGTTTTAGTGCCTCATCGCCACCTTGACGCCATTTCCACGACCACCCTCTGACTAGCTGCTCTGATGACAGGCCAAATTCGCGCGCAAGATCCATCGCTGTCTCACCAGCACGGTGGCGCTCGGCAACTTCCTTCTTGATTTCGAACGAATACTGCTGCTTAGTCGGTTTCTCCACAAGACATAGCCTGCCATGCAGCTTAAACCGACGACAGAACTTACGGACGGCGCACTTGGAGACACCAAGAGCATTCGCAGCGGCGTGATAGCCCATGCCTTGCTCAAACAGTCCAACCAACTGCTCGCGCTGATGCTCACTCAGCGAACTTCGTGCTCTCAACGAAAACTACTCCCCACTAGTCGGTAACTGATTTCTCAGTCCAACTAATGGGGAGCAGTTCACTGTGCCGGGCCCCTTTACTAACTATTAGCCGTACCTTCCAAACGTTCCGCCAACTCCATCTGAAATCCCTTGTGAATGTAGTTCCCGTCGATTGAAATGAATACATACCAAGCAACAACAACTTTAGTTGCAGTTGCAGATTTCTCGCAGGATAGAACAATTCGGTGAACTGCCCAGGAGGAAGCGATGCCAGTACGCGCCGAGTACTACATGGGGGCGACGAAAGCTTCACCTTTCTATGGTGAACCGCAGAACCCCGCCACCATGGGCAACGAACCTGCTCAGCGCGTACAGACACACGAACTCCCCGCAGGGTGGCTCGTGCAGTCCTGGGCCGGTTGGGAAGGTTGGACTCCCCGAGACTGGCAGCCGCGAGTGCAGGGATGGAAAATCCACGTATCAGCCACTCCCGAATGTGCAGAACAGACCCTGGCTCGTACCACTGAGATCTGCCTGCATGCAGGAGCCGCGTTTAAGTTCCTCCCCACGATCGCTGAACTCACCGAATCGTCATCCAAACAAAGTGACCGAGGTTCGGCAGGCAAGTTCATCACCGTCTACCCCGACAACGACGACCAGTTGGCACAGCTGCTCGACTCGCTGTCCACGGAACTAGCCGGTCAGGACGGTCCATACATTCTCTCGGACCTTCGTTACACCGACAACGCTCCAGTGTTCGTCCGCTACGGAGCAATCCTCGGCCTGGAAACACCTGGTGTTGATGATCAGCCGATCGACTCCATCATCGACCCCCACACGATGGGTCTCATCCCAGACCTGCGTACCCCCAGCTTCACCATCCCCAACGGTATCGAGCTCCCCGCAACACTTCAGGCAGCATACGCAGCGTCACAAGAATCGTGTCAGTCTCGACTGGACGACTTCTCAACTATCGAACCGTTGCACTTCAGCAACGCTGGAGGCGTCTACCGCGCCGAACTTCCCAACGGAGAAGTCCGGGTCCTGCGTGAAGCACGCCCCCATGCCGGCCTCGACGGCCGCAACAGATGCGCATTGCAACGCCAACTGCGCGAGGAAGAAGTCCTCAAAGACCTGACCGGCCTCCCCGGAGTCCAACAGATCCGCAGTTCGTTCACTGCGTGGGAACACCGATTCCTCGAACTCGACTACGCCGAAGGCACCACACTTACCTCCTGGATGGTCAGCCGAACTGACCTCCAGGAATCCGATCCTGAACAGTACGCGCTCGAAACCGTCGCCATCGTCGATCAGCTCATCAGGTCCGTTTCGGCCATCCACCAAAAAGGTTGGGCACTCGGGGATCTCCACCCTGGCAATGTACTCGTCGCTGAAGACGGCACAGTCACTGTCCTCGACTTGGAAGACGCCACCAGACTCGACGCTGAACGAGAAATCGGTTTTCGAGTATTCGAATACTGTGCCGACGAGACTCTCAACGCGGAACAAGCCGACTGGTTCGCAGTCGCCCGGATCATCATGCTCCTCTACTGCGCAGATTTCGAGATTGAAGCCGTATCCCCGTCGTTCTGGGATCGATGCCACCAGGAAATACAGAACACCTATGGGGACAGTGCAGCAAACCAATTAACATGGGTTGAAAACCAGTACCCGAAAACGGCACGCCCCGTCTTGGCCAGCGACTTCACCGTCGACATACCACCCCCAGGGCTCAACGTCGACACAGCAATCGCCGGGTTGCTGTCAGGCATTGACTGGTCCAGGCAATACGCTCATCACGGTGCGTTCCCCGGCGACATCATCGAAACAAGCCCCCACTCCCACGAAACATTGACCACCGGACGAGCTGGCGTCATGCTTGCTCAACACCGGATCGGCAGATCTCCAGTCAACAGTGACATCACCGCCCTAACTACCGTCGCACGCCAGTGGCCAGCACACGACAATCCCGGACTCCTCACCGGTTTGGCTGGCATTGCGTTGGCACTCAGCGAGCTCGGCGAAACGGACCAGAGCGTCGTTGCCGCACGCAAAGCACTCAATTGGTCGCTCGCACGACGGCGACTCGATTTGGCCGGAGGGCAAGCAGGCACCATTCTCGTGGCACTTGAAGTCGCACATGCGGCCGAGGATAGACAACTGACCGACGCTGCCCTGCAAGCATATGAACGCCTGCACCACACGGTCACACCGAACAGCTCCGCATGGACATCACTATGCCGTCGCCGTGGACTCTACTGGGGTTTGACGGGACTTGCTCTGACAGACCTCGTCGTCCATTCCATCACGGCAAACCCCGAACCGTTACGTCGAGCTCACGAACATTTGCGCGCCGATGTTGAAGCCTGCGTGACAGCCGAGTCAGGCGAAACGACTGTCCTCGACGAAGCAAACAAACGAACCCTGCCCTACGTCGAATGGGGCACAGCCGGCCTATTGCTCGTCGCCTCCGCCCTAGAACGGGTTTCCGGTAACACGATACTCACGCCAGACGAACGTGGCGGCATGATCGCAGCCTGCTCCGGCGACTTCTACATCTACCCCGGATATGACCATGGCCGTGCCGGCCTCGTCACAGCCTTGGCGGCATCAATCGGCGACCAGGCCACAGCCACCAGTCGACAAGTCGACCTCTTACTCAACAGTCTTCTCGTGCATCAGGAACACGTCGTCACCATTGGGGACGGACTAATCCGCCTCAGCGCCGACCTCGGAACCGGTGCGGCAGGTATTGCCCTGGCACTCCACGCATACCGGTCCGCCCAACCGTTCCTAACGCTTCCCATCAGCCGACGTACATGCGATTACTTTGCGCTGCAACCCATTCCGCAGCCCCCAGAACCCGACTCGGATCCATTCGACCCCACGGCCGAAGCGAGTCGCACGCTCGTCGCCTAACGGCACGAGCCCTCAGCAATCAATTCTCAAAGTCAGAAAGGAGGTGACAAAAATGTCGAACATCCTCAACCTGCAGGGACTCGATTCCGTCGAGACTCCCGAGGCAGCGAAGAAGCGGTCTCAGATCAGCGTCAGGTGGTGCGGAACCTCGAAGGTCTCCGTGGCTATCTGCTGGGTCAAATGACCCTTGCAATCGACTCATACAAACAGCAACTTATCACCAAGGAGGTGACAACGATGGCAAACGTACTGAAGCTGCAGGGCACCACAGAGGTTCCCGGCGAAACCAAGGTCTCGAAGAAGAGCTGGGTATTCTGCGCCGGCAAGCCGAGCAAGAAGAGCCGCGTCTTCTGCTGACATCACCGATCGAGCCACCGACTTTCTGAAAGTAGGTGAACAAATTGTCCAACGTGCTGAAACTCCAGGGAGCGGCGGCAGAAGCCCCAGCCGACACGAAGAAATCCAAAGTGAGCATCGCAGTGTGCCACAAGAGCAAGAAGAGCTACTTCGCGTGCTTCGTGAAGTGACGTCGCAGTTGAGGTCAGCGCCTATCCGACCTCGACACGTCAAAGAACCGACATTGAACTCGCGACCGGTTGCAATCCCATTTTGCCGCCGGTCGCGAGTTCGTCAATCAATGAATAACACGGATGTTCCTGCCGACGCATACCCGCCAGGACCCGTTCAACCATTATATGCCCCGGCCCAGCATTGGCCAGCCGCACCGAAAAGCAGGGAGCGACCATGTCGTCGATCAACTCGCACTCTGACGTCCACGAACAAGAAGCACTCAACGTGCCTTCAGTGAGGGATCAACGTGCCCACACGCTTGTCGCCGAGTTCCTCGCGAGTCCGCCCAAACATCCACTGATCCGACTTCTGGGTGTCCTCAGACTAGAACCGAGAACTCTCGTCATCATCTTTATCGGCACCGTGGTCGCATCTCTCGTGTCTCTTGGACAACCTCTGCTGGCAGGGAAAATCGTCGGAGTTCTCCGTACCGAGGACCTCATGGCAGCCGTTCCTTTCGGAGCGGGCCTTGCCGGTCTGGCCGTTCTCGCTTCCGGCATCACGGCCGCTGTCAATTTACTCAGCGCTAAGGCAGGCAATCGTGCGGTCAGAGCCTTTCGCGACGAATCAGCGACGATTGCCATGCGCGTGCCCGCTGACAAACTCGTCGAACATCCGACAGCTGACCTTGTGGCACGGTGCAGCATCGACGCTGAACATCTCAATGAGGTATTCAGCCGGGGACCAGTACAGGCACTAGGTGGCATTGTGCTAATCGTCGGGGCACTGGTCCAGATGACGATCCTGGACCCGATCCTCACCGTGGCGGCTCTTGTCCTCACGGTCGCATGCTTGGCAGTCATCATCACCATCTCCAGTCGACTCACCACAATCTCTTTCGACCGGCAAGAAGCCCAAGGCGAATACGTGGCAGAGGCGACGAGAGCTCTCGACTCCGTGCTGACTCTCCGAGCTTTCGTCGCCGACGCATTCGCAGCACGCCGGCTGAAGCGCTGCAGCCTACGACTCCTCAACGCAGCAAACAAGTCAGACAAGGCTCAAGCCCTCATGGGCCCCCTGATCACAATCTGCATCCAAGCAACACTGGCACTCATCGTCGGATTCGCTGTCGTGCGAATCCAGACCGGACAAATTTCCACCGAAGAACTCGTTGCCTTCTTCATGTACACGATGCTGATCATCAGCCCGATTCTCGGCAGCACAGACACGGTCATGGAAATGGCAGAGTCTCTCGGAGCATTGCAAAGAATCATCAACCTCAGATCAGTCATCAATCATCCAGCGACACCTGGCTTCACCGTCCCGCGCACCGACTCCGGCAATGACATGCCCGTCGAACCCCACCTTGCCGGCGATGTGGAGTTCCGCAACGTGTCAGTCTCCTACCCTCGCGGACAAGGCGGACGCGAGAACGCATTGACGGATGTCAGTTTCACAGTTCCCTCTGGATCGTGGGTCGCCGTGACTGGATCCTCTGGCTCCGGAAAATCAACGACGCTGTCCCTGTTGGAGAAATTTGTCGTCCCCACCGAAGGGACAATCCTTGTCGACAGAGTCCCCCTCGCAGCTCACGATGATGACGTGTATCGGCGTCAGGTCGGGTATATCGAACAGTCATGCCCGCTCTTCAGCGGCACCGTCCGAGACAACCTCCTTCTCGGGCGAGACATCGATGACGACGAATGCTGGGACATCATTCGTCAGGTCGGACTCGCCGACACGATTTACGCTCGCGATGGGGGTCTGGACGCCACAGTTGGAGAGTCCGCGTACGCGTTTTCTGGCGGCGAACGTCAACGCCTAGCCATTGCACGCACACTCATCGGACGGCCCCGAATGCTGCTATTGGATGAAATCACTTCCGGACTCGATGTGCTCAACCGAGAACAGGTCATGGACCTCATTCGCACCACCATGGGAGGCATCACCACCTTCGCGGCCGGGCATGGCCACTTTGGGATGGACATCGCTGACCTTGTCCTCGTCCTTGACCAAGGTCGACTGGTCGAGTGTGGACCGCCAACTGAAGTCAGCGAACGTTCTTCTCTGTTCCGATCTCTCACTGCGCATTGATACAGGGAAAGGACAGACAGCGAATGCAAACAATTACCGGACACCCCGCTCTAACCGTCGAGGACTACCTCGCCGTCGAGGACGGCGAACTCATGTCACTGCTGCAGGTACACGGTCAAAGAATCGACACACTCGAACCTAGCTGCCACGAGCTCGCCAACCTGGACATCGACGAAACCGAAGTCGTTCCCTTGAGAAAGGGATGGTTGTGGATCAACGTTGATGACAGCGGTCAGCTCATTGGGAAATGGGTTGACGATCCTGTCACCCTCACCGGCGAGAGCAAACCATTGGCCTTCCCGGACTCGACGATCGCAGAATTGGCCGGTTGGTCTGCGCATAACCTCGACGTTGATGCCTCAATTGGCCACTGGCTTCGCGTATACAGACAGCCCCATAGCGAGCGATTCGCAGTCACGGTCTATACCGGGGATGAACCTGAGCCAACGCTGGTGCTGATTGGAACCTACCCAGACGCCCACCTGTGCGAAGGTACAGTACCCAAAGTTGTCTACGTCGAACCTCATCCCGAAACAGCCGACAAAGCCCGAGCCCGCGTAATGCCGATCAACGCAGCCTCGAACGACTGGCAGGCGATCACACTTGTCGAGGGCCCCGCAGGAGGAGTAAAAGTGCTACCTTGCTCCGTCCGCCGATTCGTGAAAGTCGGACACGGTGTTCGGAGCACTCGCCAATGGAAGATTGCCGATACTGACCGCCCGGATCCCCACCTCCTGTCTATCCCGGGGTTCGTCCACGACCCCGATCTCTTCGACGTGGGGTATCTCAACGACGAACCCGTGCTCATCCATGCCACGAACAACCGCCATCATTGGCACATTGATGCCTACGAAATCGGACACAACCGCATCCATCACGGGTGGAGGGTAGCCAACGGCCAAGGAGAAGTTCGCCAACTCGCAGCTGGCTCGGATCGGGTCCTTGTGCGCGTCAGTCTCAGCTCCCCCAAGAGCGAAGCTGAGCACCTGCACCTCATCACCCTGGCCGGGTTCTCTGCATTGCCGACGGGCCCCTTATTGAAGACGGAGGGGCGGTTCGATCTGAGCCTCAACACCTGTGCCACAGCCGTCGGATTCGCGGCGGTCGAAATGTCAACTGGGACACCACCGATGAGTTGGTACCTCGACTCGACCGGTCACGTCCTCAACCCCCTGGCTGAACTCCGCGCTGGGACACGAGCTGCCCGTGACCGTTTCACTTCTCCTGACGGATACGAATGCACAATTGACATGCGCTGGCGAGGTGGTCCCCAGTTCCAGGGGCCCGTTGTCTTTATGGTCTACGGTGCCTACGGGCTCGACCTTGAACTCGACACTGATCCAGAACTTCGATATTGGCTCGACCGTGGTTATGCAGTCGCCACTGCCAATGTACGAGGAGGCGGTGATCCTGAACGCCACCAAGCTGGAGCCCGTCATATGCGCGAAAACTCACTGATCGACACCGTCACGGCAGCACAATGGTTGCGCTCAGGAAACGGATCAGTCACAGCTACTCACCTCTGCGTCATCGGTGCATCGGCTGGCGGGTTCTTGGTCGCATCGCTGCTCACAGAAGCCCCCGGTCTGATCGATGCTGGAGTCATCGTCAATGGTTACGTTGACCCGCTCCATGCGTTACTTCGCCTCTCATCTCTGACCGGGCAGGCCGATCTCGACGAATGGGGTGACCCGGTCAATGATTCCCGCGACTTCGCTGTTTTGCATCGGCTCTCTCCCTTGCGCAAACTCAGATCCTCAACCCCACCAACTCTGGTCATCGTCGCGGGTCGGGACGTGCGAGTCGATCCTCGCCTCGGGCTGGCCTGGTTGATGCGTGTGCGTGAAATGGGCAGCGATGCAACTTTGTGGTTCGACCCAGACGGCACACACGACCGGTGGGGAACCGAACTCAACCCCAATATCCTTATTGACTGGGTCGATCATGCGCTCGATCAGCAGTGATCTGACGGGCGCCGTTCCCTGGAGAGGACAGGTCCTGCCAGGAAGCTAACGGGCACCCCTCGGTGACCTCGTAGTTGTTTCTGGCGGCCTGTCCAGCGGTATGTCCGCAAGTACAACGTTTGACCGCGGCGCATCAAGTAGTCTCGCGTCCTATTCCGTCCACCCATTTTCGGCACATGGGTAGGGCTCCTCCAGGTCATATCAGCGGTCGCCTTTCCTCTGAAATGTTTCCGACCGTTGTTCCTGTCTCACTTAGTTGACGTAGGTCTCGGCTGATCGCGTGGACGAGCGTTCGACTCCATCGCCCCCGATCGGTTCAACGCGAAGAGCCTGAATCCGCTCGGTGACGGTTCGCGGGCGGAGCTTGCTTGCCATCTTCTGCTCAATCTTGCTCAGGAATCACGGCACTTCGACCTGCCTCAAGCGTGGAGGAGAGTACGCGACTATGTTAGTCTCTGTCCTGCCTATTTAGCGCAGACCCGTGTCAAATAGAACTAGCTGTACTGATCGGGGAGGTTAGTTAATCGT
>NZ_KV786109.1:0-3462 GCF_001806835.1 Brevibacterium sp. HMSC24B04 | reverse complement strand
CCGGGCAGCTATCAGCCCGGGTCAACGCACTCTAAAACCGGAAGAGCCTGTATAGCTCGTGCGTAGGAGGCTTCGTCGAGTTCTTTCTTCCCGCCTTTCTCCCGCACGAACCTGGCCTTCTTCGGTGCCCGTTCCCCGTCGATGATCGCGATCGCTCGGTTGCGCTGCTGATTGAGCGTGGCTTGGTCCCGCAGCGCTCTCTTGCGCCGGTACTGCCAGACGGCCCGCCATTTGTCGGTGTCTGTTTCGGGGTCCCACACCGGCTCGGCCCGGCGCGGCACCTGGTCCGGATCGGGTGCCGACCGCCGCATCGTGATGGTGTCGACGGTCAGCCCGTCCTTGTGGTGGGTGCCGTGCTAGTGGAAGTACTTCGCCAGGTCCTGCGGTGCCTTCGTCTGCCGCGACCCGACGATGAACCGCAAGCCGGCGTCGTCGAGGTCTTGCAGGTTCTTCGCCGACAGCATCCCGGCATCGGCGACCACTACCATATCGGCCACGTTGTGGCGGTCCTGGAAAGCCTTGATCACCGGGATCATCGTGTGCGTCTCGGCCTTGTTCCCTTCGAACGAGCGAATCTCCAAGGGAAACCCGGTCCGGTCGACGAGCAGCCCGATGACGATCTGCGGATCGACCCGGCGCTCCTTCGAGTACCCGACCTTGCGGTAGGAGTCTTCCTTCTCCGCCTCGAAGTACAAGGTGGTGACGTCATACAGCAGCAGCGACAGCCCCGTGGTGGCGGCGCTGTAGGCGAAGCAGGCCTTCGCGATCTGATCCCGATAGTCCTGTTCCTGGATCCTGCCCAGGCTCCGCTTGATCGTGGCGTAGCTGACAGCGTCGAACCCGAGGTCGCGCAGCACCCGGGGCGCGTCGCGCTTCGACGTCGGCTCCACGATCCGGGCCACCACCAAGTCGCAGAACACCGCGTCGTCGACCCGGTCGAATCCCAACTGCCGATATGCCGCGGTCAGCACGTCCCGCAAGATCCCGGCCGGGGTCGCCGCCACTCGTCCGGCAGGAGCACGCCCTGCCACAGGTGGCTCAGGGTCAAGCAGCGCGGCTTGCCCACCGTTTTCCTCAACCAGCGACTGCGTGGGCATCTCTGCAAACCCGATGTCGATATCAAGCGTCTGCTGCCCGTCATCGATCCAGCCCCTGGCCAGGGCCAGCAGAACCCCGAGCTCGGCCTCAGTATGCGCCGACCCGATGTGCTTGATGATGCGCTGCCGACCGCGCCAATACTCAGCCACCTGCACCGCAGTCGCCCCGGACTTCGTGCGGACCCGCCGGATGAACACCATCCCACGACTCTAAACGACCCCCCGTTAGTGCGCGAAAACGCACGAAATCACAAGCAAAGCTCCAGGTCACGGAACCAAAGCACCGAAATCAAGACAACCGTGAGCCAAGTCAGGTCGAAGTCACCTGGGCCGTCTATCAAGACATTGTGAGCGCCTACAGAACCAACGACGGCAACGAGGGCAAGAAGCTCTTACAAACAGTCATCGACGATCTGACGACAAATCTGCCGACAGGACTGGTCGAGCTCAAGCGGTTAGGACGGACTCTGAAGCGTCGAGCTGCTGATATCCTGGCGTTCTTCACCCGACCGGGAACGTCGAACGGGCCTACCGAAGCGATCAACGGCAGGCTCGAACACCTACGGGGCTCAGCACTGAGATTCCGCAACCTCACGCACTACATCGCAAGATGCCTGCTCGACTCCGGTGGCTTCAGACCAGTTCTACACTCTCAATTACGATGAGCCCGCAAACCGCCCAAAACAGGCTGCTGGAGACCACTTCGCCACGAATGCATACGGATCAGTACGGAGCCGCTTTTCCACGAGGGAATTTGCAAACTACGGTTTTATAACATTGGAATCTCGGCATAGTAACAGTTCCAGCGATATCAAACTTGCGGTTGGCCTTCCTGTCATTCATCTTAACGTTATGTACGTAATGATAGTACTTGGCGGCACCCTTGTCGTTATAGAAGTTGCGCGTAAATTTCTTTGCTCGGGAGCTGTAAGTGTCCTGTTTAATAGATCCCCAATCGACATCGCGGTCGACCTTCAAGCGGAGATGCTCCTTGAGGACCAGCCGGGCCTCAATAGCCGTTTGATAGTTTCCGACAGGATCGCTCGTAAGCCAGAGAGTGGACTTCCGTATATTGCCAGTGATCGAGGCAAGCGTAATCTTCGCAGAGCGACTCCAAACAATCTTTCGCCCGCGTTTAACTCCCCACACAATGCTTGTAGATTTATTAAGACGATAGGAGTCTTTCGCCTTAGATAACGATGATGCGGGGGTCACGGCTGCGGAACCACCAGTGATTGAATCATCACCTCCAAGGCTTCTACCTTCAGCGCCGGGGCCCAGGATTACCTCAAGATCATCTTGCACTGCCTCTGCCGAGGGGTCGTCTTGTTCCGGTAAAACGACAGCATTTTCCGTGGCTGTGTTGTAAGCTACACCCGGAGACAAAGGGTCGCCGTCAGAATCAACGTTTTGAACTGTAACTATATTTGACATGCATGTGAACTGCATCTCCTTCTCAGGTGTTACCTCAGCTTCCTCGGCCTCAGGCGTTTCGACAACATCATCGAGAATTATTTCACAGTTCGCGGACTCGTCTGAAGTACCGGAATCAGCAGGATGGTCCATGGCGGCCACTGTTGTTGAGGGGACCATGGTAAACACGATTGACGCGGCAATCAAGGGAAGTGACTTCATCTCAATAGAGTCCTTTCATAACGTACTCCATTCATTTCGAATTCGGAAGGAATCCCCGTCTCCGTATCCATAACTATATGCCCGTGCGCTTCAGCATCCTGCAGTCGACCGAATGCGACCTTTATGAGCGATGGAGCAATAGCACTAGTTTCCAATGGCTCGTAAAAGCTGAACTCTCCACCCCAGATCGGTAAATCTATGGGCGATAGGAGCCCAAGTACCGGGGGGCTAACCGGAAACGGCCGATCATCTTCGATGTGCCTTTCTCCCTCGTATTCCAAAGTGAACTCACGGGTGAGTCGATTGTATTCGCAAAATTCTCTAGCCTGGACCGACTCCGCCCGAATGACTCCAAGGGGTATGTTTAATTCGAGCCTGAAGACAAATTTTCCATCTTTTCCATACCGCGTATATTCGCAATATAGGGGGCCGGCGTTATTCAGTTTCTGTATGCATGCCAGAATCTCTAGCAAGTCACATGTACGTATAGGCATAAATGCCTTTCGAGAGAGGAGGCCGGATTAAACAAAGCCCGGGAGGCGGTGTTCTAGGTTACAGTGAGTGTAATAGCCTTGGGAGCGATTTACATCGTTGCGTGTATCTCAATTTGGTAACAACTACTTCGATATCTCCCGACTCAGAGCGGCGCAAGCTTACACGGCGCGAGCGCGTCGAAATCTGGAGAAAGAGGCAAACCGGCTCTTCCGGTTTTAGAGTGCGTTGACCCGGT
>NZ_KV786108.1:0-5426 GCF_001806835.1 Brevibacterium sp. HMSC24B04 | reverse complement strand
TTGGTGCCGAAGGTGAAAGGGATGCGGTATTGCCCCATGGGTGTCTTGCCGTCGCCTTCGCGTTTAGCCTTCGCGGTTGCCAGTCCCTTGTACCCGAACCGGGCGTTTTTGAAGGTGTGTTTGCGGTGCCAGCGTTCGTCGTTGCGAAGTTCCCACAGTTCCACTGTGCCGGTTTTGGAGGAGCGTTTGGCAGTGTGTGCGATGACGATTTGTCGGCCGCCTTTGGGCTTGACTCCGTGCGGGAGGCCGGTCCTGATGACGCCGGTGGTGATGGTTCCGCGTTGGAACTTTTGGCGAAGTTTTCCGTCGTTGCCGATCCGTGCGCTGCCGGTGGGGTAACCGTATTTGCCGCGTTCCCACTTGTGCTTCTTCCAGATTGAACGAACCGTACCCCAGGTGGGGTGCGCACCGGTCTTAGGTGACCAGTGGATGGAACCTTTTGTGAAGGTGCGGTAGCAGCCGCCTTGGGGGAGTCCGCAGCGGATGTTGCCTTTTGCTTTGCCCAGTTTCTTTGCGTGTTTCTTTGCTGCCGCGTTGATTTGGCTGGTGGCTTGACGTGGCGGTGCCGCATGGGCTGGCGTGGCCACAATTGCGGGTGTGAAAAGCGCGAACATGGCGCAAAGAGCTGCGACCAGCACAGCAAAACGACGGGAAAGAGTGTCCATACGAAAATTGTATTGAACGCTCGCAGCGTCCGAGGTGGTGGGCACGGGTGCTGAGGTTGTGCCGGCTGCGCTTGCTGCGCGGTGTCGTTAGGTTGACTGTGGTCGCGCGCCGTTGTTGCGTTTGCGCTGCTTGCGCATCTTGATGGCCAAGTTTATTCGCCGTTTATTCGCCGAAGCGTTGAGTAGACAGCCTGAGAAGTAGACTCCCAAGTATGGTTGCCACTCCCGTGAAGGAATTTCAGGACACTCTGTGGAAGGCCGCGGATAAGCTGCGCGGCTCCATGGATGCTTCTCAGTACAAGGACATCGTCCTGGGCCTTGTCTTCCTCAAATACGTCACTGATGCTTTTGATGCCCGTCGCCTAGAGCTCGAAGCCGAGCTGCAGGCAGAAGGGGCCTCTGCTGAGGAAATCGCGGAAGAGCTTGAAGACCGCGACGCCTACCTCGAAAAGAACGTTTTCTGGGTGGCCAAAACTGCCCGGTGGGATTACCTCAAGAGCCACTCCAAAGGAAAGACGGAAGAAGCCGGTGGCGAGTTCAAAGCTATCGGCAAGCTCATTGATGAAGCCGCCGAAGCTCTCATGGCTGATAACCCCTCCCTGGAAGGCACGCTTCCACACAACTACAACAGCGACAGTGTGGATCAACGCCGTCTGGGTGAGCTCGTCGATCTTTTCAGCACCACTCGGTTTACTGCGGAGGGGCCGGAACGTGCGCGTGATCTGCTAGGTGAAGTGTACGAATACTTCCTTGCCCGATTCGCCTCTGCGGAGGGCAAGCGAGGTGGGGAGTTCTACACCCCACGTTCGGTGGTTCGCACTCTGGTGGAAATTCTGGAACCGACCGAGGGGCGCGTGTACGACCCCTGCTGTGGTTCGGGTGGCATGTTCGTCCAGGCGGAGAAGTTCCTGGACGCACACGACAAGGACCCGTCGGTGATTGCTGTTTACGGCCAGGAACTCAACGAGCGCACGTGGCGCATGGCCCGTATGAACTTGGCTATTCACGCGCTCAGTGCCAAAGGTCTGGGGGAGCGGTGGGGCGATACCTTCGCCCGCGACATCCACCCTGGAACGGAGATGGACTATGTTCTGGCCAATCCGCCGTTCAACATCAAGGACTGGGCCCGCAACACCGACGACAGGCGGTGGACGTACGGTGTCCCGCCGGAAAAGAACGCGAACTTCGCGTGGATGCAGCACATCATCTCGAAGCTGAGCCCTCAGGGTGAGGCCGGTGTTGTCATGGCGAACGGCACCATGACGTCGAATGCGTCTGGTGAAGGTGAAATCCGCAAGAACATGGTCGAAGACGACATCATTTCGTGCGTGATCACACTGCCCGCCCAGCTTTTCCGCGGAACCGGCATACCGGTCTGTGTCTGGTTCTTTGCCAAGGACAAGAATGCCGGGTCTAAGGGATCGATTGATCGCCGGGGCGAGGTCCTGCTGATCGATGCGCGCGACCTCGGCTACATGGTGGACCGCACTGAACGCAGCTTCACAGACGAAGACATCCAGAAAATCGCGAACACCTTCCGTACGTGGCGCGGTCGTGAATCTGCTGAAGGCGAATACGAAGACATCGCGGGCTTCTGCAAATCGGTGTTGATTGAAGAGATCCGCGACGCCGGTTATGCACTTACTCCGGGCCGTTATGTCGGCTTTGCCGAGGTGGAAGAAGACGACGAGCCGATCGACCAGAAAATCACCCGCCTCACCGCGGAGCTCACCGAAGCCCTCGACGAGTCTGCTCGCCTCGACGCTGTTGTCCGCGAACAGTTGGGGAGGTTGGGGTGATGGGATGGACTGAAACGACTCTGGGCAACTTGATTACGTTTCAAAGAGGCTTTGATTTGCCTGCAAAGAATCGCATTCCCGGAGATGTTCCGGTCCTGGCTGCGGGCGAGAAGACTTTCAGCCACAACGAGGCTAAGGTGGCCGGACCTGGTTTCGTCATCGGTCGAAGCACGAACCTTGGCGTTCCTAGATGGAGCGATACGGATTTCTGGCCCTTGAATACAACGCTTTTTGCAAAGGATTTTAAGGGTAACAATCCCCGATGGCTTTTCTATTTGTTCAAGACGCTTGATCTAAGCGGCTTTGACTCTGGTACTGCTCAGGGGTCTTTGAATCGAAACTATATAAGTGCATTCAAAGTAAGCGCCCCGGATAGAGACCGGCAGGATCGGATTGTCGATGTTCTCGGTTCCCTCGATGACAAGATCGCAGCGAACAATAGGGTGGTTTCCATTTCTAACGAGTTGGTTAGGGCAAGGTACTCAGCGCTACCGGTGTCTGCTTGTTCTCTTCGTGATATTGCCGATCTTGTAAGAAGTAGTACCCCACCCCACGGATTTGATCCACAGAAACGACTGGTTGGGCTCGAGCACTTTGATTCGGAGTCGCTTTGGCTTGCTCGTAGTTCTACGCCTGACGTTGCAACTTCTGCTAAGAACGAATTCCATGCGGGTGACACATTGTTCGGCAAACTAAGGCCATACTTCCACAAGGTCGCAATTGCTCCGTTTGAGGGATATTGCTCTACTGACGTCTTAGTACTGCGCGCGAAGGAGCAGAGGCTTGGTCCGCTCGTAGCAGCGGCAGCTAACAGCGACGCAGTGGTTCAGCATGCAGTGAATAGCTCTAATGGAACTAGGATGCCGCGGGCCAAATGGGGCGACATTGAGACGTGCCAAGTTCCAGATCCCGGCGATCGCAGAACTGCTGAGTTCATTCGTATTGCGGATACGCTGATTCAGGATGCTACAGCTCGTCTCGAAGCAAACGCCACTCTCGCAAACACCCGCAATGAGCTGCTTCCGCTGCTGATGAATGGCAAGATTTCTGTACGGGAAGCGGAACAAGAGGCCACCTCGGCAGGTGCAGATATTCCGAGTGAGGAAATCGGGGCATAAACCATGGTGTACACCGAAGCGATGTTCGAAGGCGATGCGCTTGAACTGTTGGGTGAGCTCGACTGGAAACCAGTCAGCGGCAAAAAGCTCGCCCCCGGCAGCGGTGAGCGCGAAAACTGGCGAGACATAGTGCTTCGGGGCAGGCTCCTCAACGCCCTGCGCAACCTCAACCCCGGAGTGCCCGACGAATACCTGCGACAGGCAATATCCGAAGTCATCACACCGCAGTCACAAAGCGCGATCGCTGAGAATCATCGCCTGCACGAAATCCTCGTTGAAGGCTACCGCGGCATCGAATACTACGACGCTGACGGCAAACACCAGAACCCCACCATCACGTTCTTTTCGCGCAACCCGTCTAAAAACGACTACATTGCTGCAAATCAGATCACCATCCGCAACCTCGACAGTGAACGTCGTTTCGACGTGGTGCTCTACGCCAACGGAATGCCGCTGGCGATCATCGAACTCAAACAATCCGGATCCACAGCGACCGTCGAAAACGCCTACAACCAGCTGCGCACCTATGTAGACGAATTTCCAATGGCTTTCCGGTTCGCCAATATTGTGGTGGCCTCCGACGGAATTGATGCGATCTACGGAAGCCCCTTTACACCTCGTGAGCACATGAGCCGGTGGCGAGTTGACGACGATGGCGAACCCTACGAACAGCGGGCACTCGTGGTGGTCGACGGCGAAACGATGACAGAGTTCGACATGCTCATGTGGGGCCTGTTCAACGTGGAGCGCTTCGGCCAGATCTTCATCGACTTCACCGCATTCGACGAAACCGACGGTCAGCTGCGCATGCGCGTGGCAAAACCACACCAGTACTTCGCAGTCACAAAAGCCGCCGGAAGGACAATCCAAGCGGCCCGCAGCGACAAAAAAGCCGGCGTTGTGTGGCACACCACCGGGTCCGGCAAATCCATGGAAATGGAAATGTACACCGCGAAGATCATGCGCGACCCACGGCTGGACTCACCCACCGTGGTCGTGCTGAACGACCGCAGCGAACTGGACAAGCAGCTCTTTGAGACATTCTCAGCATCGACCCTTCTGCCCGAAGACCCTGTCCACATCTCCAGCAGGGAAGACCTGCGCGAACAGCTGAGCCAACGCCAATCGGGCGGCATCTACTTCGCCACCCTGCAGAAATTCGGCCTACAGGGAGCGAAAGAAGACCGCGAACAAAAACACCCCGTGCTGTCAGAGCGGCACAACATCATCGTCATCTCAGACGAAGCGCACCGTTCCCACTACGGCTTCGGCGACACAAATGCTGAAGGCTACGCCCACCACCTGCGCATCGCACTGCCGAACGCAACCATGATTGCGTTCACCGGCACCCCCATCGACGAATGGGACCGCAACACCCGCGAAGTCTTCGGCGGCGAAATCGACGTCTACGACATGAACCGCGCAGTCGCCGACGGTGCCGTGGTCCCCGTGTACTTCGAACCGCGCCTGATCCCGCTGGAGCGAATTCAAGGGATTACGGATAAGGACATCGACGATGCCGCCGCAGACATCCTGGAAGGCATCGAAGACGAAGACCGCGAGAAAGCGCAGCAATCCGTTGCGGTGCTGAACACCATCTACGGCTCTGACCAAAGGCTTGACACCCTTGCCCAGGACTTTGTGCGGCACTGGGAAGACCGTCGCGAAAATATGCGTCAGTTTATAGGTGCGCCCGGAAAGGCGATGATCGTGGTGCAGACCCGCGACATCGCAGCGAATCTGTACGAAAAGATCGTCCAACTGCGACCCGAATGGCATAGTGATGATGACCTGACGGGCAAGATCAAAGTGGCTCTTCCGGTTTTAGAGTGCGTTGACCCGGT